>JAIRPG010000087.1 GCA_031257105.1 Treponema sp.
CGTCTTTCCGCTTGATGTCAAGGCTCCGCGTAAAGTCTCCCTCACCGACCTCATTGAAGGTGGTCATCATCGCGGTAAGCGGTTTTGCGATGGACCGGGCCAGAAAGATCACCGCGACAACGATCAAGGCGAGCATTCCCGTGACGATGGGCGCGCAGATCTTTAACATTCTGACCACCGGCGCGGTAATAACCTTGTTGGGGATGCCGATCAAGAGCGACCAGGGCGTTGTTGTCTTTCCCATTATGAAAGGCACGGTGATAAAGAACATATTTTCTTTGTAGCCGGGAACATAATTGGTAAAACTTATGCTTTTTCCTTCTTTTACGGCGCGTATCAGTTCTTCCAGATAGGGGCCGGCCAGCTCTTTTTCGCTTTCCCGCATTGGTTTGCCGATATGGGAACTTTCAAAGTGGCCGCTTACCAGCCCTCCGTTGCTGAATACCGCGGCGATGCTTCCCTCATAGGGGCTGATTTCCAGTATTTTTTCCTGTATGTCATTGATGCCGATGTCGATAATCACCGCGCCCTTCATCTCTCCGTTGATAATAACCGGCGCGGTTACGGATGTAACGAGTTTTTCCTTGCCGCCGTTTTGGTAGGTGTAGGGATCCATAACGGTTTCCTTGCCGCTGCGCTTGGCGGCCAGATAATAGTCGCCCTTTCCGGGAACATCGTAATTAAGGAAGGGCGTAAGGGAAACTTTGTCCCCCTCCTGCGCCCAGTACGAGATAAAACGGCCTGTCGCGTCTGTTCCCGGCGTGTTCGCGTACAGGGCGTCCATGCCGTCAAGGGCGTCGGGTTCCCAGCAGGTTCCCACGGCGTCTATGTCGTCGTTATTCACCAGGACGCCGCGCAGCATCATGTTAAAGACGCTTCGGCGGCGCTCCTTTTCAAGCGAGGACAGGCCTTCTGTCATGGTATCGCTAAGCGTTTGGGCAATGGTGAGGTAATCGTCCAGCCAGCTTCTGACGATTTCCGCCTCTTGCTCGGCAAGATTATGTAGTTCGTTGTTGATAAGTCCGTTGATTTCTTTGTGGGCGGTATTGAGTACGACGCTGATCAGGATGCTGACGCCCACGACGACGACCGAAATGATCGCCAAAGCGAGTTTTTTCCCGATTTTCATTTTTAACTCCGTTTTTTACATATTTGAGAACATCTAAAAACTGAAGTTTTTAGATGTTTTCTTACCCTGTGGAGAAAATTACTTTTGTTTATTTTTTATACTGTAAGGAGTTCGCAATTTTCTCCGGGGCATTTCAAAAAATCCAACCGGGGTTTTTGAAATGCCCTTCATATTGTAAACATAGTATGCGCTTGTAGAAAAAGCAAAAAAACATATAATGATAGACTATGAGCATTAAAGCCGTCGCTTTTGATTTTGGGGGCGTTATTTCCCTGCCCCAGGATGAAAAAGCTCTGGCGGAACTGGCTTCCCTGGCGGGAATCAGCGCCGATCTCCTGCGGCGTCTGTACTGGAAAGACAGGACGCTGTACGACAGGGGAGCTATCAGCGGGGAAACGTATTTCAGTAACATGCTTGCCGAAGCCGGAGTATTCCGGGATGAGGCGGCGATTGGCCGGATGGTGGAATGCGACATTCAAAGCTGGGCCAGGATCAACCCCGAAACCGAAGCGCTGATGAGGGACGTAAAAAAGGCGGGGCTTAAACTGGGCATACTATCCAACATGATCCGGCCTTTTATTGACTGGGCCAGAATACACATCCCCCTGTTCAGCCTTCCCGATGGGGCCGTGTATTCCTGCGAGGTAAATACGGTAAAGCCCGAACAAAAGATATACGAACTGCTGCTGGACGCGCTTGGCTGCGCCGCGGACGAGCTTATTTTTTTTGATGATATGAAGGTAAATGTCGAGGGAGCGGCGAAGCTGGGAATCCGCGGTTTTCTTTGGGAGAGTCCGGCAAATGCCCGCCGTGAAATCGAGCTTCTCTGTACCGGCCGTTTTTAGGGGTATGTATGGAACTGGCGAAAACCGTTCTTGCTTTTGTAATCACCGGTCTATTAATGATCCTTCTTATTCCCGTAGGCTGTCTGGTTGTGCTGTTCAATTTTGCCGGGCTATGGAAGCCTGCGGCTTTTGTCATGTATAAAATAGCCCAGGGCTGGGCGCGTTGTATTATCGGCTTTATCGGCTGCCCTATGATCGTCAGCGGGCGGGAACATATACCGCCGGAGGGGGGATTTTGTTTTGTGTCGAATCATGTGGGGATTTTTGACATAGTGCTGGCGCTTGGCTATGCCGGCAGGCCCTTTGGTTTTATCGCAAAAAAAGAACTGTTGTTGATACCCGGCCTCAATATGTATATTCCGGTGTTGGGAGGCCTTTTTATCGACCGCAAACAGCCCCGGAAAGCGCTGGCCACCATTAACAGGGGCGTTGAAAATATTAAGAGGGGAGGGGGGATGTTGATTTTTCCCGAAGGCACCAGGAGCCGCGGGCGCGGTTTGGGGGACTTTCATCCGGGATCGCTCAAACTTGCCACCCAATCAGGCGCGGTCATTGTTCCCGTTGCCATTACCGGCAGTTACGAGGTCTTTGAAAAGCGTTACCGGGCCCACGCCGCCCCGGTAAGCATCTCGTTTCTGCCGCCAATACACCCGGAAGAGCTTCCGCCAGGAGACCGGAAGCAGATACTTTCCGCCCGTGTTCACGACAGTATCGCGCGGGAACTGGAACGCCTTTCACGATCTTGACAGCCGCTTTCTTTCCCGGTAGTGTAGAAAAACAGGGGGCGCGTAGCTCAGCTGGTTAGAGCGCCACGTTTACACCGTGGATGTCCGGGGTTCGAATCCCTGCGCGCCCATTCCCTTTGTGGGACTGTGGGAAGTTTTGGAAGAACGTATTACCATAGTATTGGATAACAATGACATCCTCTCCGGTGTCTGCGGGGCAAACGACGGGAATCTTAAAGTTATCGCCGGTTCGCTGGGCGGACATTATAGCGTGAGAGGTAACGAGATACGGTTTTCCGGGCCTGACGAAGCCGGCGTGAGGCGCTTCAAAACGGTGATAGACAGGCTGATTAACGCGGTCAATGAGGGCGATTACCCCTCTACCGACTATGTAAAGGCCCTGACCGGCAGTTTTCTTGCGCCCAAAACGGATGAAGACCAGGCCGCCGCCGGGGAAAGTCCGGCGGATAGCGATCCGGCGGATCGAGATCCGATGCGGGATAATCTTATCCAGATACCCCACGCCTTTGGCAAAGTTTTTCCCCGCAGCCGTAACCAGGCGCTGTATGTTGAAGGGATGCGGACGCATGACATCAGTTTTTGCGTGGGGCCGGCGGGAACGGGCAAGACCTATCTTGCCATCGCCGAAGCGCTGCGCCTGGTACTCTCCAAAAAGATGCGTAAACTGGTCTTGACCCGCCCCGTGGTGGAAGCGGGAGAAAGCCTGGGCTACCTGCCCGGAGACCTTGCCCAGAAGATCAATCCGTATCTCAGGCCGATTTATGACGCCATGGAAGTCCTTGTCCCCTATGAATCCATCCGCCGCATGGAAGATACCCGCGCCATTGAAGTAGCCCCCCTGGCCTATATGCGGGGCAGAAGCCTTAACGACTGTATTATCATCCTTGACGAGGCTC
>JAIRPG010000066.1 GCA_031257105.1 Treponema sp.
ATTTTAATACGTCTTTGTTCCCGGTGATACTTCGTGATACCCAGATGATACTTCGTGATACCCAGATGATACTTCGTGATACCCAGATGATACTTCGTGATACCCAGATGATACTTTGGTGATACCCAGATGATACTTTGGTGATACCCAGATGATACTCGAATGATACCCCGAAGAGGGCCGGTTTTGTTGACAGGGGGCGTTGGAGGGCTTATATTTTGGATAACGGTTGTAAACCGTTAAAAATATTTTTTAGGAGGGTTTCTATGAAGAAGCTCATTTCTGTAGTGGTTATGCTGGCGTTTACCGGCATGACGGTATTCGCGGCGCCGGGAGCAATGGCGTTGGCTCAGGATGGGGCGGATGACCTGTTCGCCGATGTGCAGGCAACGCCGCTGACGGCGGAGGAGGCGCAAGCGGTCGAAGGGGAAGGGCCGATAGGTGCGGTTGTTGGTGGTATTATCGGAGGAATAGCGGGCGTTGTCGTTGGGTATAAGGTCGCTTCCTACGTTGTGCCGGCAGTTACCAAAGCTTTTTCAGACCAAGGATATGGCAATAATTCAAAGTTTAATGCGGTAGTTTGTAGCATGGCGGTTACCGGTGCTGCTATAGGTTTGGGAGCTTGGGGAGGAGTTAAAGCAGGCGCAATGATTGGCGCCGCTTTGCCAACTCCGTAATCTTTAAATGGACTTGGAAAAATGGTAACAAAGAAATTTCTGCACATGGTCATTTCCCCCTGTGTGTTATGTATTTTCTGTACGGTTTTTTTATTGTATGATATTTTCTTTTTTAGGCCGGTAACAATAGCCGGCGTTCTTTTACGGTATATGGGAACAATTATATCGGGTTTCCTTTTCGATAAATTTACGGAATCTATTTTAGTTCCCGCTATAGTATCCTCTGTGAAAAAGATAGAAAATATGTCTTTTGTATACTATTTAAAGGCAGCCATCCTTTATGGCGGCGTTTATATAGGATGTGGATTTGCGGCCTATTTTTTGATGTTTATAAGATTTATTTTATATGTTCCATTTTCAGTTTTTGATATATTATTTTTTGTCCGTTTTTTTACCATGTTATTTTTTTGTGGATTTTGTATTTTAAATGGTATCCTAATAGCCGGTAAATTATATCTGAAAATAAAACAAAAAAGGATCGGTACATGAAAAAACATAGAATGACGGCTGGTGTTTACGGAGCGATTATGAGACTGCGAAAAAAATATATATTAATCGTACTTGCTTTTTTAACATTTGCGGCAGCTAATATTCTATTTAGAATAGTTATAGAAAAAACGGCAATATCTTTATTAGGTTTTATCGCGCCGTTTATATCGGCGGTAATAGCGGGGGTTCTGTTTGTATATTGCCTCGACTTCGTTGAAAAAACAGCATTTAGATATATAATTGTATATGCAAGAAAATATATAACCGCCGGTTTCAAGTTGAATTCGGTAAAATCATGGTTTACCATTTTTGTTTTATGGTTGATGATAGGTGTTACCAGTAGCGTTTATTTTGGAGTTATAGGCTCGATTTTTTCTATCATATTGCTCAAATTCATAGCCGGATTTCAAATAGCCTTTTTTCAGTTTATAGACCGTTCTTTTTTTATTGAAATATTTATAAAATTTAGTAAAGGTGGTTTCTTAATGAGTAGCATTATGTTTGTAATTTTTTTGCCTGCCGCGACGAGCATAGCCGCTATTTATACAATATACAAGAAAATAGGTTTATTCTGTAATCCGGTTGGGTACTGAACAAATCTTGCAAAGGTGAACCATGTCTTGACAAAAGTTTTATTTAGCCTTTTACTAAAAGTGCTTTTCTTAAAAAGGAGTTCACGGTGCGATATGTAGAATTTGGCAGGAGCGGGATTCAGGTATCCCGGCTCGGTATGGGCTGTATGCGTCTTCCCAGTTATGAAAAAGACGGCAAGACTCTGTATGACGAAGAGCAGAGCATCGCGCTCATTCGGCGGGCGTATGAACTGGGCGTAAACTATTTTGATACCGCTCCAGGCTACTGCGATACCGTGAGCGAGATCATGGTCGGCAAGGCCATTAAGGGTTTCCGGGACAAGATCTACCTTTCCACCAAGAACCCTATCGAGAACGCTTCCGGGGACGATTACGACAAACGGCTGGAAACATCCCTTAAAAAACTGGATACCGATTACATCGATTTCTATCACTTCTGGGGTATCACGCTGGATACCTTTATCAACAAGGTCTGCGCTCCCGACGGGCCGTTGGATCGGGTCAAAAAGTGGAAAGAAAAGGGCGTGGTACGGCATATTTCTTTTTCCTTCCACGACGCGCCGGGAAATCTGCTGGAGATCATCCGCCGGGGCGAGGGGATCTTTGATTCGCTGCTCTGTCAGTACAACCTGCTGGATCGTTCCAACGAGCAGGGTATGGCCTTTGCCCGCGAGCAGGGCTTGGGGGTGGTGATTATGGGGCCGGTAGGCGGCGGACGGCTGGGAGCGCCTTCCAAAGTCATCCAAGAGCTGCTACCCGGTAAGGCGCAGAGTTCCGCCGAGGTAGCGCTCCGCTTTGTGTTTACCAATCCCAACGTACACATAGCCCTGTCGGGCATGAGTTCTATCGAGATGCTGGAGGAGAACGCGGCTTTGGCGGACAACCCCGCCCCGCTGAGCGCCGGTGAACAGAGCCGGCTTGAGGCGATGATGAAAGAAAACGAGCGCTTGGCGGGGCTCTACTGCACCGGCTGCAAGTACTGTATGCCCTGTCCCCAAGGGATCAATATCCCCGATATTTTTACCATGATGAACTATCACCGGGTGTACAAGATCAGCGATTATGCCCGGAAGAACTACGCCATGATTGGTAACGTGCCCTGGATGCAGTACAAGAACGCGGCGGCCTGCGTGGAATGTGGGGTCTGTGAAGATAAGTGCCCGCAAAAACTACCCATCCGCGAACAACTAAAGGAAACCCATAAGGCTCTCGCCTAATGAACAATTCGCTCGTCAAGGCGTTGGCGCATCTGCGGGGGAACCCGAGGGCTTGTGTGTACACCGAGCCTCTGTGGGGGCTCTCGATGAATCTCTGTCTGCCATACGCGTCGGTGTATATGCTCGCCTTGGGTATGGATGACACGCAGGTAGGATTCATCGCCACGGTGTATATGCTCTCCCAGGTAGCGTTTGCCTTTTTCTCCGGGCCCATTACCGATAAGATGGGCAGGCGGAAAACCACGGCGATCTTCGACTTTATCGCCTGGAGTATCCCCTGCCTTATCTGGTGGCGGGCCGAGAATTTTTGGTTCTTTCTGGTAGCCGCGATCTTCAATGGAACCATGAAGGTTACTACCAACTCCTGGGACTGCCTTCTCGTAGAGGACGCCGAAAAGAGCCAGATCACCAAGATTTATTCCCTGGTGATTGTCTGCGGCCAGCTTTCGGCTTTTTTTGCGCCCCTTTCGTCCATCATGGTTTCCCGGCTCACCCTGATTCCGGCGATACGGATCCTCTATATCAACGCATTCGCCGTGATGACCGCGAAGGAGATCATCCTGTACCTCGCTTCCAGAGAAACCAAAACCGGCGTCGTACGCCTTCGGGAAACAAAAGGGAAAACTATTTTCCAGTTGGCGGGGGGATATGGCGGCGTACTCAAGATCATCGCACATTCTCGCGGTACGGTGTTTTCCTTGGTGATAACCGCGCTGGTGGGCGCGGTGGGGATGATCAACACCACGTTTTGGCAGGTTATTGTCAGCAAAAAACTGCTGGTTCCCGATCCGCTGCTGCCGCTTTTCCCGGTGCTCAAGTCCGTAACGGCTATTGCCTTCCTGTTTCTGGTGGCGCCTCATCTTACCAAGGGGCTTCTCAAAGCGCCCTTGCTGATAGGGTTTGCCTGCTATTTTATCGGCCAGACGCTGCTCATCCTTACCCCGGTGGAGGGGGTCAAGTATGTAATGCTCTGCGCTTCCCTCGTTTTCGACGGCTTCGGGTTTGGAATTCTGGCCATGTTGGCGGAATCGCTGGTGGCCCTCCATGTGAACGCCGCCGAGCGCGCCCGGGTTATGGCTATCCAGCACATGATCATTATGGCCGCGACCGCTCCTTTCGGCTGGATTGGGGGCGCGCTTTCGGACATTTCCCGAAACCTCCCCTTTATCCTTAACCTCTGCCTCTTAGCCGCAGGCTTCCTGATAACGTTCTGTTACTATTTAAAGAACTCCCGTCTTCCCAGCGAAGTTTAGATGAAGTACATATACGATTCATCGGGATCAACGGTGCCTACCACAGACGCCAAGGTCTTATGGTCGATAACCTGGGCTATCCGCTTGTTGAGCTGGTCAAAGACTGCGGTTCTAATGCAGCGCTGAATCCTTGTCTCGTCGTTTGTTTCCAGGGGAGGGTCTACCACCAGCATATCCCCTTCCAATACCCGCAGAACATCGCCGATGACAATATCCTGGGGAAGACGGGCCAGGGCATAGCCCCCGGACGCGCCCTTGATCGAGCGAATATAGCCCGCCCGGCGGAGAATGATCACCACCTGTTCCAGATAGCGCATTGAAATGTTCTGCCGCTCAGCCACACTCGCCAGGGCTCGGTGAGGTTCGTTGGGATGTTCCGCCAGATCGATGAGGAGCCGGATACCATAACGCCCCCGGGTTGAGATTTTCATATAGTGTATTCCGTATTGCCGGCGGCGTGATACGCTTTCACCAGATCCGAGAGGGTGATGGAATCGACGCACTCCAGGATCTCCCGGTAAAGTTCGCTCCAGGTATGGCGGGAGATACAGGTTTTTTCATCGGGGCAGCACTCGGAATTGACGCAGGCCACCGGTTCCAACGGGCCCTCTACCGCCCGCAGAACATCCCCCACCGTAATCCGTTCCAGTTCCCGGCCCGGAAGATACCCTCCCTGGGGGCCTCGAATCCCCTGGACAATGCCCGCCTTTCGCAGGGGGATGAAAAGCTGCTCCAAGTAACCGTCTGAGACGCCCGTCCCTTCGGCGATAGCCCTTGTACTGGTGTATTCGCCTTCGGGAAGCAGGGCCAGATAGAGCAGCGCTTCTAGGGAATAGCGGCCTTTGGTAGAAATCCGCATCGCCGTTCCCCTATCCGCCGCGCTTACCGCACCGCGCAAAGGCGGCTTCAAGGTCGCCGATAATGTCCCCTGCGTCTTCAATTCCCACCGAAAGCCGCATAAGCCGGTCGTCGACCCCGGCGGAAAGCCGCATTGCTTCAGGGATGGCGTTGTGGGTTTGTACCAAGGGGTAGGTAATGAGGGATTCCACCCCGCCCAGGCTCTCCGCAAAGAGGATCAGCGATACGTTTTTAAGAAGCGCGGGGGCAAAAGCGGCGTCTTTTAGATAGAAAGAAATCATCCCGCTGTGGCCCCTTGCCTGGGTGGAACTCAATGTGTATTGGCTATGATCCTCAAAACCGGTGTAAAAGACCGTTTCCACCTGGGGACATTTTCGCAGCCAATGCGCCACCAATCGGGCGTTCTCCTGGTGCCGTTCCATTCTGAGGGCCAGCGTTTTCATACCCCGCAGCGTCAGCCATGAGTCAAACGGCCCCAGCGTCGCTCCTTCGCCCTTTTGGATAAGCCGCAGTCGTTCCTCAAGCGCGTCCTGGGAATGAACAATAAGTCCCGCCAAGGTGTCGTTATGGCCCGCCAGGTACTTTGTCGCGCTGTGCAGGGTGATGTCCGCCCCCAAATCCAGAGGATTCTGGAAGTAGGGTGAGAGAAAGGTGTTATCCACAATGAGCAGCCCCCCCCGCCGATGGATAATTTCCGCGCAGCCGCCGATGTCGGTGACTTTCATCATGGGGTTGGAGGGAGTTTCGATGAAGATACCTTTGGTTTCGGGTTTTAAGGCCGCTTCCACCAGGTTCACGCTGCTGGTATCAACCCAGGAGAAAGAGAAACCGTACGCGCGGTAGAATTCATCGAAGAGCCGGTACGTGCCGCCGTACAGATCCTCCGACACGATCAGATGATCCCCGGGCTTGAAGAGCTTGATCACCGCGGAAATAGCCCCCATACCGGAAGCGAAGGCCAGGCCGTACTTCCCGTGTTCCGCCAGGGCAATGGTCCGCTCCAACTCAGCCCTGGTAGGGTTGGTTCCTCTGGAATAGTCGTAGCCGGTCGTTTCGTTCAAGGCCGGGTGCCGGAAGGTGGAACTCTGATAAATCGGGACGCTCACCGCCCCGGTACGCGGCTCGAAGCGGCTGGCCCCATGAACCATTACAGTAGATACGGCGTAGGGCGGGTTTTGCCGCTTACAGTGGGATTCGTTATCTTTTCCTTCCATATTATATCTCCCTGGAGTATCCTTACCTCAAAGCGTTATCAAAGTCGGCGATAAGATCGTCCGGGTCTTCCAGTCCGATAGAAAGACGTATCAACGTATCGGTGATACCCAGCCGCTCCCGTTCCGCCGGAGGCATAGCCGCATGGCTCATCCGTATCGGGTAGGAGGCAATGGTCTCGACTCCCCCCAGGCTCACTGCGGAAGCGGTCAGTTCCGTCTTTCCCAGGAAGCGAAGGGCTTGCTCTGTTTTGCGTGTCTTAAAGGAGAGCACCGCTCCGGCCCCGGATGCTTGAGCCGCGTGAGTTTCGGCGCCGGGATGTTCCGGAAGGCCGGGGTAGAAGACCTGGCTTACGAGAGGATGCGTTTGTAACCACCGGGCCAATTTTTGGGCGGCGGCTTCCTGGGCATCCATCCGTACTTTGAGGGTTTTGATCCCCCGCATCACCAGCCAGGCATCCCAGGGCCCCGGTACGGCGCCGAACCCGTTCTGTACCGCGTAAACCCGGCGGCCAAGTTCTTCGGTTCGAGTAACCGCAAGGCCGGAAATTACATCGCTGTGTCCCCCCAGGAATTTGGTGGCTGAATGAACCACGATGTCCGCGCCGAATTCGAGGGGGCGCTGAAGGTAGGGCGTCATAAACGTGTTGTCCACAATGGAGATAAGCCCCGCTTCCTTGGCAATGTCCAAGCACGCTTTAAGATCGGTAATTTTGAGGAGGGGGTTTGAAGGGGTTTCCAGAAACACCGCTTTGGTGTTCGGCTTTATCGCCCGCCGGATGGTATCCGGATCGGTGGTATCCACCGCGCTCAGTTCCAAGCCCCAGCGTTTGTAAAAGGTATTAAGGATCCGGTAGCTTCCGCCGTAAAGAGCTTCCCCGGCAATGATATGATCCCCTGCCGCAAAGATCCCCAGCGCCGAGGAGATAGCGGCAATGCCGCTGCCAAACGCAAACCCCTTGACGCCGCCGCCGAGGGCGCCGCCAAAGGCGCCGCCTTCCAAAACGGCGATGATCTCTTCCAACGCCCGTCTGGTGGGGTTCCCCGACCGGGAATAGTCAAATTCCACCGGCGAAGACAAATCGCCTTGATCAAAGGTCGAAGCTTGAATAACGGGAACCGACAAAGCCCCGCTCTGGGGATCCGTCTCGTGCCCGTTGTGTAGTAGTAAGGTTCCCATCTTCATAAGCGCCTCTTTATGAGACCGGTCCGGAAACCCGGTTGATTCCCGAACAGGTCTTGCGGTTTCTCGGCCTGCAGCCTACGAAACATACCTTTTTTGAGCGGAAACTGTCCGAAAACTGAAGTTTCCGGAGAGCTCTATTTTTAGAGAAGAAAAATATCCTATCTGAATAATAGGATATATACCTTTCAAAAACAAGTGCCCCGGGCCGGTAGCGTGTTATCACCGGGTATGATAGGATAATGGGGAATGGGGAGTTATTAGTGTCTGTCCATAATGTAGACACATTATGGACAGACCACCTTAAAAAACGCATTTTCGCAGCCGTTAGGCGAGAAAATGCAAGGTCTGTCCGCAAAGTAACCGACTTTGTGGACA
>JAIRPG010000092.1 GCA_031257105.1 Treponema sp.
TGACGTATCCCGCGGGAATGTTCTTATCCAGCCCGTAAATGCGGCGCAGATTATCCTTCTGCTCCTGGGTGATTTTTTGGATGGTGGCCGTCGAGAGGCTCACGTAATCGGCGGGCATGGAACGGGCCAACGCATACACCAGCATGGAGACGCCGATCAATACAACCGCCGAAATTAAAAGCCTTCTGAGAATGTATTGTCTCACGGTTTACCTCCTTCCCAGATACCAGCCTCTACTACTTTGTCTTCACATCCAAAGACCACAACGCGTTACGGTAGTCCGCCGAAGTAGACGCCACGGGCACCGTATTCATATCCAGACTCTGGGGATTGTACGCGATGCAGTTCTTACGCTGATAGAGCGGGAATTCGATGCATTGCTCCATCGCTAAATCCAGCATCTCCGCAACAAGGGCCCGGCGCTCTTCCAAATCGATAGTCTTGAGAATGTTTTCCAACAGTTGATCCATCCGGGCGTCGCTAAAACGGGAGCGGTTCTGCCCGCCTTGTGAATGGAACTGGCCGGATTTATCGCAGCTCCGTATCGTGGCCCACGCCATGATCCATGAATCGGCGGTTCCATCGTTCATCGCCCCTTGCAGCACGTTAAAGGCCACATCCTGAATCTGGATCTCGCCTCCCAGCGCCCGCATATCCTCGGCGGCCTGAACCAGCATAGCGTACGCCGGATGACTGCCTTCGCCAAAGCCGCCGATGTACGTATTGATCACCAACTGCTTGCCGTCTTTATCTACCAGTTGGCCGTTCACCTGGGAATAACCCGCCAGTTGGAAAAATTTCAGCGCCTCATCGCGGGAATAGGTATAGTACGGCTGGGCGTTCACCGGGTACTCCGCCAGCGTCGTCGTCATAGGCCGTTCAATAACCTGGGCCAGATCCGGCCCGTACCAGCCTTCCACCGAAGGCCCCCGGTTCATCAGACTCCAGTACCCTTTACGCACGTTTAAGGGAAGACGCTGGACGTTCATGCCCATATACCCGTAACCGGCGTTGTCCACCAAATGATACGCGAGACCTAACTCGTCCATTTCCGCGATAGCCTGCTGGGTGGCGTTTGGCTCGGCGATGTCGATTTGCCCGGAAGCCAAAGCGGAAAGGGTTTCCGTGTCGGGAATATACTGCCAACGCACGGCGCCCACCTTGGGGACGCCCTTGAAGAAGTTCTGATTCGCCAAACAGGTAACGATATTGTCGCTAAAATCCTGCCAGATATACGGTCCGGATCCTACCGGCTTCATATTGGACAGAATTGCGGAGACATCGCCCTTGGTGATCTCGCCGTAATAGGAACGGGGAATGAGGGATAAATTCAGGTTCCGGTCGCCGTAGATGTCTATTTCGGTCATCAGTACCATACAGGTGTACTCATCGATTTTCTGAATTCCCGTTATAGACGCCACATTTACCCCGCCGGAAAGGTTCCCCAAGGCGTAATCTTTCTTCGTTTGGCCCAGAAACCAGTTGTAGGTATCGTAGGAATTCCGGTAATTCGTCCACTCAATCTCGGCGATAAGATCCAGCATCGCGCCGGGGTCGGAGGCGTCAATAGCCTTGAGTTTATCGCCAAATCCTTCCTCTTCGGCGTATTGGCTCCAGGTCTCGCCGCCGCCGGTGTCTCCCGCGGGATCGCCGTTCCACCAGCCGTCAAGATTCGTCGCACGGCTATAGATTAAAAAGTCCGGTAGGCTAATGGCGTCGCTCGTATACCGCACGGCGTCTTGTTCCAGCGCGGCAAGCCGGGATGAATAGTTAGGATCATCGTAATAGTAGGCTTCTATCCCCTCAATATGGGTGGTAAGCGGCGTACTGGGCCCGGTGTAACTGGGATCCGCCAAGACGTGCCACGCCCAGATATAGTCGTCGATGGTGACGTTCTGGCCGTTGGTGAACTTCATGCCCTTGTTTACCGTCACGGTGTAGCGTACCGTGCCGTCGCCGTTGTCCTCCGCGCTGATCGTTCCTCCGTAGGGAACCAGTTCGTTCCGGTCGTTGTATTGGCAGATGGGGGTAAAAATCTGATCCATCACCATATTGTCATAATAGGACTCGGAAAGGAATGGATTCCACTTCTCCTCGAAAGCGGCTCCCGCGCCGATAACGATGATTTTCCCCGCCGCCGCCGCGCCGGAACTGTTCCCGCAGGCCGTTAATACCACTGCGGCCAGTGCAATGGCCGCGCCCGAAGCCGTAAAGAGACGGCTCATGTTTGTTTTAGTCATAAACGCTTCCTCAAAAAAATATGCTAAATCTGGAGCAAGTTTACTATACCCACGAAAATCCCGCAAGCGTGGACGCCGGGCATTTTACTGCTGCGCGGCGCAGAGATCCCGGTACATTCCCGGCTGTCCAATAAGTTCCCCATGGGAACCCTGCTGAACGATCCGGCCTTCTTTGAGTACGAGAATAACGTCGGCGTTCCGGATCGTGGAAAGCCGGTGCGCGATGGCGATAATGGTTCTGCCGGAACTCATCTTCTGGATGGCCTCTTGGATCCGCGCTTCGGTTTGCATATCGACCGACGCGGTCGCCTCGTCGAGGATCAGCACCGGCGTGTCCCGCAGGATGGCCCGGGCGATAGAAACGCGCTGTTTTTGCCCCCCGGAAAGCCTGACCCCCCGCTCGCCGGTTTCGGTGTCGAACTGCCGGGGCATATCCATGATGTCATCATAGATCCCGGCGGCCTGAGCCGATGCGATGATCTCTTCCATAGTAGCCTGGGGCTTCGCATAGGCGATGTTTTCGGCGATGGTACCGTTAAACAGGAACGTATCCTGCAGCACGAGGGAGATCTGGTTCCTTACGCTGTTCTGGGTTACGTCCCGCAGATCATGACCGTCCAGGCTGATCTTTCCCGCGGTGGGATCGTAGAAACGGGCCGCCAGATGGATGATCGTCGTCTTCCCCACCCCCGTTGGCCCTACCAAAGCAAGCATTTGTCCCGGTTTGACCTCAAAACTTACCCTGTCCAGCACGGGAGAACCTTCCACATAGTGAAAACTCACGTCCTCAAAGCGGATATGGCCCTGTATCCGCCCCTGAACCGTAGGAATATCCGGCGCGCCGGCCTTATCCGCCACCTCGGTGGTGGAATCCAGGATCTCCAGCACCCGTTCCGTCCCGGCCAATGCCAGTTGAGCATTCTCCAGAAGTTGGGCCAAGCCGGTGATGGGGGCGTAGAACAGGGAAAGGTACAGCAGAAAAGCCACCACATCCTCCGCAGAAAGGCGGGTACGATAGGCGAGCGCGCCGCCAAAAGCGACGACGATCACCGTGCCAAGGGCGGTAAGGAATTCCACCGAAGGATGAAAGATGGCGTTGAGCTTCAACGCGGAAAGGTTATCTCTCGTATACTCCTCGGCTTTCTCATCTACCCGCCCGCTTTCCCGCTCCTGCTGGCCAAACGCCTGGATCTCCTGCATCCCCGAAAGGTTATCTTGAAGCTGCGCGTTGAGCATCGCCAAAGACTTCTGCGTAGCCCTAAAACGGGGCCGCACCTTCTTCATCAGCACCCAGCCGGAAAAGAGGAGGAAGGGGATGGGAATACAGACCAGGAGGGCCAGCAGCGGGTTAATGGAAAAGAGAATCGCCAGAACGCCGGCGAGGGTGAGGGCGTTGGTAACGCTTTCCGGGATAATATGAGCGTAGAGCAGTTCAAAGGTAGCCGTATCGTTGACCACCCGGCTCATCAGATCCCCGGTCTGCCGTTTATGAAAAAAAGAAAGGGAAAAACCCTGGAGCTGGTTATAAACCTTCATCCGCAGATCTTTTACCAGGTTCCAGGCGGCCTTGTGGCACAGGTAGTTGCTCAGAAAACGAAAGAGAACCCGAAGGGCGTAGAGGCCCAAGAGCGCGGAGGCCAGGATGAAGATCTCCCGCAAGCCCTGTTCTCCAACGCCCCGCTGCACAATACCGGTCATGCGGGCCAGCAGCCGGGGGACAATAAGGTTGAGCAGCGTCAAAAGCAAGGTTGCCAGCGCCCCCGTGATAAGGAGGCCTTTGTATCTTCGCGCCTCTTGAGCGATCTTCCAGAGCAGGTTCACCGTGATTCCTCCTGAAACAAGTCTATTTTTCCAGCAAATACAAATATTCTTTTACATGAATTTCCTTATTGTTAAAGTTTCTGCCGCCTCTAAAAGCATTATACTTCGTTTCTAACACCAGCAATTTTCCAATATTTTCAAGCGCCGCCGTCATTTGATCAAGGCTTATAAAACCTTCCGAGTTAAACGATATGATTACATATTTCGCTCTTATATTTTGAACAAGCTCCGTTAATGACTTTAACGCGATGTTTTTTTTGTTATAATTTGAATGGTTCCAGCCTTCGGGAATTCCAGATATTTTGCTGATGTTTTTTGGATAGTTGTAATCCAGTATCAAATTCAGCATAAAATAATTTGACCCGTAAGGATGTTGATTATAGGGAGGATCTAAATAAGCCGCATCGACTTCAGGCAGCGTGGTGATAATTTTATTGGAATCGCCGTCGCAGATAATGGTATCACAATTAAAATTGCTGAATACCGGAAATGGCAGTTTTATATCGCCGGTAATCCTGCGTAAAGCATTCAGATGCAGCCCTCCAAATTGCCCGACGCCGGTATTTTTATTTTTATAAAATCCCTTAAAAACCCCGGATGTGTTCGAATGTATGGAAGCTTCCGACAATAAAGGCGCCAAGAAATACTTTTGCTCTGATTCAGGTACCGCGTCTATTAGCCGCCGAACCGTGTCAATATAGAGCGCGTTTCGGGATGTATAAAAAACACGCTCACCAGGCTGTATATTTTTATCATCCTTTGGAGCGTACAATTCGGATATGATTCCTCCGGTTAAATGATTATCCGCGCCTTCAATAATTTCCTTGTAATATTCCTTTAATAGAAGCGTATTAATTTGGTTGTCATTGGACAAATAACAGGCGTTTATTATTTTTGAATATTTTTCCAGATCGTTAACAATAAGTAATTCAGAAAACTGCTTAAAATATCTGGCGGCAATTCCAGAGCCGCTAAAAACATCAAATATTTTAAGCTTGTTTTTATTCAAGCGTTTTTGAATAATCCCTATCCCCTTCCCGATAAAATCCAATAATGCCCTTTTATTCCCCAAATATGTAATAAGCTGCTTGGTGAGGTATTCTTTTTTCTCATAAACAGCGTCTTCTGTTTTTACATTCAAAAAAAACGGCTTTTCACTCATGCGCGCATAATAACACGCTTTCGCCTGATTTGTAAAGTCCATCAAAGGCGTCAATTTTTTCTTTGCTCCTCGCGGCAATAACCGGCCCGCTCTTTTTCGCCGGATGCCCCGATCCTTCCTGCGGCGCCTACACGGTATTGTATTCGCGCCGCAGTTGCGCCGCAGTTGCGCCGCAATCGCGCCGCATCCGCGCCGCATCCGCGCCGCATCCGCGCCGTACCTTACCCCAGATAGTAAGGACTCGAGAAAAACAGGAGTTGGTCTTGATCGGCTTTCAAAGAGCCGTAGCCCTCCAGCCGTATCCAACCGGGGGCCAGGTCAAAGGACTCTTCCCAGGGACTGGCGGCGGGGACGGATTTGACGGGCTTTCCATTGTGAACCAAGCAGAGCCGTTCGGTACGGATGTCGAAAGAATCCCAGATCGCCCGCCGCTTGGTGTCGTCTACCGCTACCCGGAGGTGAAAAGGCCCCCGCTCCAGGGTATCTCCTGGGTAGAGGCGCTTTTCCCCTTGGAGAAGGCGAATGTCCGGAAAGGGGCCTGAACTGACCAGAACGCGGCCCGCGCCCAAGGCTTCCCGCAGGCCGGCTAAACGAAAGTCGCCTTCCCGAAGGCCCAGCCAGGTGGCGGAAGGCAGTGTCTGTCCCGGTTCGGCGGGGCCGTGCCAGTCCCAGCCTGCGGTGGCGGCGAGGCGGCGGCCCTGGTTCAAAAGATCCGTCCACCATTGAAAGGCGAGGTGGTTTTTGAAGTGCCGCTGGGGGTGGGGTTCAGACCAAACCTCAATATAGTCAATGTTGTCCCAGTTCTTTACCTGAAAATCCCAATGGCAGCCGGTACAGAGGGGGCCTCCCAGGTTAAAGGGATGGGCTATGCCGATAAGTCCCCCGGCCCGCTTTATCGCCCCGGTGTATTCATCGATAGTGTCAGGCCGGGCGGAACGCCAGTCTACGTATGTGTCCGCTCCCAGAACCAGCATGTGGCCGTAATAGGTAGTCCATTCGATACCGGGAAGCACCGGGATACGCTCTTCCTCCGGCCCAAGCGCGTCCAAACCCGACATGGTGTTGTGATCCGTCAAAGCGATGCCATCGTAGAGAAATTTCCGGGCATAGCGGAGGAGTTCCTCAGGCGTAAACTCACCGTCGCTATGCCGGGTGTGGCTGTGCATCTCAAAACATTTCCAGGCGATCATGACCCTCTCCTCTGTCATCGAGACCCAGTACCCGTAACCGGTACCATACTTCGGCGCAAACCACCGCGTGAACGTTCAGCATTGCCCGCCAGGGGCCCGGTTGGGGGGCGCAGCGGCAAAATCCGGGAGATGAAAAATCAGCGGAGATAATATGCCGCTGCTCATTGGCGTGCCGGTGAGCGCAGCCCAGGTAGGTTTCCCCGGCGTCTATCGATACGGTAATCAGGTTCACTACCGACGAACGGTGGCGCTGCCAGGGGCCGATTTTTTCCCGGTATGGGGGAGGCGCGAAGGTCGTGATAGCCTCCTCGATAAGACGGCGGGCCAGATTTTCATCATCGCAGTGTTTTGGCTCGTAGGAACAGAGCAGTTCCAGCGCCTCGTAGTTCCGTTTCAGGGTGAAAGGGATCTCTACATTCGTTTTTGCGTCCTCTAAATGGAGGATCAGTTCTCTATCCAGCAGAATTTCCATGCCGGTTATTCTACTACACGGAGAAGAGCGGTTGTCAACGCTCCCGTTTTACAGTATCTTACCTTTATGCCGATGTATGGGGACGGGGGAATAAAGTCCGCCACAAAAAAGGCGGAAAAGCTCAAAGAGCCTGAAGAATACCGGGTCATCCTTCTCAACGATCACTTCACGACTATGGTGTTCGTGGTAGAAATTTTGATCACTATCTTCCATAAAAGTGAAAATGACGCGACGCGGATCATGCTGGATGTACACCGGAAGGGCCGCGGCGTGGTGGGATCCTACTCTTGGGATATTGCCCAGACGAAAGCCGAGCAGGTTCACGCCATAGCCCGGCAGCACGAATTCCCCCTGCGCTGTATCATCGAACAAGCGTAAAGAAGGACCGCATTTAAAAGATTTTGTAAATCATAGAAACAACGCAAATCCAGGAGCTGCTAATATGAATATGAGGATCAGCCGGCACGTACAAGCCATCATCAATGCCGCCTATAATGAAGCGAGGATGCGAAACCATGAATATCTAACTCCCGAGCATATCCTCTACGCCGCCCTTGCTTTCGACGAGGTGCAGGGAATATTTTTGGCCTGCGGAGTCAATCTGGAACAGCTCAAACATGGCATGGAAACCTACTTTGAGCAAAAGGTACCGGTGTTGAACAACACAGAGCCCACCCAGACCGTAGGTTTTACCAGTGTTCTGGAACGGGCAGTTATACAAATGCAGTCTTCCCAAAAAGAAACCCTCGATGTGGCGGATATTCTGGTTTCCCTCTACGATGAGGAACGGAACTACAGCGCTTACTACCTTCGCAAGGTGGGTGTAACCAGGCTGGAACTGCTGGAAAGCCTCTCCTCCGGCGGCGATACGAGCGTCGGAACCGGGCCGGAAGGATTCGGCGGTTCTGAAGGGAAAGAAGAGAGCCAGGAAGAAGGAACCGATACGAGCCAAAAGAGCCGGGCGGTAAAGAAGAGCGCTCTCGAAAAGTACGCCACCGAGCTTACCGCTCTTGCCCGGGAAAATAAGCTGGAACCGGTAATCGGCAGGGAAACGGAACTGGAACGAACCATCCAAGTGCTCTGCCGGAGGCTCAAGAACAACCCCATCCATGTGGGAGATTCCGGGGTTGGCAAGACCGCCATCACCGAAGGGCTGGCCCAGCGGATCGTGAGCGGCAATGTTCCGCCCATGCTGCGGGATTTCAGCATCTTTTCCCTGGATATGGGCGTTTTGGTGGCGGGAACCAAATACCGGGGCGATTTTGAAGAGCGGATTAAGCGCGTGGTAGAGGAACTGCTCAAAAAGCAGCGGGTAATCCTCTTTATCGATGAGATCCACACCCTCGTTGGAGCAGGTTCCGTTTCCGGCGGGGCTATGGACGCCTCCAACCTCTTAAAGCCGGCGCTTACTTCGGGAAAACTCCGCTGTATCGGTTCCACCACCCACGAGGAATACGGGAAATTCTTCGATAAAGATCGGGCTTTGTCCCGGCGTTTCCAGAAAATCGACATCAATGAGCCCAGCGAAGATGACGCCGTCACTATTCTCAAGGGGCTTAAATCCAAATATGAGGAATATCATCACGTCTGTTACAGCGATGAAGCCATCGAAGCGGCGGTACGGCTCTCGGCGCAATTCATCACCGATCGCCGGCTGCCGGACAAGGCCATCGATGTGATAGACGAGGCCGGGGCCTTTGCCCGTATCGAAGCCTTCAAGAAAGCTCCACAGGAAGCGGCGCTTCCTGCGGAATCGGCGCTTCCTGCGGAATCGGCGCTTCCGGAGGAAGCGGCGCTCATAGCTATTGGGCTTCCCCAGATCGAGACGGTAGTTGCCCGGATTGCCCGGATTCCGGAACGTTCTGTGGGAGAAACCGAAAAGGATAAACTCAAAAGCCTGGAAGCGCGGCTTAAAGAGCGGATCTTCGGCCAGGATCAGGCGGTAGAGGCGGTTGTTAAAGCGGTAAAACGTTCCCGCGCCGGTTTTCGGGGGGAAAACAAGCCGGTTGCCAACTTTCTCTTCGCGGGCCCGACGGGGGTTGGCAAAACGGAGTTGGCTCGAAGCCTGGCGGATGTGCTGGGGGTCGCTATGCACCGTTTTGACATGAGCGAATACCAGGAAAAGCACACCGTATCGCGGCTCATTGGTTCCCCACCGGGGTATGTGGGGTATGAAGAAGGAGGGCTTCTTACCGACACGGTACGGAAACACCCCCACGCGGTAGTACTCCTGGACGAAATCGAGAAGGCCCACCCCGATATCTATAACATTCTCTTGCAGATCATGGATTACGCCACCTTAACGGATAACAACGGCAGAAAAGCTGACTTCCGTAACGTTGTTCTGATCATGACCAGTAACGCCGGCGCGAGGGATATTGGGAAGAACCTTATCGGCTTTGGTGAACGGATTGTTCCGGAGTCGGAAGTGCAAAACGCGGTGGAACGGATCTTTACCCCTGAATTCCGCAACCGTCTGGACGAGGTGATCCCTTTCAGCCACCTTTCCAAGGATATTATGGCGTCTATCATCCGCAAAGAGCTGAGCGCGTTTCAGTCGCAGCTTGCGGAAAAAGGTGTCACCCTGGAGGTTACCGGCGCTTGTGTGGAACGTCTTGCCGAAGAAGGCTACAGCCGGGAATTCGGCGCCCGGAACGCAAGCCGTATCGTAGAAGAAAAGATCAAAAATTTCTTCGTAGACGAAGTCCTCTTTGGCCGCCTGAGCTCAGGCGGGTCTGCCCGCGCCGATTACCAGGGATCATACCGGATCGAGATCCTAAACGGCCTCGATGCGGCAGCCGGACAAGCGGGGACGGCGTCCCAAGGGACGCCGCACCAGGGGGCGCTTTCCCTCGCATGAGCCGCCGTCCCGCTTCTGGGCCGGACCCGGATTTTCCCTACCTGAGCGAATACGACCGTTATTCCTTTCCTTCCCCGGAAAGCTGGGATGATAGCATCATCGCCGCAGGGGGCAACCTCTCTCCGGGGATGCTTCTTTCGGCCTACGAACAAGGGCTCTTCCCCTGGTATAACCCGGATGACCCGGTTCTTTGGCAGTCTCCAGAGACCCGTTTTATTATTTTCCCGGAAAAACTCCATGTCTCCGCCTCCATGAAAAAAATACTCAACAAGGGGGTCTTCTCCATCAGTCTGGATCGGGACTTCCAGGGGGTAATACAGGGCTGCGCCGCCAAAGAACGGCCCGGTCAGGACGGTACCTGGATCACCGGGGATATTATCGCCGCGTATACGGAACTGCACCGCCTGGGCTGGGCTCATTCGGCGGAAGCCTACGCTGAGGGGGAACTCGTCGGGGGCTGTTACGGCATACGGCTGGGGAACGCCTTCTTTGGAGAATCTATGTTCGCCAGGGTATCAAACGCCTCCAAAGCCGCTTTCTTGACATTGGCCCGGCTGCTCTTTGCCGATGAAATCCGTTTCATCGACTGCCAACTCCCCAGCGAACATCTCCGCAGTCTGGGGGGAACGGAGATGGGCCGCCCGGAATTCTTGGCCCTCTTGAAGGAGACCTTGGCCCCCCGGAACGTATTTTTAGGAGAAGGCCGCCTCTGCTCCCCCCGGGGAGCGGACGCCGCGGATCGCCGGGGAAACTGGGGACAACGGTATGGCGCTCAATGCGGCGCTCAATGGAAATAGGCGACGGCGTTTTCAAAGAGCCGCTGATCAAAGCTGCCGGGAACATTTTGGTAGCAATACCGCCGCCGGCGTTCACTGTGCCCCATTTTGCCCAGCACCCGCCCATCCGGAGAGCTCAGGGCTTCAACCGCGTAGAGCGATCCGTTGGGGTTATAGCGCGGATCCATCGTGGGCTTGCCCTGGAGATCGACGTACTGAGCGGCAATCTGGCCGTCGGCAATAAAGCGCCGGAGATCTGCTTCCCGCGCGGTAAAACGGCCCTCTCCATGCGAAATAGGAAGCGTATGTATATCTCCAACGCCGCTCCCCATAAGCCAGGGAGATTTATTGGACGCAACGCGGGTGCGTACCAGCATTGACTGGTGCCGCCCGATGCGGTTATAGGTCAATGTGGGACCGTCCACGGCGCTGTCCATGATCGTACCGTAGGGAACAAGACCGAGTTTGATCAGCGCCTGGAAGCCGTTGCATATCCCCAGGATAAGGCCGTCCCGATTTTCCAGAAGATCCATAATGGCGCCGGCAAGACGGGGGTTTCTGAAAAACGCGGTGATAAATTTGCCCGATCCATCCGGCTCGTCCCCGCCGGAGAAGCCGCCGGGGATAACCATGATCCGCGATCTCCTCAGCAGCTTTTCCGCCTCCTGAATCGACTCTGCGACATCTTGGGCGCTTAGGTTCCGTATCACCAGCGGAAACGGTTCGGCGCCGGCCCGCTTGAGCGCATACTCCGTGTCGTATTCGCAGTTTGTCCCAGGAAACACCGGCACAAACACCGGAGGTTTTCCGTTACGGTAATCAGGCGGTCTTTTGACCGGCGAAAAATTCCAGGACAAGGCCGGTACATCTTCCACAACGGCAGGGGCGGCGTTCTTGGACGGAAACGGGTACACCGCTTGCAGCGTCGATTCGTACTTTTCTTGAAGCAAAGCGAGATCGAGCCGCTCGCCGCGCAGGTCTAACATAAATTCCGCCGCCGTCTTGCCCAGGGGAACGCCAATGCGCTCGTCACCGGCAAGCTCAAAAACAAAACCGCCCCAGCGGGAAACAAACAGTTCATCAGCCGAAAGAGCGGCGTCAAGATGAACGCCAATCCGATTCCCCAGGGCCATTTTGAACAGCGCTTCCGCAATGCCCCCCGCGCCAACCGCCCAAGCGCTCAAAACTTTTTTCTGTTTGATAAGCGTTTCCGCCATGTCGAAGCGGCGGCGAAGATCGCCGGCGTTTTCTTTTTCTTCTGCCTTTTGAGGCCCCAGGAACACGAGCTTTGAACCGGGTTTCTTTAACTCACCGGATATAACGCCGGAAGCGCCGGTCACCGATACGGCAAACGAAACCAGAGTGGGCGGAACATGCAGATCGTGAAAACTGCCGGACATGGAATCCTTTCCGCCGATAGCCGCGACGCCCAGATCCAATTGCGCTTCCAGCGCGCCAAGCAGGGCCGCCACAGGCTTTCCCCAGCGGCGGCTGTCCTTTTCGAGGCGTTCAAAATATTCCTGAAAACTCAGCCAGCACTGCTTCAGCGTTCCGCCGCCCGCGATGATCTTCGCCGCCGATTCAACCACGGCAAGGTAAGCGCCCCGGAAGGGATCCCGTTCCATCATGAACGGATCAAACCCAAACGCCATCAGCGAGACCGTTTCGGTATCCTCATCTTTAACCGGCAGCAGCGCCGCCATAACCTGAGCCGGCGTTGCCTGAAACCTTCCCCCAAAGGGCATAAGAACCGTTCCTCCCCCTATGGTTGAATCAAAACGCTCACAGAGCCCCTGCTGAGAACAAATGTTCAAATCAACCGCCATCTGCTCGAAACGCCCCGCAAAGGAGGCCGGCGGTACATGAGGCGGCGCTTCCGGGCCGGCGGGTCTGCTTACCAGGACGGAGACGTGTTTCTCCGCGCCGTTGGCGTCGAGGAACTCCCGGTCAATATCAACAATCACCGCGCCGTTCCACCGCATCCTAAGCTTTTTCCCGCCGGTAACACGGGCGATCTCGGCGGCTTCTAGGTTTTCCGCTTTCGCCGCGCGCATAAAAGCTTCACTATCTTCCGGCGCCAGTACAACCGCCATCCGTTCCTGGGATTCACTTATAGCAAGTTCAGTCCCGTCGAGGCCCTCGTATTTTTTAGGAACCTTGTCGAGATCGATGTCAAGACCGGGCGCGAGTTCTCCTACCGCCACGGAAACGCCGCCGGCGCCGAAATCATTGCAGCGTTTGATAAGGGACGCGGTTTTTTTATCACGGAAAAGCCGCTGGAGTTTCCGTTCTTCCGGGGCATTGCCCTTCTGAACTTCAGCGCCGCACTGTTCCAGCGAGGACGCGGTATGGGCTTTTGAAGAACCGGACGCGCCGCCAATGCCGTCCCGTCCCGTACGCCCCCCCACAAGGACAACCACATCTCCCGCTTCCGGACGTTTCCGCCGGACATGATCCGCCGGGGCCGCTCCGATAACGGCTCCTAACTCCAGATGTTTAGCCGCGTAGCCCGGATGGTATATTTCCCGTACCAGTCCTGTGGCGAGTCCTATCTGGTTGCCGTACGCGCTGTAGCCGGCGGCGGCGGCGGTTACTATCTTCCTTTGGGGCAATTTTCCCGGTATAGTCGCTTCCCTGCCCGCCAGAGGATTCGCCGCGCCGCTTATCCGCATCGCCTGGTACACATAACTCCTGCCCGCGAGCGGATCGCGGATAGCGCCGCCTATACAGGTGGCCGCGCCGCCGAAGGGTTCTATCTCGGTAGGGTGGTTATGGGTCTCGTTTTTGAACATGAGGAGCCATTCTTCTTGCCGTCCCCCAACGCTCACCGGAATCTTCACGGAACACGCATTGATCTCTTCGGATTCGTCAAGGCAGGAGAGGCGTCCTTTCGCCTTGAGATATTTCGCTCCAATTGTTGCCATGTCCATAAGGGTAATGGGCCTGTCGTCCCGGTTTAATTCCCGCCGTATATCGAGGTAACGCGTATACGCGCCGGACGCTTCAGAGGCTTCAAATTCAACGGCGTCAATGATGGTGGAAAACGTTGTGTGCCGGCAGTGATCAGACCAATAGGTATCGATCAGGCGGATTTCGGTAATCCAGGGATCCCGGCCCTGTGATACAAAATAATCCCGGCAGAGTTTTAGGTCTTCCGCGTCCATTGCCAGGGCATAGCGGGAACAAAAAGCTTCAAGGCCGGCGTCATCCAGCGCGCGGAAACCGCTCACAACGGCGGCGGGCCCCGGCGCGTCGTATTCCAGCGCAAGGGAGGAGCGCTCATCAAGGGATGCCTCGAAGCTTTCCACCGGATTGATGATATATTTTTTGATAACCCGCAGTTCTTCATCACTCAGGGCGCCGTATAAAAGGTACACCTTGGCGGAACGTACCAGAGGGCGCTCTGTTTGGGTAACCGCCTGTATACATTGGGCGGCGCTGTCGGCGCGTTGGTCGTACTGTCCCGGCAGCATTTCGACCGCGAAAACGCGGTACGCGGAAACGCGGCGGTCTCTGGCGTCCGGCAGCCGGTCATATACATTGTCAACCGGGGGCTCCGAAAAAATAGTGGTTTTGCACCGTTCAAATACTTCCCGGCTGACGCCTTCCACATCGTAGCGGTTAATCAGGCGGAGCGCGCTGAGCGCGTTGATACCCAGAAACTCGGCAATATCCTGCTTTAACCGCCGCGCTTCAATATCGCAGCCTTCCTTTTTTTCAACATAGACTCTATAAACCGCCATAACGCGCCTTTAATCAATCACAGGGGCAAGCGCTTTTCCGCCGATGTCGCGCCGGTAATACATCCCCTCAAAGGAGACTTTTTCCGCTTCCCGGTACGCCTTCTTAACCGCCCGGTCTAGGTTTTCGGCCAAGGCGGTAATGCCGAGAACTCTGCCGCCGGATGTATACAGCCCGTCCTCTTTTTGTTCAACCCCCGCGTAAAAATAAGAGGTGTCCGGAGAAGGCGCGGCAGGTTCTGTTATGCGAAAACCCGCGCTATATGTACCGGGATACCCCCCCGATGCGAGTACCAGACAACAGGAAGCGGCGCGTTTAAAGCGTATCTCGATGTCCGCAAGGCGCTCTTCCTCGACCGCCTGCATGATTGACAGCAGATCGGTTTCCAGCAGGGGAAGCGTCGCCTGCGCTTCGGGATCGCCAAAACGACAGTTGTACTCGATGACCTTGGGGCCGGAAGAAGTCAGCATGAGGCCGAAGTACAGGCATCCCTTGAAGGGCCGGCCTTCCTTGTTCATCGCCCGGATGGTCGGACGGAAGATACGTTCCATGCAGAAGGCGGCGGTTTCCTCGGTATAGTGGGGGTTGGGGGCAATTACCCCCATGCCGCCGGTATTCGGCCCGGCATCCCCGTCAAAGGCCCGCTTATGATCCATCGAGGAAACCATGGGAGCAATTGTTTTTGAATCGGTAAAGGCAAGGACGGTAACTTCGGGTCCTTCAAGGTATTCCTCTACAACAACGCTGCCGCCGCTTGAACCAAAAAGTTTGTCTATCATTATTTTTTTAACCGCGTCTTCCGCTTCGGCGTAATCGGCGGCAATAAAGACCCCTTTCCCCAAGGCAAGACCGTCAGCTTTTATGACGGCGGGAAAATGGTTCAGCTTCCGTATATACGACATCGCGTCCGCGCCGTTATCAAACGTCTCGTATCGAGCGGTGGGAATGTCGTATTTTTTCATCAAGTTCTTTGCGAAAACCTTGCTGCCTTCGATAGCCGCGGCGCCGGCGTCTGGCCCAAAGGCGCGTACGCCCGCGGCGCGGACAGCGCTTGCCATGCCGGCCACCAGCGGATCGTCGGGGGATACTACCACAAAATCGATGCCGTACGTTTTCACATACCCAAGAACGGCTTCGATGTCCGCCGCGCTATTTCGCGCGCCGCCGCCGGGAAGACACCGGGCGATCCGCGCAATGCCGCCGTTGCCCGGCATGGCGTATACCGCGCTTACGCCGGGATTTTCCAAGATCTTCGTTATCAGGGCGTGTTCCCGCCCGCCGCCGCCTACTACCAGAACCTTCATAATTCCCCCTTGCACAACAGCTCTACCGCGGCGGGAAGGATCTGCCACTCGGCTTCCTCCATGATCCGCCGTTGCAGCGTTTCCGGCGTGTCCCCTTCCAGTACGGCAACCGCTTTTTGAGCGATTATCTCCCCGCCGTCTACTTCGTCATCCACATAGTGAACCGTCGCGCCTGAAACTTTAACCCCCCGGTTCAATGCGGCCTCGTGAACTTTGACGCCGTAAAAACCCTTTCCCCCAAATGCGGGGAGCAGCGAGGGATGTATGTTGATGATCCGCTTCCGGTACGCTCCAAGCGTTGCCGGTCCTATTATCGATAGAAAACCGGCGAGAACCGCGAGGTCAATGTTGTTTTCTTTTAAGACGTTACAGAAGGCGTGATCATACGCTTCAGCCGAAGCGAAATCCCGCCTTCGTAAAACCGAAATTTTGATGTTGTTTTGTTTTGCCCGCTCCAGGGCAAACGCGCCTTCCCGATCCGATATAACCAGCGCGAGTTCCACAGAAGGCATCTTTCCCATCCGCCGCGCATCGATGAGCGCCTGTAAGTTGGTTCCCCCGCCGGAAACCAGAACGGCGGCGCGCTTCAAAAAATGACTCCCTCGGAACCCTTCACCACGCTGCCGATGATAAGCGCCCGTTCCCCCGCCGCTTCAAGCGCGGAGATGCTTTTTTCAGCGTCCGCCGGATCGATCACCACGCACATGCCGATCCCCATATTAAAAACATTGAACATATCCCTTTCGGGAATGGAACCGAGTTTTTGCAGCAGCTTAAAAAGAGGGGGCGTTACGGAATCAACAGCGCGCCGGTCAATCCGGGCGGAAAGCGTTTCCGGCAGAGCGCGGGGGATGTTTTCATAAAAACCGCCTCCGGTTATATGGGCAATGGACTTAACCCGCGCCGCCTCAAGGAGCGCGAGTACCGGTTTGACGTATATCCTGGTGGGACGCAGCAGTACGGCTCCAATCGGTTCAGGCCCCAGTTCGTCAAAATGAGCGTTGTAGGAAACGGCGTTACAGGCAAGGATTTTTCGCGCCAGGGAAAATCCGTTGGAATGGATCCCGGACGAGGCCAGGCCGATTATGCGGTCTCCTTCCCGTACGCGCGCGCTATCAAGGATCTTTTCTTCGTCAACAACGCCCACGGCAAACCCGGCGAGATCGTACTCATCATCGGCGTACATGCCGGGCATTTCCGCGGTTTCCCCGCCGGTGAGGGCGCAGCCCGCCTGTACGCACCCTTCGGCAACGCCCGATACAAGAGCCGCCACTTTTTCAGGAATATTTTTTGCCAGGGCAATGTAATCGAGAAAGAAGAGCGGCTTTGCGCCGGAACAGATGATGTCGTTCACGCACATGGCAACGCAGTCAATCCCGACGGTATCGTGCTTCTCCATAGCAAAGGCTATTTTTAGCTTAGTTCCCACGCCGTCAGCGCCGGAAACCAGCACCGGACTTTTTATGCCGCTCAAATCGGGCTTAAAAAGCCCGCCGAAACCGCCGAGCCCGCCTAAGACGCCGGGGATTACGGTGCGTTTGACGTAAGGCGAAAACAGCCGGACTCCCTCGTAACCTGCCGTAACATCAACGCCCGCTTCCTTGTATTTGTCGCTAAAACTGTTCATTCGCACTCCCTTACCTCTGGAACCGCTTCGGGATAATCGCCGGTAAAACATCCGGCGCAGAAACCGCCGACAGGCCGGTCATTCAGCTTGAACACGTTTTCCGTACTCAGATACCCCAGGGAATCGGCGCCGATGATGCGGGCCGTTTCTTCAACCGTGTTATGCGCCGCCACCAGGTGTTCGCGGGAACTGATGTCGGTGCCGAAATAACAGGGGTTGATAAAGGGCGGCGCGCTCACCCGCATGTGTACTTCCAACGCGCCGGCGTCCCGCAGTGTTTTTACGATACGGGCGCTGGTCGTTCCCCTGACAATCGAATCATCGATCAGAACTATCCGCTTTCCCGAAACCGTGGCGCTGATAGGGTTCAATTTTATGCGTACCAGGTTCTCCCGGTTTGATTGGCCCGGCTCGATAAAGGTTCTGCCGATATACTTACTCTTGATAAAACCGATTCCGTATGGAATACCCGACTGCCGGGCATACCCCAGGGCGGCGTCAAGACCGGAATCGGGCACCCCTACCACTACATCAGCCTGAACCGGGTGCTCCATGGCGAGGAAAGCGCCGGCCCGTTGGCGGGCGGTCTGCACCGGTACGCCGTCCAGCACCGAATCGGGCCGGGCAAAGTAGATGTACTCAAATACGCAATGAGCCGTCCTGCCGCCGCAATGGGTACGGATACTACGCAGCCCTTCATGATCGGCGATGACGATTTCACCGGGTTCCACATCCCGCACCAAAGACGCGCCGATCCCATCGAGGGCGCAGCTTTCCGAAGCGAAAACAACGCAGTCCCCCAGTTTCCCAATGCAGAGCGGTCTGAAACCGAAGGGATCCCGAACAGCCATGAGTTTGCGGGGGCTCATGATCACCAGAGAGTACGCGCCTTTAATATGATCCATGGCGGCGCTTACCGCTTCTTCTATTGAAGGGCGCCTCAAGCGCTCCCTGGTAATGATATAGGCGATAACTTCCGTATCGCTGGTCGTTTGAAAAATAGAGCCTGAAAGCTCAAGGTTTTTACGGAGCGCGTGATGGTTGGTAAGGTTCCCGTTATGGGCCAAGGCCATGCAGCCCTTGATATGGTTCACCGTGAGGGGTTGGGCGTTAAGGCGGACATTCGCGCCGGTAGTGCCGTAACGGACATGGCCGATGGCTATCTGGCCGCCGCCGAGACTCTTGAGTTTTTCCGCGCCGAAAACTCCGCCGAAGACTTCGCTCAGGAGCCCCAGATCCCGGTGCGCGGTGATTTCGCCGCCGTTATTGACCGCTATGCCGCAGCTTTCCTGCCCCCGGTGCTGCAATGCGTACAGCCCATTGAGGACGCAGCCGGTAATGCTTCGGCCCGCAGGCTCGCCATAGATGCCGAAGATCCCACATTCCTCCCGGAGTTTGCCGGTATCGTACATACCGCGTCAGGCCCCGCCAACCAAGCGGTCGAACACTTCGGCATAGGCGTCTTCCACCCCCCCCAGATCCCGGCGGAACCGGTCTTTGTCCAGTTTTTCGCCGGTTCTCGTGTCCCACAGGCGGCAGGTATCGGGGGAGATCTCATCGGCCAGTACAATCTCCCCGGAGGGAAGCTTTCCGAACTCAAGCTTAAAATCAATAAGGCTGATATGAACGTCTTCCAGAAGCTCCCCCAGAATGTGATTGATCCTCTGGGCGTAATCGGCAATCACCGCCAGATCTTCCTTGGAGGCAAGATCCATGGCAAGGATATGCCAATCGTTTACCAGGGGATCTCCCAGTTCGTCGTTCTTGTAGCAGAACTCAAGAACCGTTGATCTAAGGGGCGTTCCTTCAGGGATCCCCAGCCGCTTGGACAACGATCCCGCCGCGATGTTGCGGACGATTACCTCTAAGGGGACGATGACCACTTTCTTTACCACGGTGTCTGTCTCGGAGATCTGCTCCACAAAGTGCGTGGGTATCCCCTTTTCTTCGATGAGCTTCATCAACCGGTTGGTGACGCGGTTATTGATCGCCCCTTTGCCCCGGATCGTCCCTTTTTTAGCGCCGTTAAAAGCGGTGGCGTCGTCTTTGTATGAGACGATGCAGCGGTTTTCATCATCGGTGCGAAAAACCTTCTTGGCCTTCCCCTCGTACAACAGTTCACCTTTCGTCATGGGTTCCCCCTCTCAATTCCTGTTCTTTTTGAAGCGCGGCTTCTTTTATCTCTTCCCGTTTCCGTTGCAGTCTTTCCGCGAGGGCCGTATCGCCCCGGGCAAGTATCCGGGCGGCGAGGATCCCGGCGTTTTCCGCTCCATCAATGGCCACCGTGGCAACGGGGATGCCCGCCGGCATCTGAACCGTCGACAGCAGCGCGTCGAGTCCGTCCAAGGCGGAAGACGTGAGGGGAATACCGATCACCGGAAGCAGCGTATAAGAAGCGATAACACCGGCAAGATGGGCGGCTTTTCCCGCCGCGGCGATGATAACGCCGATCCCCTTCTCCTGAGCGCCCCGGGCAAATTCACGTACCGCGTCAGGCGTACGGTGCGCGGAGAGCGCGTGGGTTTCAAAGGGAATCCCCAATGCGGAGAGCGTCTCTTCGGTCTTTCGCAGAACCGGATAATCGTTCACGCTCCCCATGATAAGAGCTACCTTTTCCATATTAAATTGATACTAGCATAGAACTTGCTTTTTTCTCAAGTTGCCTCTACGATACAAATAATATGGAAGTACGTGTACGTTACGCGCCGTCCCCCACCGGTTTACAGCACATCGGCGGGGTAAGAACCGCCCTTTTTAACTACCTCTTTGCCCGATCCCAGGGAGGAAAATTCATCCTCAGGCTTGAAGATACCGACCGGAGCCGTTCCAGCGAAGTATTTACGCGGAATCTCTACAATACCTTTGCGTGGCTCGGCATCCACTGGGACGAGGGCCCCGATACCGGCGGCCCCGCGGCGCCCTATGTTCAATCGGAACGCTTCTCTCTTTACCGGAAACACGCCGAAGAACTCCTGGCCCAGGACAACGCCTACTACTGCTTCTGCGCCCCGGAACGGCTGGATCAGATTCGCGCCGAACGGGAAGCGTCCCATTCACCGGAAACAGGCTATGACCGGCATTGCCGATCCATTCCCCGCGAAGAGGCCGCCCGCCGCGCCGCTTCAGGCGAGCCTTGCACTATCCGGCTCAAGATCCCCTTGGGGGAGCGGACCGTCTTCCGGGATCAGCTTTTGGGGGACATTGAATGGAAGAACGATGACGTAAATCCCGACCCGGTACTCCTCAAAAGCGACGGCTTTCCGACGTACCATCTCGCCAATGTGGTGGATGATCACCTCATGGGCACGAGCCATGTGCTCAGGGCCCAGGAATGGCTTCCTTCCACCCCCTTGCATGTGATCCTGTACCGGGCCTTCGGCTGGGAACACCCGGAGTATTGCCACCTCCCCATGGTAATGGGACAGGATGGAAAAAAATTGAGCAAACGCCACGGCGCCACCAGCGTCGACGAATTCCGCCGCCAAGGTTACTTAAAAGAGGCGCTCATCAACTATGTGGCCCTTTTGGGCTGCTCCTACGAAGAGGGAAAAGACCTCTACACCCTGGAAGAGCTGGCGGAACGGTTTAGCCTCGACAAACTCAACAAAGCTCCCGCGATTTTTGATTACAAGAAACTGGAGTGGTACAACGGTCTCTATATCAGGATGAAAACCAATGAGGAGCTGGCGGCGCTGGCCCTGCCCTATGCGGTAGAACAGGGCCTTTTTGGGTATGTAATGCGGGAACCTTCCGGAGAACAGCGGGAACTTTTTAAGTCCGCCATGGTTTTGGTTAAGGAACGGGCTCTTTTTCTCAAGGATATACCGGGAAAACTGCGCTACATCTTTACCGAGCCGGTAGTTCCCGCCGCCTCAGAGTTTATCCCCAAAAAATCCACCCTCCCGGCGGCGCGGGAACTCCTTACCATGGGCAGGGAATTGACGACGCCTATCACGGAGGCGGAAACCACCGAAGCGGCGGAAGCCGCCGTGAAAGCGTTCGCGGAACAGAAAGGGCTCAAGTTGGGGGATCTCCTTATGCCCCTGCGGGTGGCCATTACCGGCGAGCGGGTAAGTCCGCCCCTTTTCGGCTCCATCCGGCTCCTCGGAGCGGCCCGGTCGCTGGCGCGCATTGACCGGGCCCTTGTGGTTCTCGCGTAACAACCGCGAGAACCGCATGAGACCGTTATTTGTTTTGAAAGCGTACTAAAATCGTCTTAATCTCAAACGCCCTCAAGTCCAGTTCCAGCTCCCTGCCGTTTATGGGAAGCGCCCGTTCACCGGTTTCCAGCATATTCACTTCCGAGGCTCCGGCAAGTTCCCGGCAAAAGCGCAGCGTAGTCCCGGTTCTCGCCCCCAAGCTCTCGTAGAGCCGGATAACCATTGCCCCGGCTGCCGCTGCTTCCGGGGCCTTTACACACTCGGCTATCACCGCCGGGTTGTTGACGCTGAACAGGGAATACGACGCCCCGGAGTCGTCCTTTGGAGACGCGGCCCGTGACGCCAGAGCGGTGCTCTCCGCCTGCGCCGGATCGTTGAGTTCGTATCCCGCGCGAACCACGGAGGACGCGCCGAAGCCGCCGCTGAAAGGAAGCAGCGAGTAGGTAAAGCGATGTTCCCCCTGATCCGCCTCTTCGTCCGGCGCGGTAGGGGAACGCAGCAGGGTGATACGCATGGATCCCCCTGAAACATCGTGGCCGTACTTGCAGTCGTTCAGCAAGGCGGCGCCTTCCCCGCCTTCTTCCAGGCAGATCCACTTGTGGGCGCATATCTCAAACTTAGCCCGGTCTTGGGGGAGGTTCCGGTGGGTATTCCGCAGCAGGTGGCCGTACTGTACCTCGCAGCGAACCTGGGCCGCATCCAGGGCGGTATCAAAGCCCGCCTTGAGCAGCCGCTGCCGTTCCCGCCAGTCTACCTTGGTCTCAAAGTCGATGCGCCGGTCTTTGACGTAGAACACCGTATCCTGGGTGAGCTGAGACGCCGCGCCGATACGATACTTCCGGCGTATCCTGATACACACCGGGCCGTCGCTCACTACCTCCGTGGAGAGAAGCCGCTCTTCGTTTTCCAGACGGCGCGTCCAGTCGGAGTCGATGTCCCAGGCTTCCCAGTACACCGGCACATCTTCGGCGCTCACCAGACTGTTGAACGCGCCGCCTGAGGCCACGAACTCCCGGTTCAGGGCGCGATCCTTGAGGCTGATAATCCGCCCGGCTTCATCAAACCGCACCGCGTAGAATGGCGTGGTCAAATCATTCCCGGCGTAGACGAAGGGGGACGCGGACATTGCCGGGTCTTGAGCGTCTGCGGGGATAAAATGAGCCCAGCCCAGCGGGGGAAGCGTTGGGGTAAAGACCAGCGTCTCGTTGTCGTCCAGATCCCGGCTCCGCTGAACCGGGTAGGGCGCGGCGTCTCCCGGAGCGCGCAGCGCCGTGGGAGCGCTTTCCCCTTTTGGCGCGAGAATCGCCACCGAATCATGCCGTTCCCAGGAAAGGCTGTTGAACACCGTCACGCCGCCGCCGCACCGGGCGGCCAGTTTTTTCGCGATCTTCCCCCGTATCGCCCCGGTAATGCCGTCTAGGGAAGCGCTGATCTTCCGGTAGGTCTCCTCGGCTTCTACATAGACCCGCCTAATGGAAGAACCGGGGATGATGTCGTGAAACTGGTTGGTCAAGAGGAGCTTCCAGTTCGCAAGTAAGGCCTGCCGGGGATAGGGCGCGGCGTTTTCCAGCGCGTCCACCGAGGCAAGCAGCTCGGCGCTCCGCAGGGCAAATTCCAGGCGGCGGTTATAGCGCTTGGTTCTGGCCTGGGTGGTATACGTACCCCGGTGCAGTTCGAGATACAACTCGCCCCGCCACTCCGGCCAGGAGACGTCTCCCTCAAAGATGCGATCCAGCGCGGAGGATACGGTACGCCACGCCGCTTTGGGGGCGCCTTCCAGGTCTTTCAACCGGCGGGCCATTTCCAGATCTCCTCTCGTTGTGCCGCCGCCGCCGTCTCCCTCGCCAATAGACTTTATCACCCCGGACTGAATTTCCTTGTGCTGGATCTCGTTCCATATTTCCGCCAAGCTTCCGGGGCCCGCCTTGCCGTTGTACCCTTCGGTTCTGGAGGCGATGTAGTGGGTCTTGATGCCCGTACCGTCTATGCCCCGCCAGATGAAAGTGTCGTAGGGGAAGCGGGTGGTATCGTTCCAGTTGATCTTGCTGGTCACAAAGTACCGGATTCCGCAGCCGGAGAGGATCTGGGGCAGCGCCGCGGCGTACCCGAACACGTCGGGCAGCCAGAGGGTGTCGCTGTCCGCGCCGAGCAGTTCCCGGTTTGTCGCTTTACCCACGAGGAACTGCCGTACCAGTGACTCTCCGCCGGAGATGTTGCAATCCGCCTCTACCCACATACCGCCGTTCGGCTCCCAGTTTCCCCGCCGGTACGCATCTTGTACGGCGGCAAAGACCCCGGGATACTCGTTCTTTACGATCTCAAGCTGGCAGGGCTGGCTCTGGATGAACACAAAGTCCGGGTATTCCTGACTGAGCGCCGTCATGTTCATAAACGTCCGGGCAACCTTCCGCTCGGTTTCGCCGATGTGCCAAAGCCAGGCGTGGTCGATATGGGCATGGCCGATAAGATGGATTTCCGGGACGGTGGGGCCGTTCCGCGCCGCCAGCAGGGGGGCGATCCGCGCCTGCGCCGCGCGGGCTTCTTCTTCCAGAACGTTCCCGGTTGAGGCGAAATGGATCCCCATAACGGCGTCAAAGAGCTCTTTAAGGATACGGGCCTTCCGCAGGGAATTGTTGTCCAGCGTCTTTGCCAGCTCAAAGAGGCATTTTATATCGTAGTACAAGGAGTACACCGGCTCTATCCGTTCAACCAGGGCGCCTCCCGTAAAAACGTTGGGATAATTCCCGATGACTTTGCCGATGGTAACGACCATTGACGCGCCTTCGGAAGAATGGCAGCCCGGATAAGGGTGGCCGGCGTAGGCTTCCAGGTGCAGGGTATGTTCTCTGCCGTCAGCGGGAACCTTGACCTTCTTATGATACGCATTAAAGGCCCCGGCGGGCTTCCCGTCGATAAAGGCAAGGGAATCCGCATTGGGGATTACCCTCAGGTAGAGGGGGTAAGTTCCTCCGGCGGGGGCGTGGAAGGAAGCGCGGAACCAGGCGCAGTGCCATGGCTGCCCGTAACCGCCGGGACTGGAAATCTTCTTCCAGGAAATGCCTTCCGGCGGAGCGCGGAAGGTTTTGTCCGTTTCAAAGGTTTCAAAGTCTAGGGCCATGATCTCCCGGTACCGGAGCGGTTTTAGAAACCTCAGGTATTGGGTTATTCTCTGTTCTACTTTCGGTATAAGCATAGTTTCTCCTCTATGAATCATTGTAATTTTACGGGAAATAATAGTACAGATACCTCACTGGTTATTCAGCAATTCCAAATTCGTGTCTGTCCACAAAGCCGGGTACCGTGTTGAACAACGGGCGGTTTTTTGTTATAGTGAAGAAGGTTTACCATACTGCCATGATTAAAAATCTTACCGTCGGCAATCCGGCCCTGCTTATTCTGTCCTTTGCCGTTCCCCTGTTTATCGGGAATATTTTTCAGCAATTTTACAATATGGCCGACGCCTTTATCGTCGGGCGGACCATCGGGGTAAACGCCCTGGCCGCGGTGGGGGCGACGGGCAGCCTGGTGTTCCTGATCCTCGGCTTTATGATGGGCTTTACCTCGGGCGCGGCGATACTCACTTCGCAGCGTTTCGGCGCGGGCGATGAGCGGGGGATACGCCGGAGTTTCGCGGCGACCATTATCGTCAGTATTGGCGTAACGGCGATCCTGATGGCGGTGAGCGTTTCAACCGCCCGCCCCCTGCTGGTGTTTCTGCGGACGCCGGCGGAGATTCTCGAAGACGCCTGTAAATACATCACGGTCATCTACTGGGGAATTCCGGCGGCCCTGCTCTTCAACGTCCTCTCAAACATTATGCGGGCCGTGGGGGACAGCCGTACGCCGCTGATCTTTCTGGTAATCGCCTGTATTATCAACATCATTCTTGATCTGGTGTTCATTATGGCGTTCCATACCGGCGTGGAGGGTGCGGCCTACGCGACGGTTATCGCCCAGTT
>JAIRPG010000113.1 GCA_031257105.1 Treponema sp.
TTCATCACCGCAAAGCTCGGTGTTGCACCCCATGGTCGTCATGACAAAGAGAGATATGACCAGTACCCCTCCCAAAGCGATAAGTTTGTTCATTTAAGAACTCCTTAATATTTGATTCCCCTCCTACGGAGAGGATAGAGACCTGGAATAGACGACTTCTATACCGGATCAAAATGACCCGGTAAAAAACGCCTGTTTCCAAAAAGGAAGCAAAAATTCCCCTATGGTTCTATAAAAATATAGAACATATAGATTTTTGTCAAGGCTATTATCCGTATAGTTTAATAAAGGGTAGATATATAGTGTCTGTCCACAAAGTCGGTTACTTTGTGGACAGACCTTGCATTTTCTCGTCTAAAGACTACGAAAATGCTCTTTTTAGGGGCATATTGAAGCGATGTTAAGCGGTCAGGATGTGCGGGCGTTGCTCGGTAAGCGGAGTCAGTTTTACCGGAAAAAACGGCAGCTATCACAAGCCGCCCTTGCGGAACGGGCGGACATCTCGATTACCTTTCTCAGCAATATTGAGCGGGGACTCAAGTACCCCACTTCGGAAACCCTATCCTGTATTGCCAACGGGCTGGGGGTGAACTTGTGCGATTTGTTTCAGGAAACCGCCCCCACAGTGGAATACCACGCCATGCTTGAGCGGTTCAAAATCGACATTACCCAAACGGTGATGAAAAGCCTTGAAACGGTCTATAAGGCGTATGGGGAATAACCGGAAGCGTTGATCCCCGCCGCCCTGGTTGTTCTGAAACTTCAGTTTCTAAACGATTCTACGAATGGCCTACCCTTTTTCCCTCTTTTTCACTACGATAAGTCCCATGAATTCCACACAAAAACCGCAGCGCCAGTTCAGAGAACACCGGTTCGGAGAACACCGGTTCGTATGGATCGGCGTGTTTTTTTTTCTGATGGGGGCGCTTCCCGCGCCGTTCCCCCTCCAAGCCCAGGCCGAGGTCATACCGTTCCGGTGGCCTCTTATCGTGGGAACCGAGCAGGGGCTGTTTGGGATAAACCGGTTTGGAGCCGCCGTTCCCCTCTGGACCGGGGGGGCTGTTCGGAAGATCCTTCACCGGGGCGGGTATTGGATCCTCCTCAGCGATCAGGGAGTTCTCGTATCGGAGGATCTCCGGCGCTGGGAGCCGCGCAACAGGGGGCTTCCGGTTAAAACCATCAAGATCTTTGAAGGCGGAAAAAAATCTTTTATCACCCAGATACAAGAGATCAAGGATCTGGAGTTAAACCCCGATCATCCTGAAATTATGGTCTGCGCCACAAATAACGGCGCGTTTCTCAGCAAAGACCGAGGGCTTTCCTGGGAAAGCCTGGGTTCCCTCCCCTATAAGACGAACGGCGTCAAGGCGGTGGCGGCGGCGTATCTGCCGGAACTGACGATTTTTCTTTCCCACAGTATTTATGGGCTTCACTATCTTCAGCCCGACCGGGAAGGCGCTGTCTGGAGTCCCCTAAACGCCGGCCTTGAACGGCTTGAAACCACCGGCAATACCGATGAAGTCTCGGATATAGCGGTGGTACCGGCGGTACTACCGCCGGCAGCCTTAACCGGCGGCGCTTCCCCCGAAGAGCCGGAGATCTATGTCTCCCAAACCTTCCGCCGGCGAATTTACCGTCTGGATTGGCGGGAGAAGCGTTTTATCTCTATTCTGAACGACGGTTCTTCTTTTGGCACGATAGATTCCCTGGACATTGACCGGGAGCGTATTCGCTTTGTAAAGGAAGGAGCGGTTATGGAATTGCGGCGTTGGGCTCAAGGAGAACCGGAACCGCTACGGGAAGACGTTAAAGCCCGCCTCGCCCTTTCCCGGCGCGCGGGACTCAAGGCAAACTGCGCCGTTATTTGGATAAACGGTTTTCTTCCCCATAGGGAACCTATCGTCCTATCTGAGCTCTGGCTTCTGGACGATACACCTCAACAAAAAGAGGCGTTCGGCAGAGAAGGCCTGTACCTGCCGGTGGACCACGCGTTGGATCCCGGTTCTCTCAAATCGTACCTGGACATCATAACGGAACGGAACCTGAATATGGTGGTTATTGATATGAAGGATGACTATGGCCGCCTTCGCTTTAGCCCGGAAGACCCCGCCATTATCGAAAAAGGCCGGGTATTCCGTCCGGTGGACATCGAAACCTTCCTCGCCGCCATGAAGGAACGGGGCATTTACACCGTCGCCCGGATCGTGGTTTTTAAGGATCCTGAGTTGGCCGGGAAGGAAGAGGGGAAGTACGCGGTGTGGGACGAGCGGACGAACCGGCCTTGGGTAGGCTACTTTGACGCCGAGCGGCGTACCTCCTACGATGAACGGTGGGTGGATCCCTATTCGGAGGAGGTCTGGGACTATATCGCCGCTGTGGCGGGGGAACTGCACCGGCGGGGGTTTGACGAAATTCAGTTTGACTACATCCGCTTCCCCACCGATGGGGAGAATCTGGCCGACGCCCGCTACCGTTGGCAAGATACCGGCATGGACAGGGAAAGCGCCATACTCTCTTTTCTGCGGCATATCCGTAAACGGATAAAGGCTTCTCTCTCTATTGATATTTACGGCGCTAACGGATGGTACCGCACCGGGGCGCGAACCGGCCAGGAGGTAGAACTACTGGCGCCTTACGTAGACGTGATCTGTCCTATGTACTATCCCAGCCACTTTGAGCAGGAATTTCTGGCTCAGAGCCCTGCCGAACTTCGCCCTTACCGCATCTATTTTCTCGGCGTCCAGCGGGCTCACCGCATTGCCCGGGGACAGATTACCGTCCGGCCTTATGCACAGGCGTTCTACCTCAACGTATCATACGACCGGCGGTACTACAATGAAAACTACGTACGGTTGGAAGTCGAAGGCGTCAGGGATGCGGGAAATCCGGGCTTTACCTACTGGAATAACGCGGGGCGCTACGACGACATTCCCTAAAGATTTGCGCGCCACCCGCGCCATCTCTGCCACCCGCGCCATCTCTGCCACCCCTGCCATCTGCGCCACCCCTGCCACCCCTGCCACCCCTGCCACCGGTACATCGCGGGGAAAAACGTTGGGCCCACCTGGACTTGAACCAGGGACCTACGGATTATGAGTCCGCAGCTCTAACCAACTGAGCTATGGGCCCCAAAGCAATACACCGAACAGCAATAAGCATAGTGTAAATGGACAAGAAAGTCAATGAAGTCTATAGTGAAAGTGGAAACAATCTTTTTTTTATGAGGTATGTATGAAGGGTATCTACGGATACGGACGGAAAGGTTCTTGCGAGAAGCTCCGGAAGCGATTGGTTTGTGGGCAGGCGTTCTTGGCGGTAACGCTTATTGCCGCCGCGCCGGCGCTTCACGCGGAGTCGTTTTTTTTTAAGCATACCCCCGGTGATACGTACCGAATACTTTCAACGGTTCATGAATCGGTCTATGTGAACCGGCAGCTCAGCCACCAGGCGACGATTCTAAACCGGATTGCCGTAACGGTAGGGCAGGAAGACGCCGGGGTAAGCCGGCATGAAGCGGTTTTTCAGACCGCCGAACAGGCGACGCGGGTTAGCGGGCGGCAGAGTTTTCAGTGGGCGCGGGAATATTACTCCGAATTCGGCAGGGATCGTTTGGGCCGGCTTACCATTGACCGGAAGTATTATATGCCGGTGGTGCGGAATGTGCCGGTTTTCCCGGAACGCGATCTGCGGGTAGGGGAAAGTTGGACCGCCGAAGGCCACGAAATGCACGATTTCCGGGATAGTTTTGGCATAGAGGAACCGTACCGCATCCCTTTTACGGCGCGGTATACCTTCCTGGGAGAGCGGGAATGGAAAAAGAAGCCGTATCCCGCCATCAAGGTATCCTATCAAATTTCCACAGAGCCCCGGGCGGTGGCGGGGAACCTCTGGCCGACGAAAATCACGGGATCTTCCGATCAGGTGGTATACTGGGACAAGGAACTCGGACAGCCTGTGGCCTATGAAGAGACATTCCAGATACAGTTTAACCTTTCAAATGGGATGATTGTCGAATACCAGGGCAAAGCGGACGCGGAACTCATCGAATCGGTGAAGATGGATAAAGAAGAAATCGTAAAAGAAATCTCAGGAGACCTTGAGCGCATGGGGATCGAGGATACTTACGTCCGTGCGGCTGATGACGGAATAACCATCAGCATCGAAAACATCCAATTCGAGGCCGATTCATCGACGCTGCTTCCCGAGGAACAGGCGAAACTGGATAAGATCGGAGCGATACTCCGCCGTTATTCCGAACGAGATATCCTTGTAGGGGGGCATACGGCATTGGCCGGTACGGAAGCGGGGAGGCAGCAGCTTTCCCTTGAGCGCGCCTCCGCAGTGGCGGAATACTTGATAGAGGAGGGAGTCCGGGCCGCCGAGCGAATCGTGGTCAGGGGGTACGGCGCGGAAGCCCCCCTGGGAGATAACAACACCGAAGCCGGACGGCGGAAGAACCGGCGGGTAGAAATCACCATACTTGAAAACTAATTCTCTCTATGGTATGAAAGAATATCCATGATATACTCCAGCCCCGCCAATCTTGGCGTCTTAGCGTGTCCCGGAGGAGAAGTTTTTGCCGATGAGGTAATATTCTATCTCAAGAAGTGCTACCACCATAAATTTGGACATGCCGTTGAGGCGCTGTCGAAAAAATACGGCCTGAATTCCGATGAGGTTGTCAAGCGGATTGATTTTCTCGTCGAAACCCAGGCGTTGGCGGTACAGGAGCCGAAACGGGGCCATTCTCCCCGGTTCAAGGTACCGGCGCGGTTTTCGTTTTTTCCAAACGGGGAGATCAAAGCGGAAATCCTCGAATCTATCCGGGGGAAAGATATTTATATCTTTCAGGATGTGGAAAATCACTATCCGGTGAGTTTTAATGCCGGGGAAGCGCGGCGTTCTCTCACGGTAAACGATCACCTTATGACGATTTTTGTCACCGTAGACGCGGTGCAGCAGGCAGGCGCCGAGCGGATCACCCTGGTGGCGCCGCTCTACCCCTATTCGCGGCAGCATAAAAAGAAGGGAAGAGAAGGAGTAACCGCCACAAGGATAGGGCAAATGCTTGAGTCTTTGGGGGTAAGCCGGATCCTCACCTTGGATATACATTCGCGGGAAATCGGGAATGCCTTCAACCTCATGCGGCTGGAGAATCTCCACGCCAGTTACCAGATTATCCGGCAGCTTTTGGCGATTACAGGAATTAAAAATGACGACCTGGTGGTGGTTTCCCCCGATACCGGCGCGGTGGATCGGAACAAATTCTACGCCACCGCCCTCAAGAAGCCCCTGGCCTTGCTCTACAAGGAACGGGACTATTCCCGTATTTCTAAGGACGCCCTGGAAAATAATATCGCTGAGATTAAGCTTTTGGGAGACGTAAAAGACAAAACGGTCTTCATGGCTGACGATATGCTGGGTACCGGGGGCACGCTCCTTAAAGCCATGCGTTTCCTCAAGGAACAGGGGGCGGGAAAGGTGATCGCCGCGGTGAGCCTTCCCCTCTTCACCGGGAACGCGGTGTCCCATTTTGACGCCGCCTATAAAGAAGGGCTTTTTTACCGTATCATCGGCACCAACGCGATTTACCATGAAGAGCTTCTAAAACGCGAATGGTATAACAGCGTCAGTATTTCTAAGCTTTTTGCTCAAACCATCTCCCGGCTCCACCAGGGATTGTCCCTTAGTTCTCTTCTAGACAGCAGATCTGTTATCGGGAAGCTCCTCGCCGGCGAGTAGACTGTGGCTCAACCGGGAGTGATCCTCTGCGCCGATATTGGAAGCTCTTCCCTCAAAGCGGCGCTCATTGATTTTGACGGGCGGGAGCGAGCTTTTGCCCGGGAACCCTATCCTCCAGAGAAGCTGGCCGCCGGAGAGAACGGTTCCGGCGCGCCTATTACCACCGCCGACTGGGAAGCCGCCTTTGCCGGCGCGATCCGCCGTCTTTCCGCCGGAACGGGGCTATTGCGGGCCCAGGCGGTGTGCATATCGGGGAATGGGCCTACCGTGGTACCGGTTACCGACGGCGCCGATTCGCCGGCTCCTCTGCACTGGTATGACCGGCGGGCCCCCTTGGCGGGGAATGTGGAGGGCCGGAAATCTTTCTTTCTACCCCGGGCGGCGTGGTTCATGGAGCGCCGGCCTCGGGAATATGCCGAAACCAGGTATCTTTTTTCTTCTCAGGAATGGCTTTCTTATCGACTGGGAGCTGATCCGTTTACGACGCTCCCTTCACCCGCGTACAAACCGTACTATTGGGATACCGATCAATGCGCCGGCTTTGGTATTGATCCGGAACGTTTCCCTCCGATGGTTCCGTTGGGCTGTATCGTAGGCGGCGTATCGGAGGAGGCGTCTCGCCGTTTCGGTCTGGCCGAGGGGATTCCGCTTGTTTCAGGGGGCCCGGATTTTATCATGGCCCTTATCGGTACCGGGGTATTGAAACCGGGCATGGTCTGCGACCGGGCGGGTAGTTCCGAGGGGATCAATATCTGTACCGCCGCGCCCGCCGCTGTTCCGGGACTGCGGACGCTTCCCCACGCGATAGAGGGCCTCTGGAATTTGGGAGCGGTTATGCCGGTTTCGGGGCGGCTCTTCGATTGGTACCGGCACATTACGGATCAAGAGAACCGTCCTTACGCCGAAATATTGGAAAGTTTTCGCGCTCCCGGAATGAACCGTCTGTTAAGGCGGGTTTCCGGCGCGGAATTTCCCGCCGTGTTTCAGCGGGGCGGGACGGCGTTTTCTTTTCCCCAGGGACTACCGAGCCGCGTGGAACTGGGGGTTACGGTTCTTGAATCCCTCGGTTTTATGGTACGCCGCATTCTTGATGATCTGGCGGCCCGGAACTTTCCGGTGGAGGAGATGCGCCTTTCCGGAGGGCAGGCAAAGAGCCCCTTGTGGAACCGGTTCAAGGCGGATATTACCGGCGTCCGGCTGCTGGCTCCGGAGATCTTGGACGGCGAGCTTGCCGGGGACGCCTGCGCCGCCGCCGCCGCCTTAGGAGAAGCGTCCGGTATTGAAGAGGCCGCGCGCAACATGATCCGTATAAAACATACTTACGAGAGCGACCCGGTTATCCATGCCCGGTATGAAGAACAGTACGCGGCTTACAGAGAAGCTGAGCGGCGGTTCGTCGGTGATGAGGATACTATCCTACGGATACCAGCACCCGGCAGTAGCGTTTCTTCCCGGCGCGGAGGATAAGTTCTCCCTCCGCGTTCAGCCGGTCGGCGTGAATAAGGGCGGACGTATCGACAACTGCCGTTACTGCGCCGCAAGTTGCGCCGCAAACTGAAACAAAAGCCCCCCCCTGCTGAACCAGACGACGGGCCTCGCTCTTAGTGGGGGCAAGCCCCGCATCGGTAAAGAGATCGACCACGTTGTAGCCTTCCTCGAATTTTGACCGGGAAAGCCGGACGGTAGGCATCGCGGATTTATCCCCATCGCCGCCAAAAGCCGCTTTCGCTCCCGCCATGGCCCTATCGGCCTCGTCTTTGCCGTGAATCAGGGCGGTCACCTCCCAAGCGAGGCGCTCTTTGGCTTCGTTGGGATTCTTGTCCGGCGCGATAAGGGATTCGCACTCTTCAACCGGCAGAAACGTGAACATCAAGAGGAAGCGCCGGACATCGGCGTCCTGAATATTTCGCCAATACTGGAAAAAGTCGTAAGGACTCGTAAGGGCAGGATCCAGGAAGACGGCTCCTTTTTCGGTTTTACCCATTTTCTTACCGTCGGCGGTAGTGACGAGGGGGAAGGTAACGCCAAAGACCTCCGCTCCCTCCACCCGGCGGATCAACTCCGCCCCGGCGACGATGTTTCCCCACTGGTCATCTCCGCCGATTTGGAGGCGGCAGCCGTAACGACGGTACAATTCTAAAAAATCATAGCTCTGGAGGAGTTGATAGTTGAATTCGATAAAGGAAAGACCGGTTTCCATGCGGATCTTGTACGACTCAAAGCTTAACATCCGGTTCACCGAAAAATGCCGGCCAATATCCCGGAGAAAATCGATGTAATTCAGATTGGCAAGCCAGTCTTTGTTGTTTACACTCCGGGCGGAATCGTTGTCAAAGGTGACGAAGCGATCCAATTGCGTCCGAATGGACTCGGTATTTTTATCAAGCTGTTCGTAAGAGAGCATTTTCCGCATTTCGCTCTTGCCTGAAGGATCCCCGATCCGGGCGGTACCGCCGCCGAGGAGGGCCAGTCCCTTGTGTCCCGCGGCCCGGAGATGCCGGAAGGCGAAGTAGGGAACCATGTGGCCGATGTGGAGGCTGCCCCCGGTTGGGTCTGTGCCTTCGTAAAAGGTCACCGGCCCCGCATCCATCAAAGCGGAAAGCCCTTCCGGATTAGTACACTGGGCAAAAAATCCCCGGGTTTTCAAATTTTCGAGCGCTTTGTTCACCCTCTTCTCTCCTTAACCGCCCCCTCAAGAATACGGCGCGTATGGCGCTACTATAGCGTAGTTTTACATGAGGCTCAAGCATTTTTGATACCTGTTCAGCGATTCCGAAGCGAGTCCCCTCCGAAAAGAAAAAATCTTCATATTAGCCGGCGCGGCCTCTCCGGAACAGTTTTGCCAGCGCTAGAAAATACCGGTCGCGGCTTATGACGAGGAGCGCGGCGCCGGTCGCGCCGAAGAGGAGCGCGTTGAGGGCGAAGGGGATACCCCATCTCACCAGGCGGCCTCTCCCAAGGCCCGCAAAAAGCCCGGTCAGGCGGGAATTCACAGCGAGCGTCGGCAGGACGGCGATTGCCGAAAAAACGGCCAGCTTGAGGGTATAGCCCAAGGCCGAGCGAAGGGCGGCGCCCACGGCGATACGGGGATTTCTCCGGAGGAAGATAAGGAGTAAGGCGGTGTTCACGGCGCCGGCTATGGTCAGCGCCAAGGCAATTCCCGCGCCGGCGTAGGGCCTTACAAGGATCGCCGCGAGGAGTATATTCACTCCAAAAGAAACGAGCCCCGCCAAGGCGGGAGACCTGGAATCGCTCTGGGCGTAGAAGGCCGGGGCCAAGATCCGGTTCAGGGCAATAAAGAGCAGCCCCGGTATATGGTGTCTGAAGGCGGCGAGGGTAAGGGCCACCGATTGCTCGTCAAAGCTCCGGGTCTGAAAGAGGAGCCGGATCAGGGTTTCCCCGTGGGTCAGGGAAAAAAAGGTAACCGGCACGGTTATGAGAATGATGATGTCCATGGCGGATACCAGCCGTTCATTGTAGCTTTCCCACCGGGCGGTCTTGGCGTACTCGGCCAGATCCGGCAACAGCACCGTGCCGATGGATACCGCGAAGATCCCCAGGAAGAGTTCCTGTATTCGCAGGGAATACTGGAGGCTCGATACCACCCCTTCCCCGGCGTTCCCCGCCAAGGCGGTGGACACCAGGTCGTTGAGTTGGTACGCCGCCATGCCGGCAATCGTGGGAGCGATAAGGCGCAGTACCTTCCGAGTTCCGGGATTTTTCAGGGCTTTCACAATGCCGGTGAAGCGGAAGGTATAGCCATGCGTGATAACAAAGGGAAGCTGTATCGCCGCTTCCAGAAACCCGCCGGCCAGGATGCCGATTGCCATGGCCCGGGCGGGATTCGCCGTTAGGGGGCTGAGGCCGTAGGCGCAGAGGATCGTAGCCAGGTTAAGGGCGATAGGGGCGAACCCTGACGGCGCGAACACATGAACGCTGTTAAGGATACCCTGGAAGAGGGCCGCCAGGGAAATAAAAGCGAGGAAAGGAAACATGATCCGGGTGAGCAGCGTTGTCTCGTCAAATTCCTCAAGACCGAACACCGGCGTAATAACCGGGGCAAGCAGTATCCCGGCCATGACCGTCAGCGTGACGGCGCAGCTCAGAAAGGTCAGCATGGAAGAGAGGAATTCCCGTATCCGGTTCCGGTCGTTCTCCAGAAGGTATTCTTTGAAGGTAGGGATAAAAGCCGCGGCAATAGAACCTTCCGCAAAGAGGCGACGGAAGAGGTTAGGGATAAGAAACGCTACCGAGAACGCATCCGACAGGGCGCTGGTTCCCAGGAGCGCCGCCTTCGTCATCTCCCGCAGGAGCCCCAGCACCCGGGACGCCAGCGTAAGGAGTGAAAGGATGGAACCATGCCGCAGGAGGGAACGGGCGGCGCCTGACGTCACGAGGCTCCGCCGCGAAACGCGGCGCCTTGGGCGCGGATCAGGGGAAGTATGTCCTGGGGCCGGTTGGTAATAACCCCCGCGCAGCCCAGGCGCAGCATCCGTTCCGCCAGCGCGGGATCGTCGATTGTCCAAGGAACCGGCGAGCGGCCTTCCACATGGGCCCAGCGGAACGAGGAGAAGCGGTTTACCTGGCGGTTATCCGGCTTGGCGTAATCGGCCCGGCCCAGAAAACAACCCGCGCCCCGTCGTAGTATCCAGGGTACTTCCGGGTCGTCGCACCAGATCGCCGCCGTTGGAATTCGCAAGCCCAGTTCCGCGCACCGTTCCTTAAAAGCCCTGATACAGAAGGGATTAAAAGAAGAAACCGTAACGGCCCCGGCAACCCGATCCCCCAGACGTTTCAGTTTCTCCGCCGCCAGGCCCGGCAAGGGATCGCCCCGCGTCTTCCGGCTTTTCAGTTCTATATCGATGTAGAGGGCGGGGCAGAATTCCTCCAACGCTTCTTCCAAGAGGGGCGGACGCTCCCCCCCGAACCGGGGATCAAAGAAGGAGCCCACATCAATAGAACGGATTTCCGCGAGGCTTAACGCTTCCAGTTCCTTGCCCCCGCCGTGAGCGTCTCCCGGCGCGGTACGCTTGAAGGTATCATCATGGGCAACCACCAGTTCTCCCGTGGCGCAGCAATGCGTATCCAGTTCTATCCCCGGAGCGCCCACTTCCTTGGCTTTCTTAAAGGCCGCCATGGTGTTTTCCGGCGCCAGGGACGAGCATCCCCGGTGGGCAAAGACAAGGGGCCGTTCCCGGTCAGGCAGGAGGGGTATGCGGCTCATGGGGCGCTCCCCAGTTTTGCCTTGAGTTCCGCCAGCGCGGCGGATACTTCGGCGTCACGGGCGGCGCGGTCTATCGCGGCGGCGGTATCCCCCGGATCCCGCCCCAGGGTGACGAGCAGTTCTTGCTCCAAAAGATCCGGATCAATACGCCGCTCCTGCGCCGCAATTTGCGCCGCAAGAGCGGGAAGCTCTTTCCGCATCCGCTCAACCTGGCCCTTGAGGGTTTCTATTTCCAGGCCCAAGGCGTCCCGCTTCTCCCCTACCCTCCTCAATTCCCCTTCCGCTTCCCGCGCCAAATCCGGAAGCCCCTTGGAACGGGCCGACGCGATACGGCTTTCCCAAAGGGCGGTCTCTTCTTCCAGTGTCCGATACTGTTTTTCAGCCAGCCGTAATGCGGTAATATGGTGAAAAAGGTATTCTTTTGCTTCCGGGACGGTCATACCTCGCAGTTCGCTTGGCAGTTCGCTTGTTAGTGGTTCCATAACAATCTCAACTATAGCGGAAAACGGTAGAGGGGCCAACCGTTTCGGGCGCGGCGGCAAAGGCGCAACTTCAGGGAGGATACCGTGTCTCATTATAGTATGAAGACACTATTAAATGCGCCGGTTTCGGCGATTCCCGTACCCCTTCCCTTCCAAACCACAGGCGAAGAAATCGCCAATGCTATCCTCCATGGGCTTGGAGCGCTGGTCGCCTCGGCGGGGCTCGTACTCCTGGTACTCCGGGCGGGGGGTAATCTTGGGGGAGCGGGCGGGGGGGCCAGAGCGGTAGCGGCCTATGTTATCTTTGCCGCCGCCATGATCATCATGTTCCTGGCTTCCACGCTCTACCATGCCGTTCAGCATAAAGAGACAAAACGAGTATTGAGGATACTGGATCATTCGGCCATTTATCTGTTGATCGCCGGTACCTATACCCCCTTCTGCCTCATCGGGCTGAGGGGAGCGTGGGGCTGGGCCTTTTTAAGCCTTGAATGGGTTTTGGCCGCGGCGGGGATAGTCTTCTACGCGACAAATCGCGCGTTCATCAAAAAAATAGAGGTGGCGGTGTATATCGCCATGGGCTGGGCTATCGTTGTGGGTTGGTTTCCACTGCGGCGGGCGCTTTCCCCGGTTTGCCTCGCCTTTCTCGCCGCCGGAGGAGCGGCCTATACCCTGGGAACCTTCTGGTATCGGAAACGCCTCCAGCGGGGCGCCCACGTTACCTGGCATGCCTTTGTCCTTGTCGGGGCGGTCTGCCACTGGTGTTCCATCTGGTTTATGAGCTAAGGCGCGCGGGAGTATACAGCGCCTATGCAACGGCTTTTACACACTTTTCAGAGAGGGCGTATACCGGCCATACTGATACCTTATGAAACAGCGTATAGGGCCGCCCGATCAGTCTTTAGGAAACGCGGTCAGGCGGATTTTAGGCAGCCCCCGGCTCAGAAAAGCCGGATTGAGCTGCGCCGTCTCGATCCTCTATCATTTTTTCTTTTTGCAATACCGGGCCGCGCTCATTCCGCGCCGCGCGCGGATCTCCTCGGTGGATCATCCGCTCGATAAGGACATTCCTTTCCGTCCCCGGTGGGTGGGCGTCTATCTTGACTTTACGGCGTTCTGGATACGGTGCGCCGGTTTTCCATTATCCCGCTATGGACGGCGGGTTCAGGGAAAGGTGATTGAGTTTATCGATTCAATCAACCTGCTTTACGTCCGCGCCGCCCAGGTGTATACCGAAAATTTTTCTACCACCCGCCGGCCCCGGTACTACAAATCTCCCCGCTTCCTCCTCATACACGCGTTGGATCCGCACCTTATGTGCGTCCCCTCGCTGCACGTTATGCTGGTGATCCGCTCGTATACCGCCTTTGGAGCTATGCTCCGTTCTCTGGAAGGCGGGGAACAGTTTGCCTCCTCCATTGAGGACTGCCGCCGCCACGCCTTGGATATTACCGAAGCAATCCTCTACGTGAAACAGCACAGCGTAAACTGTATTCCCGCCGCTCTGTACGCTATGACCCGGTTCGATCCTTCCCTCTTCCCGCCGGAAGAAGCGGAGGCTTTTGCCGCGGCGCTCTTCACCCGTCCCGGTTCCCCCCCGGCGCGGGAGGCGATACGGAACCATATTATCAGTTTATACCGGCGTTTCCTGGCGGAAGGAGAAACGGCGGATGATTGGACCGCGCCTTTACGGGCGTTTCTTTTGACATGCCCGCGTCAGGTTAACCGGCGGACCATTGGATGTAATCGAAAGTTATGATACGTTTAACCGCAAAAGAGCGTGAATAGCTCTTATATATCAATGAACAAGGAGCGGAAAATGAGCGTACAGCGTATCGGAGTAGTGGGATGTGGAAACATCAGCGGTATCTACTTCAAGAACCTTACCGGGATGTTCGGCAAACGGGTTAAGGTTACGGCTTTAACGGATCTTATCCCCGAGCGGGCCGAGAAGGCCGCCGCCGAGTATAATATCCCCTACATCAAAAAAACGGAGGATCTCATTAACAGCCCGGATGTTGATATTGTCCTCAATATCACTGAGCCGTATAACCATTACGGCGTGTCCATCCAGACGGTAAAAGCGGGAAAGCACATCTACACCGAAAAGCCCCTCTGCGCCGAGCGCGAAGAGGCCCAGGAGGTGATGCGGATCGCCGAAGAAAAAAAGGTTCGGGTAGGCAACGCCCCGGACACCTTCCTCGGCGCGGGAATCCAGACCTGCCGCAAGCTTATCGACGACGGCTGGATTGGCCGGCCCGTGGCGGCTACAGCCTTTATGGTGGGGCATGGACATGAAACCTGGCATCCGGGGCCTGAATTCTACTACAAAAAAGCGGGCGGCCCCATGTTCGATATGGGCCCCTACTACATCACCGCCCTGGTCAACCTGATAGGCCCGGTGGCCCGGGTCTGCGGGTCAGCCCAGAAGACCTTCGAGACCCGCCTTATCACAAGCCAGCCGCTAAATGGTACGGTTATCAAGGTTGACGTGCCCACCCATATCGCGGGGGTGATGGATTTCGCCAACGGCGCGGTGGGTACCCTGATTATGAGCTTCGACGTGTATTCCCACACCCTACCCTGGATCGAGATTTACGGCAGCGAGGGAAGCCTTCGGGTACCGGATCCAAACGGTTTCGGAGGGCCCATCTATTACAGCCGGCGCGGCGCCGCTTGGTCGGAGATTCCCCTGCTCAAGAATAATCCCGACAACAGCCGGGGTCTGGGGCTTACGGACATGGCCGAAGCGATAGGCGAAAACCGGCCCCACCGCGCTTCAGGAGAACTTGCATACCATGTGCTGGAAGTCATGCACGGTTTCCACGATGCGTCCGCATCGGGAACCTACTATCAGCTCAAGAGCGTCTGCAAGCGCCCCGAAGCCCTGTAACCGGTTAACGCCGGGCGGTGAACCGCAGGCGGCGAAAAACCCGTCGCGCGGTTTACTGCCCGTTCTTTACGGTGTACAGTTTCCGTACCTTGTTCAGCGAGCGGCCAACCGATTCCTGCACAACAATCATTACGTCATTGGTAAAACGTTCCATATATTCTCCTATGCCGGGGCCGGTCTCGGTTTCCGGCCTGAACAGTTCGTATACCTTTACATCCAGCGCGGCGGCCAGGCTCTGCAAGGTCTCCGGATAGGGCCATTGAAGCCCCCGCTCAATACCGCTGACAAAATTAGTAGAAATATTCGCTTTCTCCGCCAGATCCATTTGGGACCATCCCCGGCGGTTCCTCAAAGACCGCATATTATCGCTTAAAATTACCCTCAGATTCTGCCCAGACATAACTACCTAAAACAACCGCTTCGTAAGAAGCTACAACTAATAATATGTTTCCCTATTTTTGTTTATAGCGTGCCGTATTGACAAACAATCAATGGTATTTATCACAAAACACATTACCAATTGGGCGCGGGAACATAAAAGGCGGGACGGTAGATACGTTACCAGCAGCAATAGCCGCCGTCAATAACAAGATCCGCGCCGGTCATGTAATCGGACGCCGGAGACGCCAGATACACAACGGCGCCCTGGAGATCTTCGGGAGAAGCCATGCGGCCCAGCGGTATCTTCTCCAGCCATTTCGGCAGCATAGTCTTACCTTCGGGGCTTTCTAGAAGCTTGTCTACCAGGGCGGTTTTCGTATAGCCGGGGCTGATACTGTTCACCCGGATATTTTGGGGAGCCCACTCCGCGGCAAGGCTGCGGGTTAAGTGCAGTACCCCGGCCTTGGATGCGTTATAAGCGCACTGATTCTGGGGAGTATTGGAAACATGAGCCGACATAGACGCGGTGTTGATTATCTTTCCGTACCCCCGGCTTAGCATTTCCCGCGCTTCGGCCTGGGCGCAGAGAAACACCGCGTCAAGGTTTAGTTTGAGGATCTTCCGCCACTCATCGAATTCCTGGGTGAGCGCATCCCGCCAAACCCCCATGCCGGCGTTATTCACCCCGATAGTAAGGGAACCCCACTTTTCAACGACCGCTTTAACCATCCCGGCGGCGTCACCGGGAGCCGTTACATCGGCTTTAACCGCAATGGCGTCAATCCCCTTCCGGATAAGCTCCTCGGCGGTTTCCTCCGCCGCCGTCAGGTTAATATCCGCCACAGCGATCTTCGCGCCCGCTTCTCCTAACGCATGGCAGAACGCCTGTCCAATCCCCCGCGCTCCGCCGGTTACCAAGGCGGTTCTTCCCTCTAACTTGAAACGTTCAAGAATAGTTTTCGTCATGTACAGTACCTCTCTCATCTATTATAACACAACGCGCTCCACCGGCGCGGCGGACGTTTTCAAAAGTTTCAAAAAAGCGTATGATTAAGATATGGATGAACGAAGAAAGACGGTGCGAGAACTGGAAGAACGGCAGCGGGAGGATCTTCTCGCCCTAAACGCGATGCTGGAAAAGCTGGGCGGCTCGGTTCTTCCCCGTCTGGAAGGCGGAGACGCCGCTGATTCGGGCAGGATCGGTATTCCCGCCCCGGAGGATCGGGCCGAGTACCGTGAACTTATCAAAGAAATAGAGAATTCCCAAGAGGATATTCGGACGGTAGAGGGTGACGTAGCCCGTTTTAAGGAGTTGGAGGATGCCGTTCAGCATAAGGAAGGGGAGTATACTGAACGGAATAAGGAATTGGCGGAATATTATGCCCGTATGGGTGAGCGCGTCCTCGAAGAGAAAGCCTATGAGAGCTTTGCCGAACCGTTCAGGCAGCAGTTAGAGGTACTCGTACCGAAAATCAAGTCGCTGGAAGACCGCTTGGATGTGCTTGAGGAACGAGGCGACGCGAATGTATTCACGTGGATAGGCAAAAGCGCCCAGGGAATGGTACTCCGGGGTTTTTTGGGGAAGAGCCAGGGGAATTTACGGCGGATTTACCAAGCGGCGGGAGAAAAATTCGCGGCCTCCTCCCCTTCGGAGCCGATTCAGGACGAAAACGTACTCCGTATGCGGGGGGATATCGAAAAACAACGGAACGCCCAGGCGGTTCTGAGCGGGGAACTCGCCCGGTTAAAGGAAGAACGCCGCAAGCTCGGCGATTCGTTGGAAGGGGAAGGAAATCCGGGACGAAGAATTCAGAGCCTGGAACGGCATATTCACCACGCCGAAGAGAAGCTGCGGGATCTGTACCGGCGTTACGGGCGGCAACTGGAAGACTTGTCCGCAGTGGAAGATCTCGGTTCCCTGCTTGCCGAAGAAGATCTGCCGCTCCTGGATCAGATAAGCGCTCTACGGGCGGCCATGGCGGAATATGCGCGGCGGATAGAGAAGCTCAAGGCCGCCTTGGACATTGAAGAGACCCAGGTGGAAATTTCCAAACTGGAAAAGGCGATTGCCGGCCAGCGGGCGCGGATTGCCGCCTGTGAAATGGCTATCGATCAGTACGAAAAAAAAATTATCCGGGCGAACGATCGTATCGAAGAACTCGGTAAACTTATTCAGTGAGTCGGAGATGACGGTAAAACGTGAAAAAAAAACGGTAAAGGCGGCGCCGGAAACAAAGAAGCCCGTTAAAGCGCCGGCGAAGGCGGCAAAAAAAACGGCCCCCCGCGCCTCCTATGATGAATCGAAGATAAAAACCCTCTCGTCTCTAGAACATATCAGGCTGCGGACCGGTATGTACATTGGCCGCCAGGGGGACGGTTCCAACCCTGACGATGGAATCTACATTCTCCTCAAGGAAGTCATCGACAATAGCATTGATGAATTTATCATGGGAAACGGCGCGCTCATCGAGGTGCAGGTACAAGAGGGGGAGCAAGCGCCTGCTCCGCAGTCGGCGCAGATCGTGAAAATCCGGGACTATGGCCGGGGCATCCCCCTCGGCAAGCTGGTGGAATGTGTATCGGTGATCAACACCGGGGGCAAGTTTAATGACGATGTATTCCAGTTCTCGGTGGGCCTTAACGGAGTGGGTACCAAGGCGGTAAACGCCCTTTCATCCTATTTCCGGGTCGTGTCTGTCCGGGATGGAGAATTCGCCGAAGCGGTTTTTGAACGGGGAATCCTCAAGACCAGCCGGAAAGGGCATCTCTCTCCAGAGAAGCGCGTTCTCAAGAGCGGCGCTCCCAAAAGCGACATCAAAGCCGGAACCTTTGTGGAATTCATCCCGGATCGGGAAATCTTCGGGGACTACCAGTTCAATCTAGAGTTTATTGAGCGGCGGATACTCAATTACGCCTACCTCAACACGGGGCTTACCTTATCCTTTAACGGCAAGAGTTACCTCTCTCAGCGGGGGCTTTTCGATCTCCTCACGGAAGAAACCGGAGAGGATCATATCTACCCTATCGGTTACTTCAAGGGACAGACGGCGGTAGAGCCGGCGGCCCCGGGGCAGGCGGCGGTAGGGCAGCTCGAATTCGCTTTTACCCATACCAACAACTACGGTGAGGAATACTTCTCTTTTGTGAACGGCCAATGTACCGGCGACGGGGGCACCCACCTTTCGGCCTTCAAAGAAGGCTTCCTTAAAGGAATTCAAACTTTTTTTAAGAAAGATTACCGCAGTGAGGATGTCCGGGAGGGCGCTATCGCCGCTGTGGCGATTAAGCTCAAGAATCCCGTCTTTGAAAGCCAGACGAAGAACAAGTTGGGCAATTCGGATATCCGCCCCTGGGTGGTACAGGCCGTAAAAGACGCGGTGGAAGACTGGCTGCATAAAAATCAGGATGCCGCGCGGCTCCTTGAGCGGAAGATAATCGCCAACGAACAGCTCAGAACGGAACTCAACACGGTGAAGAAAGAAGCCCGGGAAGCGGCTAAGAAGATCGCCCTCAAAATTCCCAAGCTCAAGGATTGTAAGTACCATCTGGAAGACGGCGAGCATGGAGAAGCCTCGACCATCTTCATCACCGAAGGGGACAGCGCGGCGGGTTCCCTCGTCTCCAGCCGGGATGTGATGACCCAGGCCATCTTCGCCCTCCGGGGTAAGGTAGAAAATATGTACGGCAAGAAACGAGCCGCCATTTACAAAAATGAAGAACTCTACAATATGATGATGGCCCTGGGGATCGAAAACGATGTGTCGGGCCTCCGTTACGCCCGGATCGTCATCGCTACCGACGCCGATTTTGACGGTTTCCATATCCGCAACCTGCTCCTTACCTTTTTCCTCTCTTACTTTGAAGAGTTGGTAACAGGCGGCAGGATCTTCATCTTGGAGACTCCCCTATTTCGGGCGCGAACCAAAAAGGAGACCCGATACTGCTATAACGAAAAAGAACGGGACGAGGCGGTAGCGGCCCTCGGCAGTCAGAGCGAGGTGACCCGCTTCAAGGGTCTGGGCGAGATAAGTCCCAAAGAATTCGGCCAGTTTATCGGCGCGAATATGCGCTTGGTATCGGTTTCGGTGAATACCCTCAAAGCGGTGCCCCAGGTGCTTGCTTTTTATATGGGCAAGAACACCCCGGAGCGGCGGGAGTATATTATGAAAAACCTCATCGAGGATGCCGGCTAAACGATACCGATGGATTACGACTGCATTGTGGTAGGCGGCGGGCATGCGGGCATAGAAGCATCCTTGGCGGTAGCCCGGTTGGGCTTTACCGCGCTTCTCGTCACCCAAAACCCCGACCGGATTGGGGCGCTCTCTTGTAACCCTGCGATAGGCGGGCTCTCTAAGGGGAACCTTGTTCGGGAAGTGGATGCGTTAGGCGGGGAAATGGGGAAGCTCATTGACAAAACGATGATCCAGTACCGGGTGCTGAACCGCTCACGGGGGCCGGCCGTGCAAGCGCCGAGAGCCCAGGCGGATAAGCAGGCGTACCAGGCGGAAGCCCGGAAGGCGGTGGAAACACAGGATAGGCTTTCCGTGTTCATGGATACCGCTTCGGATCTCCTCGTTTCCCGTGACGGAAAGCGGGTGGAGGGTATTCTCACCGTCCGGGGATACCGTATATCGGCTCGGACGGTGATCCTGGCAACCGGTACGTTTATGGAGGGGAAGATCTTCATCGGCGAATACGACGCGCCTCAGGGACGCCTGGGAGAGGAAGCCGCGATGGGGCTGGGGGCGCGGCTCCGTGAGCGGGGCTTCCCCATAGGGCGGCTTAAAACCGGGACGCCCGCGCGGATCGCCGCCTATTCCATCGATTTTTCCCGGATGGAACGGCAAGACGGAGAGCCGCCCGCCCCCTTTTCTTTCGATACGGAGCCCGGAACCTTCCCCGCTCGGCCCATGGTTCCCTGCTGGATTACCTATACCATTCCCCGGACGCACGAGATCATCAGGAATAACATCCACCGCTCACCCCTCTACGGCGGGAAAATCATTGGCGCGGGGCCCCGGTACTGTCCTTCCATCGAGGATAAGGTAATCCGTTTCCCCGAGCGGGATCGGCATCATATCTTCATCGAGCCCGAGGGCCTATCGACTAACGAGATGTACATGAACGGCGCCTCCAGTTCGCTTCCCGAAGATGTACAGCGGGACTTTATCCAGAGCATCCCCGGCCTGGAAGAAGCCCGCATCGTCCGGCCCGCCTACGCGGTGGAGTACGACTACCTGGATCCCCTGGATCTCTACCCTACCCTGGAATCAAAACGGCTGCCGGGGCTCTTCGCGGCGGGACAGACCAACGGCAGTTCCGGGTATGAGGAGGCGGCTGCCCAGGGACTCATGGCGGGGATCAACGCGGCCATGAAACTGGCCGGGCGGGAAGGTCTGGTACTTGGCCGGGCCGCCGCCTATATCGGGGTGCTCGTGGACGATCTTACCACCTTGGGAACGAAGGAACCATACCGGATGTTCACCAGCAGGGCCGAACACCGGCTGGTACTGCGCCACGATACGGCGGATTCCCGGCTTAGCCCTCTGGGAAGGGAATTAGGGCTTATCGACGGAGAACGGTGGGAACGCTTCCTCAAAAAACAAGACGCCTTGGATGCGATTACAGAACTGCTCCGGAAGAGGAAGCTTCCCGGCCCGGCGGATCAGGAGCGGGCCGACGCGCTTATTGCCCTGCGTTCCCACGCCGGGGATACGCTTGAGCGGGCGCTCACGGATTCCACGATCCCCCTGGAGGCCCTTATCCCTTATGCGCCGGAACTCACGGCCTACCCTGAGGAGTGGTTGCTCCGGGCGGCGCTGGACATCAAATATGCCGGATATATCGAAAAAGAGCGGCGTTCCGCCGCCAGAATGGAAAAAATGGACGCCGTTAAACTGGATTCCCATCTGGACTACGGCGCCCTCACAGGCCTTTCGGCGGAGTCGCGGGAAAAGCTCCGCCAGGTACGGCCTCTCACGCTGGGACAGGCCGCCCGCATACCCGGCGTCCGCCAGGGAGACATCGCCCTCCTTATGGCGCTGGCGTCGAGGCGCGCCCCGTAACTCAGCCCGGAGGCCAACCCAAGGGCTTCCCGCCAAGCGTGTGCAGATGGAGGTGATCCACCGTTTGACCGCCGTCGGACTTGCAGTTGATCACAAACCGGGCGCCCCTATCCGCGCATCCCAGGGCTGCGGCCAGTTCCTGGGCTTTGAAGAGCAGGCGGCCAAGCAGCGCGCTATCCCCCGATTCAAGCTCCATGATATTCCTGATGTGCTTCTTGGGAATCACCAAAAAATGCACCGGCGCCTGGGGATTCACGTCATGAAAAGCCAAGAGTTCGGTGTCTTCGTAGATCTTACGGGAGGGTATGTCCCCCTTGATAATCGCGCAAAAGATACAATCATTCATACGTTTTCCTTCTTACGGAGCGGTATCGGAACGCCCCAGTTCCAATCGGATAGTAAGGTTTTCCGGGTCAAGGCTCCGGGCATATTCCAGAACCCGGCGGCTTTCCCGTTCCCGGCCAAGGGCGCGTAAACAACGGGAAATCCGAAACTGGATTTTTGCCGCGTCTACCTCTTCCGTCACCCACGGGACGGCGGTTTCGTACTGATTTAAAGCCGCCGTATAGGAACGTTCCGCTTCCAGAACCCGTCCGATATTGGCATAAACCTGCCAAGAAGCGTTTAGTCCCGCATTCCCCGGTGAAGATGCGGGAGCGCCGGCAGGGCTGCTCACGGAAACGGTATTAAGCATCTCCAGCCCTTCGGAAAGGCGTCCTTGACGGATCATGCCTAAGCCCTCATGGAGGGAGAGCCAGGAACCGGTCACGCCGTTACGTCTGGCTTGGCGCAAGAGCGTGGATGTCTCGCCATAACGGCGTTGAAGATCAAAATAGTATGCGGCCCATTGGTATATACGGGGATCGTCATGGTGGCGATCCAGGAGCAGCCACGTTTCCGGAATCATCCGGTCTATGTTCCAACCGTCTTGTTTCCGCCGGTGCCGTTCCAGATCCAGCAGCGCGGCGTCTTCCAGAAGACCACTATCTTCCAAGAGGGCGATAGCCCTGGCGGCGTTTTGAAGCCGGGTATAGCGGATAATTCCATATACATGCCGGGGCTCATGTCCCAAAAGTTGTTCCAAATAAACCACTTCGGCGGTTCTTGTTGGAGCGCTTGACGCCAAGTTGTAGAGCGCTCGGCTCCGTATTTGCGGATCCGGTACGGCGCTTTCCCCCGTTGGCGAGACGAGAAGGAGCCAGAGGTTCCGGGCGTTTTCCTGACTCCCCGTAAGCCAGAGGGCGTCCGCCTGCCGGGCAAGACTTTCCTCATCGGTATACCGGGAAAGAATTTCCGCCGCCCGGCGGGGATCGCCGAAATCGTAGAAAAACTCCGCCGCGAAGAAAACGCCCTTCCGGGTAACCGCGCCGTCCGCCTGATCAATGAGCGAGCGGACATAGGCTCCCGCGCCGGAAATATCCCCTTTTAATATACGGATCAACGCGGCGTTGATGATAAACTGTTCTTCTGCGGAAGCGCCGCCAAGCCGAGAAAGCGTCTCTTCAACGCTGGGAACATTCAGAGCCCGGCGAGGATTCTCGAGAGCGCCTGAAAGGATGTACAGATCCGGAGCCAGCGACGCAAGCGCCGGCGACGTTATACGGGACGCAAACCCTTCGAGTTTTGTCGTAAATTCCTCATCCGAAAGTGAACCCGCAGCCCGCGCCTGAAGAATAGCCGCCTCAGCGGCTATGGCGGAAGGAATATCCGAGTAGGGGAAGGCCGTAACAACCCGCTCGGCGGCGGCCAGGTATGCCTGCCGGTAGGCCGTCAGAGCGTCGCCGAAAAGATCTTCCCGGGCAAGGGCGCGGCGGCGTTTCAACACCGAAAGCTGGGCGTCCATTCCTTCGGCGTCTTTTTCAAGACTATCCAGCAGCCGGTTCAACCGGGCGGTTACCACTTTATCCCCCCGGGACGAGGAACCCGCGAGAACAACGTCATATTCTCTGAGCTTGCGGGTAAAAGGCTCTTCCCTGGGGGCGATGGGGGAAAGGAGATCCCCGCCTGAAGCGAGAATAACGTATGCCAGACCGCCGGAAAGCGCGCAAACAAGACAAAGTCCCAGAACGCAGGCCCGCCTGATAATTTTTTGCCCGGCGCTCTGAGGCGGCGCGGGTTCATCAATATCAAAATCCGGAAAATCCAAATCGGGAATCTCTGATCTCATGGGCATGGATAGGTCTCCACCGGGGCGTTTTGCTTATTTTGAAGCGTTTTACGGATGCCGTCCAAAACGCCGTTGATGAAGCGGAAAGAATCATCGGAACCAAATTCTTTGGATATATCAACCGCTTCATCAATGACAATCGAAGGATGCATATCCTCCTGATACATGAGCGTAAAGGTACTCATCCTGAGCAGCGCCAAATCGACCCGGTTTAAGCGGGAAAAATCCCAGTTTTTAAGATGGCGGCGGATCATCGTATCAACGGAACCAATGTTCTCTATGGTGCCCTGTATTAGGAGCCGGGAAAAAGCCGCCGTGCTATCGTCCAAACGGGCTAATTGTTCATCTTCTATCCAGGAAAAATCCAGCGCTTCCGGGGAAATAGAACTCGATTCACCGGCGGCTTCCCAGGAATAGAGCGCCTGAAAAGCAAGAATACGGCCTTTTCTCCGGGACGCCATTACCAGTTCAGATACTGCTCGAAAATCTGGAAGGGAGCGGGATTCCCTCCCCTCAGTTCGATGACCAGCTCTTGCTCCGCCTGGGCCAATACCGCCGCCTGGCGCTCCTGCAGCATCCCTGAACGGATGTAGTTGCGAAGAATAACCCCGCTATCCGGCTGAACCTCATCATCAAGGCCGAGGGCCTTGAAGGGATAGTTATTCGTCACCTTGAAGATAAAAAATCCCTGGGTAGTTTCAAGCACCGGGGAAACTTTCCCCTGATCCAAGGCGAAAACGGTGTCTATCAAAACCGACCCGTAAATCTGCCGGTTCTGCTGATTCCGTTCAAGAAACCCCACCCTCGCCTGATAACCTGAATTAGGCGCCTGGCTTTTTTCCACCATATCATCGAATTTCGCGGCGCTCGAACCGATCTCTCTGCTCAGACGATTGGCCAGTTCCCTGCCCCTCGTCTTTTCCGCTTCCGCCGCGCCGCCGGGAACATAGATAATACCGGCGCGTACCATTTCGTTCCGTACCAATTTGTCTCTGTTGTTTGCGAAGTATTCGTTGATCTCGGCATCGGAGGGCGCTTTAACCGATTCAATAACGCTCCGTTTCTTTTCTATAAGATACTTCTGCATCACCAACTGCCGGCGAAGCTGATCCCGAAAGGCGGCCACATCCAACCCGGTCTCGTTCCGTACCGCTTGGGCGAATTCGGCGTCTGTGGCGGCGCGCCCCAAACTCTGCTTTAACTGATCCCGGAGCTGCTGTACCTGATTGTTAAGTTCTCCATCGGATATGAGAATCCGATCCCGTTCAGCCGCCTGAAGAACCAACCGTTGGTTGATCATCGAATTCAAAATCTCCCGCCGGTTGTCCAGGGACAAACTCTGACCCGTCTGTTTCTCGTACTGTTCCACTTCCGCTTTGAGTTGGTTGAGAAAGATGGATTCGGTACGGATAAGCTGCACCGACGCTACCACCGGATCCTGAATAGTCCGTTCCTGTGGGGCCGTTTCGGAAGGCTGCCCGGCGTTTTGAGCCTGAGAGCCCTGCGACGGGAGCGGCGTCCCCTGAGCGGAACCACTCGTGGAACCGCCGGCGGATCCGCCAGCCGATTGGCCGCTGCCGCCGGAGAATACCATTCCCGGAAAAGCAAAAGTTAAAAGAGTAATCATCCCAAAAACACTAATAAAACGTTTCATACTACCTCATCATACTATAAACCGCGATTTACGGCAATTGTTACCGAAGGCCGCGCCCAGTTAAGACGGCTCGGATCCGCCTGACCCCGGCGGAAGAAGACTGCTCTTTCTGAATGGCGAATGTACCCAGAGCGCCGGTACGCTCCACATGGGGGCCCCCGCAGACCTCTTTGGAGAAGTAGTCTGACGGGGAGTTCCCGATGGTGTAGACCTTTACCTGGGATTCGTACTTCTCCCCGAAGAGGGCGATAGCGCCGGCGGCCTTGGCCTCATCCAGACTCATCACCTCCATGGAGACCGGGAGATCCCGCCTGATCTGCTCGTTTACGATGCCCTCCACCCGCTCGATTTCGGCGCCGCTCATGGGCGCGCTGTGGGAAAAGTCGAAGCGCATCCTTTCAGAATTGATATTGGAACCCTTCTGGGCCACGTGATCCCCCAGGACGATCCTGAGGGCCTTGTGGAGCAGGTGGGTGGCGGTGTGATAGCGGGTGGCCGCGTCGCCGTGATCCTGGAGCCCTCCCTTGAAGACCTGTTCGCTTCCGGCCCGGGAAAGCTCCTGGTGCTTCTTGAAGGCCTCGTCGAATTCGGCGCGGTTTACGGTCATGCCGTTTTCCGCCGCCAGCTCTTCGGTCAATTCGATAGGGAAGCCGTAGGTATCGTAGAGCTTGAAGGCCAGGCGGCCCGGCATGATCTTCCGGGGGTCTTTGAGGAGGTTGGGCAGGAGTTTCTCGAATTCATGCTCCCCCTTCTTGAGGGTTTCCATGAACTTCCGCTCCTCTTTGTCCAGTTCTTCTATTATATAAGCCCGGTTTTCCAGGAGTTCCGGGTAGGGGCCGCCTGATTGTTCGATTACCACTTCCGCGGCGGAGGAGAACGTTTCGCCGGCCATGCCCAGTTTGCGGCCATGCCGTACCGCCCGGCGGATGAGCCGCCGCAGCACGTAGCCCGCCCCCAGGTTGGAAGGGCTCACCGCCTTGGGGTCTCCCAGGATGAAGACCGATGAGCGCACATGATCGCAGATGATCCGCACGGAACGATCCTTTTCGGGGTCTTCGCCGTAACGGTAAGACGCGGCCCGCTCCACCGCCGCCCGCAGGGGGAGGAAGATCTCCGTGTCGTACACCGACTTTTGGCCGTTGAGGATCGTGACCGTCCGCTCGATGCCCATGCCGGTATCCACGCAGGTACGGGTCAGGGGTTCGTAAGAGCCGTCGGCCTTCTTGTTATACTGCATGAACACGTCGTTCCATATCTCCAGCCACTTACCGCAGGAACAGCCGGGTTTGCAGTCCGGCCCGCAGGGGGCGTCGCCCACGTAGTAGAACATCTCCGAGTCGGGGCCGCAGGGGCCGGTTGTTCCCGCAGGGCCCCACCAGTTGTCTTCCCGGGGAAGGTAGGCGATCCGGTTTTCCGGTATACCCAGCCGCTTCCAGACCGACGCCGATTCGTCGTCCCGGGGGATGTCCCCTTCGCCCTTAAAAACCGTTACCCCCAGCTTTTCCAGGGGGATGCCCAGCCATTGGGGGGAGGTGAGGAATTCAAAGCTCATCTCAATGGCGTCTTCCTTAAAATAATCCCCCAAAGACCAGTTGCCCAGCATCTCAAAAAAGGTAAGATGGCCGGCGTCGCCCACGCTGTCGATGTCGCCGGTACGGATGCACTTCTGGTAGTTCACGAGCCGCTTTCCCGCCGGGTGCGCTTCTCCCAAAAGGTAGGGTACCAGGGGGTGCATCCCCGCGGTGGTAAAGAGCACCGTGGGATCGTTGTCGGGAATCAAGGACCTGCCCTGAATCTGGACATGGCCCTTGGTTTTGAAAAATTCGATATATTTTTCGCGGAGTTCTTGTGCGGTCATAGGGGCATCATAGCATAAGCCGCCGTGTTGGTCAAAGCGCGGCGTAAGGATTCACACGTTAAAGGCCAGCTTCGCTATCGAAAAATAGATGATGAGCGACGCGGCGTCAACAACGGTGGTGATAAGCGGCGCCGCCATGATGGCGGGATCTATTTTCAGCCGCTTGGCGAAGAGGGGAAGAATGCAGCCCACGCTTTTTGCCATAAGGATCGTGAAAAAGAGGCTCGCCGTTACCGTAATGGACAAGAATAGATTTTTGCCATTCATCAAATAGATACGCATAAAATTGACCAGCCCCAGGACAACGCCGCAGAGCGCGCCAATGCGTATCTCTTTCCATAAAACACGGAGAATGTCTCCCAGCCCGATCTCCCCCAAGGCCATCCCCCGGATGATAAGCGTGGAGGATTGGGCGCCCGCATTACCCCCGGTATCCATGAGCATGGGGATAAAGGCCACCAGGATAGGCAGGATCGCCAAGGCGTTCTCGAATGTGGAGATGATACCCCCGGTGATCGTCGCGGACAGCATCAATATCAGCAGCCAAATGATGCGGTTCTTCGCCAGCCGGATAACGCTTGTTTTGAGGTACGGCTCGTCAGACGGGCGGAGGGCGTTCATCTTTTCAAAGTCTTCGGTATTTTCTTCCTCGATAACCTCAACGATGTCGTCCACCGTAATAATACCTACCAGCCGCCGCTCCTTGTCCACTACCGGCATAGCCAGTAATCCGTACTTTTTGAACGCCGCCGCCGCCGCTTCCTGATCGTCGGTGGTATAGGCGAAGACCATGTTCGTGTCCATGATGTCGCCGATCCTCTCATTGGGCTCGGCAAGCATCAGCGTTTTCGCGGACACCTCCCCCACCAACAGCCGGTCCCACCGGATGACGTAGCACGTGTAGATGGTTTCTTTATTGAGCCCGGTGGCCCGGATCACGTCAAAAGCTTCGCTTACCGTAGCGTTTTCCCGGAGATCCACATACTCGGTGGTCATAATACTGCCGGCGGAATCATCGGGGTACTGGAGTATTTGGTTGATGAGCTTCCGTTTTTCGGGAAGGACATTCTGTAGTACCCGCTTTACCGCGTTCGCGGGCATCTCTTCAATAAAATCTACCGCGTCGTCTACAAAGAGCCGGTTTACAATGTCGCCCACCTCCGCGTCCGTGAGAGCCTCGATAAGGGTTTGCCGCATATCGGCGTCCATCAGCGCGAACACGTCTGCGGCGACCGGCTTGGGTAAAATTCTGAACAATTGGATTATTTTTTCCTTGCTCAGATCGTTGAAAAGTTCCGCGATGTCTGCGGTGTTCAACTCAGAAAAGAGTGATTTCAGTTTTGTGATGCCGGTTGAATCGGCATTGATCATTGCCAGAAAGTCTTCTTTCATACGGGTATCCTCTGTTTGGTTTTTATACGCGCCGGAAACGCCGGCGTTGCCCTAAAAAAACAAGATGAGAGGACACAAACAATAATTATAACGGCAGAAAAAACGCGGGCGGATGAAGTTTAGAGAGAGCCTGCGATACGTTCTTACTACCATAAGGGTCACTGTCCGTGTCACCGGTCTTGCGTAAGCCCACCATAAACCTCCTCCTCAAAATTTGATGTTTTCAGATACTTTTATTCTATGACATGAGCGGACGAGCTGTCAATAGACCGGTTCGGAAGCTCAGAACAACTCTTGACTCACCCCGCATTGAACACTACATTAGACCTGTCCGCAACCCGGTTGATTCCCGGATAACGCTACTCATGAGCCGGTAACGCTCTAAGAAGTGTCTGTCCACAAAGTCGGTTACTTTGCGGATAGACCTTGCATTTTCTCGCCTAACGGCTGCGAAAATGCGTTTTTTAAGGTGGTCTGTCCATAATGTGTCTACATTATGGACAGAC
>JAIRPG010000018.1 GCA_031257105.1 Treponema sp.
TTTATCTCAAACGAGGCGTACCGTATCTGAAGTATCACGTCCCGCTCTTTCAACCTCCGCCTCGTATCCCGCGGAACGCGGACTTTTTGCCGCCCTTTTACCCGTTTTTTACGTATTTCGTCCAGTATTTTCCGGTTTTCCACCGTTATCCGGTTCTCGCATATCCGTACCAAAAAATAAAATCCCTTTCGTATCGCGTCATCAAACAACTCGTAGATGTCCCCTTCACGGTCGCATACGTGTATCAGCTTTACGGTTTCCGGTATCCCCCGGTTCGCCCGCTCCATCATGGTGAGCCGCCGGCTGCTTTCTTTCTCCGCTATCGGACGGTTCTTTTGCTGTTCTTTTGTCAGAGTGGTATTCTTCGCCTCTTTCCGGTTGTACCCGCTCTGGTCCAGCGCCCCCAGCACCAATCCTGCCGGCTGTCGTAGTTGACGCTGGTGGTGTCCTGTACCGCCAGAATCTACCCAGCAGATTGTATATTGCTGCGGATTTTAGTCCGATGCCTCGGCGCGGTTGGCGCTGCTTGCCAGGATTGACTTCTCCGGATCTTTGGCCAGAGTTTCCATGGTTCTTCTGAACCGTTTCTCCAGCCGCTCTTCGTGAAAATCCACCGCCGCGAACTCTTCCGCCAGGTTAAAATCTTCCCCTCCAGCCCTCCCGGATGATGGCAACGCTTTTACGGAACCGGAAATAGGGACTTACGATCCGCTGGAGACTGAACCTGGCGAAGAACTGGAAACCGGGGCCGAGGAACTCCCGGAGCGGGAATCGCCGGAAATTTCAGAATCAATCGACGTAATTCTCCCGGAAGATGACGGTTCATTGGCGGAAACGGAAACGCGAGATCAATCACCTAACGAAGGGGAAGACGGAATTCTTTCCGGGATTGATAAAGCCATAGAAACTCTTGAAAGGTTTCTTGAAAACCATGAGGGGGGAAGATACCGGCGTGTCGCGGGAAGCGCTTGCGTTATTACAAAAAATCCATGAGCGGTACATTACAGACGGGGAACCGTCTTAATGTTCCCTGTCCGTATGGGCGGGAAATTTCGACCGGGCGAATCCCGGTGTGTTGAGGGTTGGCGGGAGGCGCGGTATATCCACCGCTTCCCGCCTTTTTTACCCATTACAGGCAGTCTGAACCATGAAACATTTTCTTTTTGAAAACAGGGACTACGAGATCAACGTTGCGTTCCGGTCTCCCAAGCGGAAACGAGAACAATACTATTCCCTCAAGGGCTTGAGGAAACTCAAGCGGGCGTTCAGGAGCGGCGGCGGGAAAGGCGGCTTTAGCGGGAAGCGGCGGAATGATACCCGCCAGAAGTGTGTTGTCAAATTGCAGTATTCCCTCAGCGTGGAAGCTCACCGGGATCAGATAAACCGTTATCTTGTCAGGGAGGGAACCGGCAAGGACGGCGGCCCGGCGAAACTCTACGGGACGCCGTTGGAAGAATACAGACGGCGCATGGCGGCGAAGAATTTCCGCATATTCCTCAGCCCCGCGTCAAACAATGTCAAGCTCGATGTCCTGGCGAAAACCTTCATCAAAAAGCTGGAACTGCAAACCGGGAAGCGGCTCTATTGGCAGACGGCGGAACATTACAACACGGCCCATCCCCATGTCCACCTGCTCATCAACGGTGTGGATCAGAACGGGAATGACGTATTCTTCCCCCGCGATTTGGTGAAAACTTTTATGCGGGAAAGCGCCAAGGATATTTGTACGTCCCTTATCGGGTCGAGGACGAAAACGGACATGGAACAGGAAGCGAAAGCGGTACTAACGGCAAACCGGTTTACCGCCATAGACGAAGCCCTCAAAGCGTATACGGTTGAGGGGAAGGTCAATCTTGATATGGTAAAAAAGAACCGGGAAAAATACGTTGCCCGGCTGGATCATCTGCGGACGCTGGGCTTGTGCGCCTGGGAAGGTTCCGGTTATGTGTTGTCCCCCGGATGGGAGGAAACTTTGAAGGCTCTTGGAAAATACAATACCTTCCTCAACGCGAAGAAACATCTGGCTTACACAAATGAGCATAACCTCCAAACTGTATGAGAGCGGCATGGGAAGAAAGGCGGGCCGTATAGTAAAAATTTATCAGACCGATGAAATGAGCGACAATCACGCCGTGGTGTTGGAATGTACTGACGGGAACGCCTATTACATTCCCCTGTTTTCAAAGCCATCCGTAAAAGAAGGGGAAACGGTTTTGGTAATTCCTGAAAAGAACCAGAAAGGAAGGCTGCGCCCGGTATTCAAAAGGGCCGCGTCGGTGGATGTATACCGGGAAGCGGAAAAGTACGGCCATAAAAGCCCTTACACTGACGTGGTACGGAAAGCTTATGCCGAAGAACGGCAAAACCGGGCGCAAGGCAGGTAGCGTGAAAAGCAACGAATTCCCGCGGGGGAAACCGTCATCGGGGAACCGGGAACAGTTGGAAGCGGGACTCAACAAACTCGGCGCGTTAGCGTTGATTCTCCTGGGGCTGTGGATCAGTACCCAGCGGTTCGCCGCCTCGGTCAATTACGATCCGGGCTGGTTGGGTCTTCCCTTCTATATTATACGATCTCCTCTGCTGCGCGTTGAAGCCTTCCCCCTCAGGGCCAGCGCATATAAAAAATTTGTAAAAATTGATATAAAGGAGGAATGGGAAGGGAAGCGGAACGAATAGCGCCGTTGACGGCGTATCTATCGGTAATACGGGATCCCCGGGTGGAACGGAACAAACGGTACCCCCTGGAGGAGGTCATCATCATCACGATACTGGCGGTTATCGCGCTGGCGCAAGGCTGGGAAGACATCGAGCGGTACGCCAAAGCGAAAAAAGACAGGCTGGGCCGGTTTCTGCGCCTGGAACACGGCATACCGCCGCATGACGTGTAGCGGAAGGGGGAAAAGCCTTCCATGTGGTCGCGCATAGGAGCGCCAATGATATTGGCAACGAAGAACCGGCCGCCAGACTCCGGGACGGCGCGGACTTAAAGGAACGCCCCCGCCGGGGGCCGGGGCGGCGGGGGCGGTTCATTGCCCGGCTGTTTATGCGCGGACGCGGTTTCTTATCGGCCCGGATTACTCATTTCTTCTGGCGCCGGATTCGTGAAAATTTCCTCCGCCGGTCAGGGTAAACCTAAGATTATTCTCCTTCAATTGGAAACCCCGTTCGAGTCCATCACCAACCATGGTACGGTTGAATTCTTTAACCTCAAAAATTTCAAACGTTTCCACACCGTTTGTTATATAGGTTTTGTATACCCTCCCGCGAAATGACTCTAATCCGTCAGGCACGTTTGCGGGATACGAGTTGCCTATTACTTCCTCATACCTGGTATAGGGAATAGGCTTATACTGTTCCACAAGAAACTTCATATAATCGTCAAACGCGCGGCGTGTTACCAGAATATCCATTGACTTCCCGTCGGGCCATATTATTCTTTTGTGCGCCGAAGTAATGTTAAATTCTGTCCCGCCGTCCGCGCGCGGCGCCTCGTTTTCTTTCAGCGCCTCACCATCGTTATAGTCAAATTCCTCGTTGACAATAGCGATTTCCGCGCCGGTCAATACATAAGGGCTGCCGTCCTGCAGCACTATGTAATCACCAGGCTTGGCGGCCTTTACGGCGCCCACGGTGTTGGGGATTTCTTCCGCAAACGCGGAGAGCAGAGCAGCGGCAAAGAAACCTATAAAGGCGATAGTCTTCATTTGGAACCTCCCTGGTATGGCGCTTTATTCAAACGATCCCGCATTTCATTGATGACCGGCTGGTACCGGATGAGTTGGTTAAACATTGTACCTCTTGTCTGAATCTCCGCAATAGCCTCTTCAGCGCTACGAAAAGATTTACCGTAAAGCATAGCAACGCCGCTAGACTGTTTAATCTTACTGACATTGTCCGTTACAGGATACATATAAACCGCATAGCCGTTTTGCTTGCTCCCGTCATGCATCCAGAAAAAGAAACCCGGGTCAAGACTTAAATCGCCAACCGCGATATAGGAAGTCTTTAGACGGGAATAGACTTCAATTCGCACCAGGTATGGTTCGGGCCCGGCCGGAGAGTCTTCCTTACGTTCCGCGGTAATCTCCGCTTCAAGCATCGCGTCAGCCACCTTGTCCAAAATAGCCTCTTGATCTTCCGCGGTAATCTCCGCTTCAAACATCGCGTCAGCCGCCTTGTCCAAAATAGCCTCTTGATCTTCAATCGACAAATACGGCTCATCACCGGACTCTTCCTGCGCGAAACCGGGAAATATGAAAAACATAATCCCCAAAACACACAAAACTTTCTTCAACATAGCTCCTCCTTTACTTGGAGCAGGGGACGGGGTTCAGTCCATGGGTTCAGGAGGTCATCAGTGCCAACCAAGGCCGCTTGAGCCCGCCTCATCCCTTTTCCCCTGCTTCGTCTCTTGATAACCCACCCATACGAATGAGTTGTTCTATGAAAATCGCCGGTCTGACCCCCCAGCGGATCGGAGCGAGCGGTTTTGCCCAAAACGATATGAAAAATCATAATTTTCACGGTAGTTTCCGAAGAAATCACCCAAAAACTATATTTTAGGTAGTAGTATAATAGAATGTACATAGTAAGTCAAGAGGGAAAAAGTCTCTATTATTACCTTGTAGGTAGTTAATGGAACGGCTTGGAGTAATTTTTGCCAAAAACATGAAGGCATACCGCAGGCGAAGCGGCCTGACCCAGGAAAAACTGGCCGAAAAAGTCGATGTGTCTACCCATCATATCGGCATGATAGAACTTGCCCGGAATTTTCCCACCCTTGACCTCGTAGAACGCATTGCCGGTGCTCTGGATATCGAAATTTATCGGCTCTTTATGGAACCCCATTCCCCCAATGAAGAATTGGAACAACTCCGCCAGGAAATCAGGGAAGACATGAAACAATTACTTGGTGAATATTTTGAAAGAGAGCTTGCCGGTACCTATCTGAATTCGTGTCTGTCCACAAAGTAACCGGCTTTGTGGACAGACACTATATAGTCCGCCGAATACGGCCTGTTGATCTTCCATGAATATATTTTACAATAAAGCTATGTGTTTTGAGCTGACCGAAGCGTTGATCAACGATATTCTTTTCTCCATGGAGGATCAGAAGGGGGAATTTTTTGTCGATACCTTGGAAGGGATGATCTCAGGCGATATTCCGGAAAATAATAAAGAAAGACGGTTCCGTTCCCTTCCCAAATGGGACTCCGCCGATGGGTTCAGGCTAATGGAACGCTTTACGGCGAGTTTCAAGAATCCCCTGATCAGAGATAAACTGACCGCCGCTTTGAACCGGGGCAAAGGAGTATTTCGGGCGTTTAAGGATGTCCTCGGCGTCTATCCGGAGGTGGAACAGCGCTGGTTTGCCTTTAAGGAGCGGGAAATGCGGAGGGTTATCTTCAATTGGTATAACGGCCTACGGGAAGAGTGGGGGCTTGAACGGATTGGCGGTGAACCGGACGAAACCGGCGACCTGGTATTGGAGGACTTCCGTATCCGGGAGGGGACAACAAACGATAGCCGGGCGGCGGCGGCGTTACACCGCTTGTGTTTTGAAGAACAGACCGACTCCCGGAGTTGGGTGTTCCCCGGTATCCTGGCGTTGGTGGCTGAGAGCGGCGCCGGAGAATTCGCCGCCTATGCCGTGGCGGATAATTTCCCGGAGGAGTCCGCGCTGCTGCGGATTACCGCCCTCGAAGTTCAGCCTGAATACCGGGGGCTTGGTATTGGAGAGTCGCTGCTCACCGGGATGATAGAGCGGCTCCGGGAACGGGGAAGGGCGGTGGTCATCGAGCTTCCCGTTAAATCGGAAGGCTTTTCCCGGGTGTTGCTTCGGGAGTCTTTCGCGCCCATATCCACCTGCTATCGGTTGGATTTGGCGTTACGGAAGTGAAATACGCCGTCTTGAGTAAACGCGCGTTTTGTGGCAAGATGAGATGGTTGTAAAAAATTAGTTTTTAAGCAGGAGTTACATAATTTCATGCCTTCCCAACTTGTCCCAGAAAAAACACGGAAACGTCTTGCTGAAATTGTTGAAAAAATTCACTCGGAAGCGGACCTTGAACTTTTAAATCAATATCGCGCGCTCTTCAAGAAGGAGATTTCCTTTTTCAAGCGTTCCTCTGTTGCCGCCTATCTTCTTATGGAAGCCGATCAGAAAAGCGGCAGGCGGGCCGGAACTCAGGGGAGCCGTTCCCGAGGGAGCATCCGGACGGATTTCTCTTCGGACGAGGAGCGTCGGGCCGATTCGAAGGCTTATCCCCTTGCGGAGGAGGAATCGGCGCGGCTCTTTATCAGCGCGGGCCGGAGTAGAAGGATTTTCCCCCGGGAGATTCTGGGGATGCTCATCTCAAAAGCCTCCGTATCCAGGGAGGATGTGGGGGCTATCCGCATCCTAGATAACTATTCTTTTGTACAGGTTCGCGCCACCAAGGCGGACGAGATAATTGAAGCCCTCAAGGGGGTTTCCTTCCGGGGGCGGCCTCTGACGGTGAACTATGCCCGAATTCGGAAAGCGGAAGACGACCAGGGCGATTCTTTCCCGGACGATTCGGAAGAAACCGGGCGGTTTGAGCCGGATCGGGAGGAATTCCAGGCCGATCCGGAGGCATTGCCGGAAGACCGGGCGGAGGAATCAGCTCAAGAGGGTGATTATCATACCGATAAAGAAGGCGTTTAATCCTATGCCGAAAAGCAGAACGAGCCAGGCAATAATTTCCAAAAAATAAGCCTGAATGTTAAAACGCCGGGCCAGGACATCGGGCCTTCCCGGCAAAACCCCGTAGGTGGCAAACACATCCTCCGGTTCATCGGGGATTATCGTGTCCTGAGCGGCGGCTTTGGGAAAACCGCCACAGATATACCAGCCTTGTTCTTTGCGCGTCGAGGTATGTTCGGGGATAAGCGCGGGGATTTCCTCTAGCGGCTGTTCACTCCGGTAAACCAAAGCGTAGCGCTCGCCGCCGGGAAGCTTTCCCTCGATAACTTGTGGGAAGGAATAGCTCTTCGGAATGGAATTTTTATCCGGAAAAAGGTACTTGAGGGGGAGCCCCGCGAGATCCCGGTATGCCCGGAAAATTCGCGCCCGCCACCAGAGCCGCCGATACAGGAGCGTGCAGACGATGCCGGGCGGCACGAGGGGGAAAAGAGGCGTAAAGGCTGCGGCAACGGCGGTAATAACCGTGAGCCGGAATGCCGGACGGGATAAGAAACTCACCGCGATAATCAACTGGCATGACGCGCCTAAAATCAGGGCATAGGGAGTTACGGGATTCCAGTATTCATTACGGTGCCGTCCGGCGCGTATCACACGGGCCGTAAGGGAACGGTCGGATCCATCGTAAAAGATAACCAATAACGGGCTCTCTCTTGTAGACGTAAAGGTCAGCCGGTTATCCCGCATGAGGAGGAGACCGCCGATAAAGACCTTGGCGCCTTCGGTCAGAGCGGCTACCCGATCCCAGCGAATCCGTTCAGGAGCTTCTTCGGCGGGGTCAAAGGCCGCAGGAATATCGCCGCTTTTGGGCAGGGGCAGAACATAGGTATGGGCGCCGGTCAGGGAAACCGGAATGGTCAGCGTCTCACCCCGGATCCACAAGGTATGGCCGTCGGTAACCGACTCAAAGCCTCCTAGAAAGCGGTAAGGGCCTTCTCTTCCCTGACAGTAAGCGGCGTAGTCCAGCAGAGGTTCTAGTCTGAGCCCATCAAAGCGCCTGCGGAATATTCGCCAGCGGCGGCGGCTTACAAAGGCCCCCGCGACAGGAACGAGACCATACCAGAAGAGCGCAAGCGCGCCGATCACTAGCAAATCGAGAATTCGCAGGGTAGTATTCCTCCATGAAAGAACCGTCTGTTACACGCCTTGTCCTGGGAGCCATCGCCTCGAACTGCTGGCTTATCCCCCTCCCCCTGGACAGCCCTATCGTACCGGAGCGCGCGGCTTCGACGACCTCCCGGCGGCCATGCGCGGTGATCGATCCCGGCGGCGAACCGGAAGTGATTATAGCACGGATGGGCCGCTTAAATCTCTACCCATCGGTTATCCTCTTGACCCACAGCCACTTTGATCATATTGCCGCTCTGCCGGATCTGGCGGAGGCATTTGCGGCGGACAAGCCGGAAATCGCTATTCACCGGGACGACGCCTCTGGTCTGGGGCCCGACGCGTACCATGTTCATAAGGAAATTTTCACCGCTGCGGGCGGCGCCGCCTTTGTGGATGAATACTGGAAATCTATGCCGTCTCCAACCCGGCTGCTGACCGAAGGGGAAATGGCGGGGCCTTTCAAAGCGCTGCATCTGCCGGGGCATACCCCCGGCTCGATGGGGTTTCTCTTGGAAGACGCGGGGATCCTTTTTAGCGGCGATACCCTATTTCATGGCGGCGTAGGCCGCGTAGATCTCCCCGGCGGCAGCGAGGAACAGTTGCGGGAAAGCATAAGCCGCCTCTTTGCCTTGGATCCGGGCATTATCGTATACCCGGGCCACGGACCGGCCACCACTATCGGCGCGGAAGCCGTTCTATACCGGTGAGTCTATAGCAACGCATGGGGCGAATCGGGCGGTTGCTGGACGCGGCAAACCGCTTCATGGTATTATTTTTTTACTATGCGTATCTCAATAGCCCAGATTAATTCCACCATCGGTGGTTTTGCCGAAAATCGGGAACGGATTCTGCGTTTTACCCGCCGGGCGCGTGAGGAACATGCCGACTTGGCGCTTTTTCCGGAACTTACCCTTTGCGGTTACCCTCCTATGGATCTACTGGATCAGGATCGCTTTGTGGAACTGAATATCCAGTCCCTCCGTATACTCCAGCGGGAACTTCCCCCGGATATTGCCGTGGGCGTGGGTTATGTAGCGCGAAATCCCTATGCCGGGGGTAAGGCGCTGGTGAACGCCTACGGCATCATCCTGGAAGGCAGGCTGGCCTTTGAGCAGATCAAGACCCTGCTGCCCACCTACGATGTCTTTGATGAGGCCCGGAATTTTGAAGCCGCCCAAACGTGGCAGATTTTCGCGTGGAAGGGCGAGCGCATCGGCGTAGCGATCTGCGAAGACGTATGGCGGGAAACCGCAACGCCGGGAACCCGCTATGTTCGGGATCCCGTGCGGGCAATACTCGATCAAGGAGCCACCATCCTCTGCGTGCCGTCAGCGTCTCCCTACTATGCGGGCAAGTTCAAGGTACGGAAGGTACTGGCGGAACGTATCAGCCGTCGGGGGAATATTCCGCTGGTTTACATAAACGCCGTCGGAGCCAACGATTCGATCATTTTTGACGGGCGTTCTTTTATCATGTCAACAGAGCGGGCCGGAGCGTCCCGGGAAGGGAATCCGGCGATCCGGAGCATAGCCCGCGCCTTTGAGGAGGATCTGGTCTCCTGGGAAACTGGGGTGAATGATACTCCCCGGCAATTTCTGGAAGGCGTTTCGGCATTCGATACTTCCGCGCCGAATCTTTTCCTCACCCCTCGTTTGAACGAAGCGGATGAGCTTGACACCCTGGAAAACGCACTGGTGCTGGGAATCCGGGAATACATGAGGAAATGCGGCTTTACTCGGGCGCATTTGGGGCTTTCCGGGGGAATTGATTCGGCTCTGGTAGCCTATTTGGCGGTACAAGCTCTGGAAAAGGACAAAGTAGCGTGTTTCAGTATGCCTTCCCGTTTTTCTTCCCAAGGTTCCAAAGATGACGCTGAGGTTCTGGCGAAAAATCTGGGCTGCTCTTACGGTATCCTGCCTATCGAGCCGCTCTATACCGCCTTTCTTGCCAGCCTAGACGCGGTTTTTGAGGGCAGACCTTTTGATCTCGCCGAAGAAAATCTCCAAGCCCGCATCCGGGGAACCTTGATGATGGCCTATTCTAATAAATTCGGCTCCATGCTCCTTACCACCGGGAATAAGAGCGAACTTGCCATGGGCTATTGTACCCTCTATGGCGATATGGCCGGGGCTCTGGCGCCTATCGGGGATCTCTTCAAGACCGAGGTCTTTGCGCTCTGCCGGCGGATCAACGAAAAGACCGGCGGTATTATCCCGGAAGCTATCTTGACCAAGCCTCCTTCCGCAGAGCTTCGGCCCAACCAGAAAGACCAGGACAGTCTGCCTCCCTACGAAGAATTAGACGAAATCCTCAAGCTTTACCTCTTTGAAAACCTTTCCAAGGATGAGATCGCCCTCCGAGGCTGGGACGCCGCCCTCGCGGAGCAAATCATAAAGACCGTAGCACGGGCGGAATTCAAGCGCCGCCAAGCGCCGCCGGTACTCAAGGTATCTCCCCGGGCTTTCGGTATGGGCCGGCGGATGCCTATTGCCCGGAACATCCACGAGATCTAAATTCTTCTTGACCAAGAAGAGCCTTTTTTGTATATTGTAATTATCCAAACAAACGTATCTTTTAACATAACGGAGGAACTATATGAAAGTAAAACCTTTGGCTGACAGGGTCATGGTTAAGCTTGAAAAGAACGAGGCGAAGACCGCCGGCGGTATCATCATTCCCGATACCGCTCAAGAAAAGACTCAAACGGGTACGATCATCGAGGTTGGGGATGATAAAGAGGTGATCAAGGTGAGCGTGGGACAAAAGGTGATGTACGATAAATACGCCGGAACCCAAGTGAAAATTGACGGCGTGGAGCACTTAATTCTCAAAATGTCGGACATTATCGCCGTTATCGAGTAAGTTCGTGGAACACGCGGGGAACGGACGCCGCCCGGTAGTAAGGTCTGCCGTTACGTTTTCCGCGTATTTCAGCAATGCCAAGTAAAAAATGTGAGCTGTCTTAATCGAACCGTGTTCTGAGAAGATCCTGCCTTTTTATAAGCGAGAGTTGTTTAACAAGAGTTGTTGCCGAGTTTGTAACAACCTCTGTATAAGGAGTTATTGTATGAGTGTAACGCTAAAGAATGCCGCTCTCCCCAACATTCCGTGGGAAGAGCGGCCTAAGGAAGGACGCCACGAGGTACTCTGGCGTTTTTCAAAGAATCCGGTGATCCCGCGCAATCTTACCAAAACATCGAACAGTATTTTTAACAGCGCCGTTGTGCCGTTCAATAGTGAATTCGCGGGCGTTTTTCGCTGCGATGATACCGCTCGCAGGATGAATCTTTTCGCGGGCCGCAGCAAGGACGGGCTTTCGTGGAAAATCGAAGATAATCCTATCGCTTTTATTAAAACGGATCCGGAACTGCCGGATTCGGACTACAAGTACGATCCCCGTGTTGTGTACCTTGATGGGCGTTACTATGTCATCTGGTGCAACGGGTATCACGGCCCGTGTATCGGCCTGGGTTATACGGACGATTTCAAGAAGTTCTATCAGATGGAATGTGCCACCATGCCTTTTAACCGCAACGGCGTTCTTTTCCCTCGTAAGATAGGAAATAATTACGCGATGTATAGCCGTCCCAGCGATTCGGGGCATACGCCTTTTGGAGACATTATCTATTCCGAAAGCCCCGACCTGCTCTATTGGGGCAGGCACCGGCATGTGATGAAACCCCTGGGCGGCTGGCAAAGCACAAAGATAGGCGCGGGCCCGGCTCCCATAGAAACCGACGAAGGCTGGCTCTTGTTCTATCACGGGGTTCTGACAAGCTGTAACGGATTTGTGTACTCTTTTGGCGCGGCGCTGCTCGATTTGGATAAACCGTGGAAAGTGATCGCCCGCGGAGCGCCTTACCTCCTTTCGCCCCAGACAACCTATGAGCTTACCGGAGATGTACCGAATGTTACCTTCCCCTGCACCTCGTTGGTAGACGGGGACACAGGCAGGCTGGCAATATACTACGGCTGCGCGGACACTGTAACCGGTTTAGCTTTCGGCTATATCGATGAAGTTGTAGATTTCGTCAAACAGAACGATGTAAAGGGACGGGTACTGCAATAGGCTTGCTCCTCCGCAAGAGCGGGTGCGGAGGTATTAAACCCTCCGCACGAATAAATCAGGTTCTCCAGCGTCTTTCAAAGAACGCCGGAGGCTGATTTTCTGAAAAAAGAGAAAGCTATCTTACTTGAAAAAATTCGATCACTTCGTGATCCGGCCCAAGGACAAAGGCGTTGGTAACCGCCATCGTCCCCAAGTTCATATCCCGGGGTTCACTCCGGGAGACGGCGCCCGCTTTCAAAGCCTGGTCGTACGCGGTACGGGCGTCATCGGTACGGATAGCTAAGTGCGCCCAATGGGCGTTAGCTTCCTCCTCGCCATTTCCCCGGGGGATAATCTCCACTACCGCATTATTCCCCAGATCAACCAGATTTATAACAGCGGGTTTATCCGCCATGGGGAAGCTATGGACAATTTTAGCTCCCAGGCTGGTGTAGAAATCAAGGCTTTTCTGGGGATCTTTAACCCAGAGACCGATATGGTGGTAACCGTCAAATTTCATCGTATTCTTCCTTCTCGTGTTATGCCCAGTACTTTCCCATGAGGGCGGCGCACTGTCCATGCAGGGCGGTAAGGGCGGGCAGGGCGGTCTTGGCCCCGGCGGAGTATTCCTTCATCAGCCGGCCCTCTTCCACGCAGAGTTCATCGTGAAGGGGGAAGTATTCATCCAGCAAGAAGAGGACATAGGGCACATAGCGGTATTCGCCGTAGAGCCGGGGCATGGTTTCGCCTGAGTATTTTTCCATCACCACCACCCGCCGGTCTCGTACCGCGCTGAAAATCGGCTCCCTTTCACAGCTTTCCGCCAGAACCATCATAGAGGAAATGCCGAACCAGCCGCCGCCGCCGTTGCCCTCGGTGCCGTGGCAGTCCGCGGAGCCCACGATGGGAACGGTCCGGCCCTCCGCCCGGAGCTGCTGCCAGAGGGCGGTCTGCATCTGGTTTTCCTGCTGGGTCTGGCCGCTGGTCAGCTCAAAGGCATCAAAGGGGGCGTTCTTCAACATATATATGCACATATCCTCCCGCACGTGGTAGGCGTCGCTCTCTATCCAGTGGGGGTGTACCATGACCGAAAGCCCCCCGGCCTTCTTGATTTCCCGGCAGACCCAGAGGGTTGAGGCGTATTTCAGGGGGGTTATCCCCGCCGGAACCTTGAGGGTCTTGGCGATTTCTTCGATTTCCCGCTCATACCGGCCCGGATCATCCCGGAAAATGGCGTTTATGCTGGAATTCCCCCCGAAATGTACATAATGGGTGCGGTCACAGGGGGGATGAACCTCCTCGCCGGGGAAGATCTTCAAGTCTATGGGGGCGTCTTTGTACGTGTTGATGGCCTCCAGGGAAGGCTCGTAGCGGTGGTGGTCGGTGATAGCCAGAAAATCAAAGCCCCCGCGGCGGTAAGAGGCCGCCACCACCGCCGGAGACTCGGCGCCGTCGGAGCGGCAGGTGTGAACATGCACATCCCCCCGCCAGGGCCGCAGCCGGAAAAGGTCTTC
>JAIRPG010000078.1 GCA_031257105.1 Treponema sp.
AACCCTCTTTAAGATAGTCAAGGTTAGGGACTTCTGTAGTATAATCAATAAGGTTGGTGGCGCTCCCGGCAAAGGAAAGAAGGCCGATATAAACGCCCTTCTCCGGGCCTGGGTTCGGGTCTGGGTCTGGGTTCGGGTCTGAGCCGCTTATCTTTTCAAAGTAGCTGCCGCCAACCTGTGTTGGGTCAAGATACTGCCCCAAGAGGCCGCTTTGGTTTGAAAACGTCAACCTGCCGCTGCTGATGGAATAGGCTGCGGAACCGGTCATCGTCTGGCCTTGCAGCGTCATGGTGAGCGTCAACGTGGATCCGCTCACACTCCAGGTACAAGCATTATTTCCATACGTTCCGCTCCCGTCACTATTGATCGTAAACACCCTGGAGTCAGGGTCGCTGCTATAGCCCCAACTCCCGGCCAGGTCAGAGGGAATGGCGCCTGACTGTGAGCCTGGGCTGCTGTTTGAAGGATTATCGCACCCCGCCAGGATAAAGGCAAAAATCGCCGCCGCGACCGCCACAACTGTGGCGCGGACGGTGAAACCGAATAAGAGACCATGTTTTGCTTTCATGGGATACCCCTTAGAGACCAACATCCTTCAATAGAATATTGGCCGGTTAAATTTGGTTAGGTATTTTATTATACCTGCTATTAGCAATACTCAAATATAAATATTTAAGCAAGTGGTAAGTCCCCCTTTTTCTTCTAGAATTTTTGTCATGAAAGCGGACTTGAAGGCGGATTTAGAGCCCATTCGGAGAACCCTTGCCGGAAATATCAGAAAATACCGGAAGAATCTGGGCTATTCCCAGGAAAAGCTCGCGGAAAAGGCCGGCTTATCGGCCCAAACCCTGAACGACATTGAAGGCTGCCGGAGGTGGGTAAGCGCCATGACGATGACCAAACTGGCAAAAGCCCTCCACGTTGACGAATATCAACTTTTGATGCCTGCGGACAGGGAAGCGGACAAAAACCCCCACAAACCGCCATTACAAAGCCTTATTTCCCTGCAAGATAACCTTATCAACACCATCAATATTCAATTTGACAAAGCAAAAGACTCAGGCGATTTTGACTGAGATCAACGCGCCCCGGAACATTACCAGAGCAGCCGATGGGTGAAGGTGTGCCCCGCGAAGGCGGATATTCTGCTCCATCCGGCTAAGAGACCATGTTTTGCTTTCATAGCTACTCCCTAAGAAAGATATACCCACGTTCAAACGTGGATTAGCATAGAAAAACCAAAAATCGTTCTATAAAGCGGAACTGCTTTACAGAAAGCATCACAATTTTTCCCTATGGTCATAGTATACAAACCCCTATGGGGTTTTGTCAAGTGTCTGGCCCCTATGGTTCAATAGAACATAGACATATAGGGGTGTTTTAGGACGATGATAAACGGTCAGGGTGTGCGGGCGCTTTTGGGCAAACGGATTCAGTTTTACCGAAAACAGCGGCAATTATCACAGGCGGCGCTTGCGGAAAAGGCGAATATTTCAATCACTTTTCTCAGTAAAATAGAGCGCGGTATTAAGTATCCCACTTCGGAATCCATATCCGGTATTGCCAATGGGCTGGGAGTAGAGGTCTGCGAACTATTTCAGGCGGACGAAATATCTGTTGGACATCGAAATATGCTTGAGCGGTTCAAAAATGATGTCCTCAAAACGGTTGAGGAAGTATACAAGGCATACGGGGAACGTATGGTGTAAGCGGGTGGGCAACTTCCCCTTATATGCGCTCCCGAATTTGCCCTGTGTAACCGATTGACAACGAGCGGCAAAATCCGCATTGTACACGTATTGTTGTAGATTCTAACCGGATTCCAGCCAGGTTATGAAAAGTTTTACATTCATTTGAACGAAAGGGGGTGGATGAAAAGGATTGAAAGGGAGCGATGTCATCATCGGAGAGATTTCTAAATCCTTCGGTGATTTTCGGGTATTAAACAAGGTGAGTCTGGAGATAAAGAAGGGCGAATTCTTTTCTCTCCTGGGCCCTTCGGGATGCGGCAAGACTACTCTACTGCGGATTATCGCCGGGTTTGAGAGCCCTGATGAGGGGACGGTTACCTTCGAGGGAACCGATGTGCTTCCCCTGCCCCCTAACCGCCGTCAAGCGAACACGGTGTTCCAAAACTATGCCTTGTTTCCCCACCTTTCGGTGTTTGAAAACGTCGCCTTTCCCCTTCGGCTCAAGAAAACGGCTAAACAGGATATCGAGGCCAAGGTTAAAGAATACCTTAAACTGGTGCAGCTTGAAGGCCACGCCCACAAGAAGCCTAACCAGCTTTCCGGCGGCCAGAAACAGCGGGTTGCCATTGCCCGGGCGCTCATCAACGAGCCCAGGGTGCTCCTTCTGGACGAGCCGCTGTCCGCTCTGGACGCCAAGCTCCGGCAGCACATGCTTATCGAACTGGATCAGATCCACGACAAGATCGGCATCACCTTTATCTACGTGACCCATGACCAGCAGGAGGCCCTCTCGGTATCGGATCGCATCGCCGTGATGAACCAGGGCGATGTTCTCCAGGTGGGAACCCCCCACGATATTTACGAGAGCCCCGCCACGGACTTTGTGGCCCGCTTCATCGGCGAGACGAACCTCTTTGACGCAAAAGTGGTGTCAACGGTGAAGCTGGACAAGCCGGAGACCGAATACATGGCGGAGCTGGACATCCCCGACCTGGGGCGGGTCAAGGTGACCACCGTGGACGAGGTACGGCCCGGCCAGGAGGTCAGTTTTACCATCAGGCCGGAAAAGGTGCTCATCTCCAAAGAAAAGCCCGCCACCAAGCGGGAAGACATCAACCTCTTCCAGGGCGAGGTGGACGAGCCCATCTATTCGGGGTTCCAGACCAAATTCTACGTCAAAACCGCCGAAAAGGTGCTTATCCGGGTGATAAAGCAGCACGCCAAGTACTCCGATGAAGGCCCCGACATCGTGTGGAAAGACCGGGTGTACCTCTCCTGGAGCGCCAACGATGGCTATATCGTGGAGATCAAATCCGGGGCGGTCGAAGGCGGCGCATTGTGAGTGGGCCGTACAAGCGGAATTACGGACCCCTCTATTCGGGCCCCATGACCGTCTGGTTTACCCTGTTCCTTCTGGCGCCTCTGCTTATCATTGTGGTCTATAGTTTTCTTAAAAAAGGGCTTTACGGCGGGGTAGAGCTTGAGTTTTCTCTGGAAGCCTATCGGGAACTCGGCAACCCCAGCTTTGCGCTGATTACGATCCGCACCCTGATTACTTCGGTAATCGCTACCCTCATTACCATGCTTATCGCCCTGCCCTGCGGCTATTTCATGGCCCGGAGCAGGCGGCAGACCTTGCTGCTCCTGCTCATCATCATCCCCTTCTGGACGAACTTCCTGATTCGGGTCTTTGCCTGGATGAACATTCTGGGGAACAACGGCTTTCTCAACGAATTCTTGCTGCGGATCGGCGTTATAAAGGACTACATCCACTTCATCTACAACCAGCGGGCGGTGGTGCTGGTGCTGGTGTATATGTACCTGCCCTATGCGATCCTACCCCTCTTTTCCACCATCGATAAATTCGACTTTTCTCTGCTGGAAGCCGCCCGGGATCTGGGGGCCACCAAGTTCGAAGCCATCCTCAAGGTGCTGCTCCCCAACATCCGCAGCGGCATTTACACGGCGGTACTCTTTACGTTTATCCCTATTTTCGGGGCCTATGCGGTGCCCCTGCTGGTGGGCGGCAAGGAGAGTTATATGCTGGGGAACATCATTGCCAGCCAACTTACCACGTCCCGGAACTGGCCCCTGGCATCGGCGATCTCCATGGTGCTGACCCTGGTGACCACCGTAGGGGTCTTGCTGATGATGAATCTGCAGCGCCAGGATGCCCAGCGGTTAAGAGGCGCCGCTGTAGGCGGCGGCGCCGCTAAGGGGAAAGAGCGATGAATAGCAAACACGGACCGCTGAACGCGATAACCTCCCTACGGTCAAATTCAGCCCAGGGGGAAGCGTCCCGTCATGCCCGGCGGGCTATGCGGAAGCATTTTTCCTTTTCGGAAACGATCTTTATCGCTACTATTGTGTTTCTTTTTCTGCCCCTTTTGGTGTTGATTCTTTACTCATTCAACGGATCAAAGGGGATGAACTGGACGGGCTTTTCTCTGGTCTGGTACGAGCAGCTCTTTTTCAACTCCGAAGATCTCTGGCGTTCTTTTTGGAACAGTATCCTTATCGCCTTTACCTCCGCAGGAACCGCCACCGTGCTGGGAACTTTTGGCGCTGTAGGAGTCAACTGGTATCGTTTTAAGCTGCGAAACTACGCGCAGGCCATTTCTTTTCTGCCGATGATCCTGCCGGAGATCATCATTGGCGTATCGCTGCTCATCTTCTTCGCGGGGGTAAAGATCCCCCTTGGAATGTTGACGATTTTCATCGCCCATACGACCTTTAACCTGCCCTTTGTATTCCTTATGGTGATGGCCCGGCTGGACGAGTTTGATTTCTCCATTATTGAGGCCGCTCACGACCTGGGGGCTACCGAAGCGCAGACATTCCTCAAGGTCACGGTTCCCATTTGTATGCCCGGCATCGTGTCGGGTTTTCTAACCGCGATAACTATCTCGCTGGAGGATTTTGTTATCACCTACTTTGTCGCCGGGCCCGGTTCATCGACCCTGCCGCTGTACATCTACTCGGCGGTTCGGTTTGGGGTATCGCCGGTGATCAACGCTCTTTCGGTGGTGATGATCCTGGGAACCGTGCTCCTTACCTTCCTACTGCGGAATTTCTTGAAGTACATCGCCGCTAAATAGTATCTGTCTATAATGTAGACACATTATAAACAGACGCTAAATAAACTTGCCGGCGGCTTTTGCCGGTGCAAATATCATTATTGAGGAGGAAAAAATGAAAAAAACGCCTATGGCGCTGTTTTTGAGCCTCGCGCTGGGAGCGGGGACGCTTATCATGGCGGGGGGCTGCAAAGAAAAGACCGATGAGCTTTACATCTACAACTGGACGTATTATACCCCCGCATCGGTCATCGAAAAATTCCAGAAAGAGTACAACGTCAAAGTCATCTATGACCAATTCGCATCTAACGAGGATATGTACTCTAAAATTCTGGCGGGCGGGAGGGGTTACGATATCGTTTTCCCCTCTGGGGACTATGTTTCCATCATGATCAAGGGGAACTTGCTGCACAAGATCGACAAAACCAAGCTGAAAAACCTAGGGAACATCGATCCGTTGATACTGGAGAAAGCCGTCTACGATCCTTCTATGCAGTACAGCGTACCGTACTATTTCGGCGCCGCCGGTATCGCGGTGAATACCGCCAAAGTACCTGAATTTGAGCCGAGCTGGTCTATCTTTGGCCGTTCAGACCTGCGGGGCAAGATGACCATGCTGGACGATATGCGGGAAGTCATGGGAGACGCGCTGGCGCACCTGGACTACTCGGTGAATACCGCTAACCCCGTAGAAATAAACGCCGCCAAAAACCTGATCAACAAGGTATGGAAACCGAACTTGGTCAAATTCGATGCCGAAGCCTTTGGAAAAGGATTTTCGGAGGAAGATTTCTGGGTTGTTCAAGGCTACGCCGAAGTAATTTACGAAGAAATCACCGTAGAGCAGCGAAAAAATACGGTCTTCTTTATTCCCGAAGAAGGTGGGCCCGGCTATATCGACAATATGTGTATCTTAAAAGGCGCAAAACATATTGATTTGGCTTATAAATTCATCGATTTTATCCACCGGCCCGAAATTTACGCCGAGTTTACGGATGCCTTCGGTTTCCCCGCAACGGTGAACATCCCCGCCAGGGATTTCAAAACCGGGGATTCCTGGTATACGCTGAGTGAATTGAGCAGGGTGGAACTTAAAGACGATCTCGGTGAAAACCTGACGCTTTACGATGAAGCCTGGCGTGACATTCGCATGGGTAATTAGTGTCTGTCCACACAGCCGGTTGCTTTGTGGACAGACCTTGCATTTTTAAGGAGGCGGTCAAATGATTGATAATTTACAGGAAAAAATCGAGCGGGCGGGCGTATTCCAGTATGGGATAGTAAGCCCGCATGACGTGGAATTTTCAGAAGAAGTACGGAAAATGTGCGAAGTAAATCGCTGCAATCAATATGGAAAGACATGGGCCTGCCCGCCGGCGCTCGGCACGATAGATGAGTGCGCGGCGCGATTAAAGCGCTATGACAAAATGCTGGTGTTCTCGTGTAAATATGATCTTGAAGATTCCTTTGACTATGAAGGTATGACGGACGCATTGCACCGGTTTAAAGGCGTGGCCCAAAAGTTGGATGAAGAAGTAAAGCCCTCACTGGACGACTATTTGCTGCTGGCAAACGAGGGCTGTGGTAACTGCGAAAGCTGTACATACCCCGATAACCCCTGCCGTTTCCCCGATAAGGTACACGGCTCTATCGAGGGTTATGGTATTTTTGTCAACAAACTGGCGGAACAGGCGGCTATTCGTTACATAAATGGCGTGAATACCGTTACCTATTTCGGAGCGCTGTTGTACAACGATCCTGCCTAAAAACGCGCCTGCTTCAAACCGTTATCTTGGCCGACACCGGCCTGGCGGCGCCCTTTTCAACGGATACCGGAAGGGGAGCGGCGTTTGCGGCGGTTACCGTGTAGACGCCGGGCGCGAGGATATAGTCTCCTTCGGCGTTGACCGACTCGAAGGCCGCAGCATCCAGTTCTATTTCGATACGCGCCGTCTTACCTGCGGGAAGCGCCGCCCGGCGGAAGGCTTTGAGGGATGTGATGGGATCATCGGCGGTTCTGTCGTCTCTGGAAACGTAGATCTGTACCGTCTCTTCCGCATCACGGGAACCGGTGTTAGTCACCGTTACGGCTGCCATGATCTGTTTTCCCGGAGCAATAGATACGGCGGATAGCTCCAGGGAATCAAACCGGACGCCGCTGTAGGAAAGGCCAAACCCAAAGGGGTAGAGGGGCTTCTCCGTCATATAGCGGTATGTCCGGCCTTTCATCGCGTAATCCTCGTAAGGGGGAAGCTGCGCGGTGGATTGGGGGAAAGTGATGGGCAGCTTGCCCGAAGGGTTCACGTCGCCGAAGATAATATCCGCCACGGCATTCCCGCCCTGCTCGCCGGGATACCAGGCGAAGAGAATGGCATCGGCAAGATCATCAGGGAAGGCGATAGGGCTTCCACCCGTTAGAATGAGGATCACCTTCTTGCCGGCTTTCCGGACTCTCCGGAGAAAATTAAGCTGCCAAGGGGGAAGCTCAATGGCGTCCCGGTCGCCGTTGGAGTCCGAGGCAATGGCGTCCCCTTCCTCTCCTTCCATGGCCCCATCAAGACCGTAACAGGCGATGACCACATCGGTACCGTCCAAGCCGTACAGCGGCGCATCGTCGTGACCAGCGGCGCCGAAGGCCTGGAAACCCAGGTGAACCTCCTCGTACATCAGGGAACCCTGGCGGTACTCAAAGTTGATGGCCGGTTTATCCTTCACCTTATTGGTAAGCCCTTCAAGGATCGTCACCAGACGGGAGCTCATACCGTAGTAATTTGCCAGCAAGGTGTGGACATTCGCTGCGGCGGGACCGATAAGGAGGATGCGCTTGGCCGAATCATCCAGAGGCAAGAGCGGGCTGCCGTCAGCCTGCTTCTCGTTCCGAAGGAGGACGATAGACTTTCGGGCGGCTTCCAGCGCGAGAGTGCGGTGCTTTTCGCAGTTAATCACATCCTTGCCGAGCTTGGCGTAGGGATCCCGCTCTGGAGGATCGAAGAGCCCGAGCTTGAACCGGGTTCGCAGAAGCCGGGCCAATGCGGTGTCGATGGCAGCTTCCGTCACCAACCCTTTCTTGTGGGAAACCGTGAGCAAAGGATACGTACAGCCGCAGTTGAGATCGCATCCCGCATTAAGGGCCATGGCGGCGCTCTCTTCCGGAGACTTCGTTACCTTATGATACTCGTGAAAATCTCGAATAGCCCAACAATCGGAGGTCACATGGCCCTTAAAGCCCCATTTGCCCCGGAGGATCTCCTTGAGGAGGTATGTACTGCCTCCGCAGGGTTCACCCAACGTGCGGTTATACGCGCCCATTACCGCTTCCACACCGTTTTCCACCAGCAGCTTGAAGGCGGGAAGGTAGGTTTCAAAAAGATCTTTTTTGGAAACCAGGGCGTTAAAGACATGGCGCAGCTTTTCCGGCCCAGAATGGACGGCGTAATGCTTGGCGCAGGCTGCTACCTTGAGACGCTCAGGATCATCTCCCTGGAGGCCCTTCATAAAGGCCAGCCCAATCCTGCCGGTAAGGTAGGGATCTTCCCCATAGGTTTCCTGGCCGCGCCCCCAGCGCGGATCTCGAAAGATATTGATGTTAGGCGTCCAAAACGTAAGACCGTAGTACTGACTCCGGTTTCCCTGTTTAACAGCCTCGTTGTACTTGGCCCGGCCTTCGTCAGAGATAGCTTCCGCCACCTTGCGAATAAAATCCTCATCAAAGGTGGCCGCTAGGGCAATGGCTTGGGGAAACACAGTGGCCAAGCCCGCCCGGGCTACCCCGTGGAGACATTCATTCCACCAGTTGTACTTGGGAATACCCGCATGTTCCACCGCCGGAGCATCGTAACTCAACTGGGAGACCTTCTCTTCCAGCGTCAATTTAGCAATAATCTCTTTGATCCGATCTTCCCGGTTCATCATGTCACTCTCCCTTCACGTATTTTCTAAGCGTATTCCGGACCGCACCGGGCCCGGCTCTGAGTTCGGTAAAATAAGCGGCTACCCTTTCGGCAAGACCGGCTTCGTATAAATTGACGCCGAAGAGAGCGCTATCCGAGAGAATGGGCCTCAGACGTTCTACAGCTTCGGCGGCTGATGGAGCCCCTCCAAGCCCGATCCCTTCCACAACGGCCCGAAGCCGGGGCAGCAGGGGATCGGGGCTTGGTTCAAAGGGATTACCTTGATCGTCGATTCCCATGAGGTAGCGGCACCAGCCGGCGTAAACAAGGGGAATAGCCACAAGCGGCTCCATTTCCGCACCGGGACGCCGGCGAAGCCAGCTCTTCAGAGCGCCGCCTAAACGAACCGGCAGTTTCTGCGAAGTATCGCAGGCGATCCGCTGGGGGGTATCGGGAATAAAGGGATTGGGAAACCGCTCTTCCAGCACTTGCCGTAAAAATTCGCCGGGGTCGATGATGCCGGGGGAAACCACCGCAGGAAGACATTCATCGTAACCGAGCCGGGTGACTAACGCATGGAGCGCTGGATCGTTCATTTCTTCGTGGATTGAGGTATAGCCGAGAAGACATCCATAAACCGCTAAAGCCGTGTGCAGCGGGTTAAGGCAAGCGCCCACTTTCATCCGTTCAACCCGGTCTACCGTTTCCCTATCTGCGAAAAGCGCCCCCGCCTTTTCCAGCGGAGGACGGCCATTGGGAAAAGCGTCTTCGATGACGAGGCAGCCCCATTCCTCAGCGTTCACAAAGGGCGCAATCCAGGTGTTTTTCTTTGTTCTGGTGATATTCATGCCTTCAAGCCCGGCGGCTTCCAGGGCCGCTCTGATCGTTTCGTCTGGCCGGGGGGTGATCTTATCGATCATTGTCCAGGGAAAAGACACGCGCCGGGGATCTTCCAGCCAGGCGGAGAATTCCGGAGGAACAAAGCCGTGCTTTTCCCATGCCCTGCTCACCAGGAGAACCCCGTCCCGGAGCCGATCGCCGTTTTGAGAACAGTTATCCATGCTTACCAGAGCCAGGGGAGGCGGTTCCCCTGCGCCCACCGAACAATACCGGGCATAGCACAAGGCGGCGAGCTTCCCCAGAAGGGTAGCCGGCGCTCCGGGGCCTTCCTGGCAATCGGCTTCCACCGCAGGCAGCAGGCCGCCGTGAGTATCGTTTGTGGCGTACCCCTTCTCGGTAACGGTAAAGCTGACCATCTGCAGGGAAGGAGCGCAAAAGACCTCCGTAAGCCGCCGCCAATCTTCACCTGAAGGATCCGCCGCGAGCGTCTCAGTAACCGAGGCGAGAACCCGCCAGAACGGTTTCCCGGTTTTAAGAACCGCCAGGATTCCCAGGTTATCGTAGGGGCGGTACACGGCGTCTATTGTTTCCGTGTCATAGGGCGCGGCGGCAATAATCCCCGTATCGGCATCGCCTGAATCAAGGAGCCGCTGAGATAGATCGGCAAGAAAGGCCCGGAAGATGTTACCTGTCCCAAAGTGGAGCCATTGAGGAGCGGCGCGGGTCTTTGCTATAACGGAAGCCCTGTCAAAACGGGGCAATTCAACCCCTGTTTTTTCCCACAAAGCCCGATCCTGAAGAGAACGGTCAGAAAGTTTCATAAGGTAGCCTCACCAGTATATTAGACCTGTCCGGGAACCAACCGAGTTTCCAGACAGGTTTATTTTAGCGCCGGTAGGCGGTATTGTCCACGGATTTATTACGAAGGGCGCAACAACCGAGCCCGGTGTTCTTCTTGACTTTTACGCTTGGCTGTATTAGACTTCTTTATTAGTATGATGAAAAGTCAGACATTGGAACCTCAAATCTACTGGGGGGGGGGGGGGGGGGGGGGGGGGGGGGGGGGGGGGGGGGGGGGGGGGGGGGGGGGGGGGGGGGGGGGGGGGGGGGGGGGGGGGGG
>JAIRPG010000104.1 GCA_031257105.1 Treponema sp.
CAGTCGTAGATAAGCTCGATGTTGAGTTTCTCTTTAGCCGCCTTGACCGCGTAAGACGCCGCCGGGGTCAGGTCTTTGGGCGTAAGGGGATCCTCGGACTCCCGGTAGCCCAGCACAACATGAATCCGCACCGGCGTGGAATAGGGCTGTACCAGTAGTTCATCCGCAGTCAAACCTTCAGTCTGTTCCGCAACTCTCGCCTGGCTGCCGCTTTTATTCCCTCCGCAGGAAACCATCACCCATAACAACGCCGTTATGCCAATCATCAATATATATCGATGCTTCATATATTCCTCCACTAGACACTCAGTATACTCCTGTTATGAATTCCTGTATACGGCAAATAGCGATTTTGTTGCAAAACCCGGTTGGCGCGAATCTTGAAACCGAATTCAAATTCAAGTATAGTCGTTTCCGGAGTGGAGGAAAAATGAGCGGAGCTAAGGTGTTTTTTACGGATATGCGCTGTACCACTGGGGAAAGCCTTCTTATCAAACTGGACAGACTGATCGGTAAAGCGGGGATTGAACAGATTGACTTCAAACAAAAATTTACGGCTATTAAGATCCATTTTGGCGAGCCGGGAAACCTGGCATTCCTCCGGCCTCATTTCGCCAAGACGGTAGCGGATCGGATCAAAGGACTGGGTGGTATGCCCTTCCTGACAGACTGCAACACTTTATACACCGGACGGCGTAACAATGCCATTGTGCACATGGACGCCGCGTTTGAGAACGGTTATTCCCCCTTTTCTACCGGTGTGCAAAACATTATCGCCGACGGCTTAAAAGGCACGGATGATATAGAAGTTCCCGTTGCAGGCGGAGTGTACTGCAAAACCGCCTATATCGGCAGAGCCATCATGGATGCGGATATTTTTGTTTCGCTGAATCACTTTAAGGGGCACGAAGGCGCCGGTTTTGGCGGAGCCCTCAAGAATATCGGCATGGGGTGCGGCAGTAGAGGCGGAAAAATGGCTATGCACAACGACGGTAAACCCGAGGTTGATCAACGTGTCTGCACGGGCTGTAGGATTTGCGCCAAATTCTGTAATCAGAAGGCAATTACCTTTGAGAACAAGAAAGCGTTCATCAATCAGAACCTTTGCGTGGGCTGTGGCCGCTGTATCGGCGCTTGCAATTATCACGCTACCTCTAACCGGTGGGATTCCAGCAATCTGGCGCTCAATTGTAAGATCGCCGAGTACGCTAAGGCGGTATTGGACGGGAGACCCAACTTTCATATCAACGTCGTAAACCAGGTTTCCCCCTACTGTGACTGCCATGGCGAAAGCGATGCGGCTATCATACCGGACATTGGGATGTTCGCAAGCTTTGACCCGGTAGCTTTGGACAAAGCCTGCATCGATGCGGTAAACGCTGCGCCCGGAATACAGACCAGCATCTGGGGCGAGCGGGCTCACACTCACGTGGACGCCAATGGCCACGGAGACCACCTGACCGACATTCATCCTTCCACCGATTGGAGGAGCCAGATTGAACACGCCGAAAAGATTGGCTTGGGAACGGGAACATACGAATTGATTACGGTAAAATAATCACATGGCAACGACGGCGGCATTACAAAGAGGCGTTCCAGACGGGCGGCATTTTACCTACACTGATTACAAAAACTGGGATTTAGCTCAAGGGGAACGGTTTGAGCGATAGCCCTTGAGCCGGTGTTTGCGGAATAGCGGTTATTTCCATTTTCCCAGGGATTCAAGCATAAAGGCCCGGACATCAATGCCGTACACAGATTTTAAGACATCGCTGTTGAGTACGGTATCGACCGTATCCATGGCGGCTATTTCTCCGTTTGACATAAGGAGCGCGGCGTTGCCCAAGTGATGCGCCAAGTTGAGATCGTGAAACACCCCGATAAAAGTTTTGTTGTTTTCCCGCATCCACAACGTAAGGTAACGCAATAATTCTACCTGATTTTTCAGATCTAAGTGATTGGTAGGCTCATCCAGCAGAATAATATCGGGATTTTGGGCCAGCGTTTTTGCCAGAAAAACCCGCTGTAATTGTCCGCCCGAAAGCTCGTCTATCATGCGGTCTTTGATGTCCTCAATATCGAGCTTTTCGATAGCGTCTTCTATCGCCGCTTTGTCTTCCGGCGATAAATTTTTCAGGAAACCCTCCGAATAGGCGTATCTGCCCAAGGCAACAGTCTCGTAAACCGTATATGGAAAGTATATCCGCATATTCTGTCCCAGAAGGGCAATTTTTTTTGCCAGCTCTTTTCGGGGAACAGCGGCTATATTACGGCCTTCCAGGGTGATGATACCCCGGTACGCGATGATGCGGGCAATTGCCTTTAACAGGGTGCTCTTCCCGCATCCGTTGGGCCCCAGGATGCACAGACCTTCTCCTCGCTTCACCGTAAAGCTGATGTTTTTGATAACATCCACACCGCCGTATCCGGCGCATAGGTTGCTGACGGTTATCATAGCGCAGTCCTCCGCCGTTTAAAGTACACCCAGGCAAAGAAAGGCGCGCCGATAAGAGCTGTTATGGCGCCTACAGGAAGTTCCGATGGAGAGATAACGGTTCGGGCCGCCAGATCGGTGATCACCAGCAGGCAGCCGCCTATGATGAAAGACATGGGAACCACATACTTATGCTGGGAGCCCACGAGTTTCCGCGCTACATGGGGGGCGATAAGATCCACAAAGCCGATAACCCCGCTCAGGGAGACCGCCGCTCCGGTGATTATCGTGGCAAACACCAGCAGTTGCTTCCGTATGGATTCTGCTTCTACCCCCGCCGACTTAGCCTCGTCATCCCCAAACGTGAGGATGTCCATCTCCCTGGTATAGCGCAGAATCCCGACCGCGCCGATAACGAGAAACGGCAGTATCATTCTAACGTAAGACCATCCCTTTAGGGCAAAACTTCCCATCTGCCACATCACGATCCGTTTGAGGTCGTTGGAGAAGATCGCGCTTATGGTGGTGAGCAGAGCCCCCACAAACTGCGAAAAAACCATTCCGCAAAGAATGATGGTATTGCTCGACATACTCTTATCTACCCTGGACGAGAAAAAAACAACCAGAAAAACCGTAATCAGGCCGAAGCTAAACCCCGCTACCGGCAGGGTAAAACCGCGTAAAAAAGGCAGAGAAATGCCGCTTATGATCACAAGACCCGCCCCAAGAGAAGCCCCGGATGAAACTCCCAGAATGTAGGGCGAAGCCAGGGGATTTCGCAGAACCGACTGGGTTACCGCCCCGCTCATTGCAAAGCAGCCGCCGGCAAAAAAAGCCAGCAACACTCTGGGCAGCCGCAGCATCCATACAATAGAAACGCTTTTGGGATCTATCGCTAAGGGAAGCCTGAGTATCTTGCCGGTAACAATTTGTACCGTATCGCCAAACCCAATGCCGGAAGTCCCCAAAGAAGCCGCAGCGCCGGCTATGATAAAAGAAACCAGAACCCCTATCGAGACACGGATACTATTCTTTATCGTCATACACTTCCGGGTATACGGCGCGGGACATTTGCCGCAGCGCCAGAGTGATCCGCGCCGATGGCCTAGACGACGAATCCATATCTATCAGATATACCCGATTATTCATAACCGCGTTTATATGCTCAAAGCCGGGCCTGCTTTTGAGTTCCCCTATGGGATTATCGATGTAATTGACGTTAGTAAGTATCACATCGGGATTTCGGTCGATTATTGCCTCGGCGCTTGGACTGACGTACGTACCATCATTTTCAAATATATTGATTGCTCCAATAACGGTAATCATATCGTGCAAGAAACTGCCCTTTCCAAGGGTAAACATAAATGGCGCTTCGGAAATTTCAAAGTACACAGAACGCTTCGGTTCCACTGCCGCCGTTGCCGCCCTTATCTTCTCGACCTCTTCCCGTGTGGAATGGATCAGGGCCTCTCCCTGCTGCTGAATACCAAAAAGATCCGCTACAAAGGCAATATCCAAGTAGATGTCTTCAATGTTTTGACCCATAGGGATATACACCACGGGGATTCCCATTTCCCGCAGTACCCGGAAAGGATCTTCTCCGGTGCCTGTCGCGTTATGGCCATTGGCAATGATGATGTCCGGTTCTAACCCAACGAGCACTTCCGCATCGGGGTTCATAAAATCGAGTTGGATAAGACCATCGGGGAGTCCCTCTATATTCGTTGAATAAACATCAATAGCCACAAGCTTTTTCGCAAGGCCTAAGTCAACAATTATTTCCGTGTTTGAAGGCGCTGTGGATACAACCCGGTTCAAAGGGCCTTTAATGGTTACCTCTATACCTTCCCGGTCTGTGACATTCCTCTCGGTGATATTTTGTCCCGTCTTTCTAGCGCAGCTAGACACCGTCAAACCAATCAGCGCCGCTAACAGCGCTAACAGCGCCGCCCGCCCGTACCATTTATAGTTGCTCATTGTAAACCTGCCTTATGAGAAATTCTAATAGACTCTGCTCTTAAAAGAGCGTTCTTCCACGCCGTGATTCTTATTCAGCCATAAGGCTAACGAGTAAAAATACCCGGAATAAAGATTGACAAAATCAAAAAGAATATCATCAACAGGGTTTCCCTGCTGGTGATAGCGGCTCAAAAGCCGGACCAGCGCCTTACACTTGCTTCGTATCACGTGACTGTACGCCGCTTGGGTACAACCCTGGGGGACAAAGAAGGTTAGGCCGCCGCTTTGGGGCGTCCCCTCCCGCGCCAATGCTTGTAAGGTCAGCGTCTTCTGGTGCAGCCATTCCAATTCTTCCTCCGTCACCATAACCTTCGTTCGGAGCGAAGGGTTAATGTGGTACATCAGCTCGTTGATTTTGCACAGGTCTTCTTCCAGATCGTTATCCGTCTTTTTGTCTTTCTCGTCCAAAAGGGAACGCAAAAGCCCAATCATGCTGGAAATCTCGTCGGTTAACAGCTCAAAATCGCACTTGAGATCCGCCGTGTCGTCATACAAAAACGAGTAGGCCAGGTATTTGCTCATAGTTTCCTCCATATCAAGGCTCAAAATTCGCCTTTATCCCCACCGTCACCGTGATCCCCGGCATGGGATAACCCTTAAACGACTGGTAGCGCTGATCCAGGGCGTTGCGGATCACCGCGAAGGCGGCGAAGCGCTCCCCGATCTTCTGATTCGCGTTCACCGTCAGGCTGAACCAGGGGTCAAGGACGGTGGTATAATCCTCCGCCACCCGCTCCGCCTCGTACACGCCGGACAGGGCAAGGGAACCGCCCTTCCAGGCCAGCTCCACCCGCAGCCCCGGACGGTGAACGGGCATGTAGGGGATACGCTTGTCCGACTCCCAGGTATAGCCGTAAGCCAAAAGCCAGCTCATCATGTACTGATAGGTGAGGGAAACCCCCAGGCTTTCAAAGGGGCCCCCCGCCAGGGGCAGGGTGAGCCGGGCCGCGGTGTCCATGCCGAAGTAAAAAGCCCCTCCCACGTTCCGGGGCCGCCCATTGTACCAGTGGATCGACTGGTCGTACCACTGGGCAAAGCCGTTCCCCTCCAGCGCCAGGCGCGGCCCGCCGGCGTTCCCGCCGAAGCGGTGATTCCAGGCGGCCCCCAGATCCCCGCCCCAGCCGTCTTCCGGTTTCAGGTCGGGGTCTCCCCGCGCATCACCGCCCTGCCAGTACAGGTCTACCATGTCCGGGATCTTGTAACTGCGAAAGTAGTTGTTCTTGATCACCAGCGCTTCGGCGGGCTTCCAGAGTACGCCGAATTTGGGAACCGGCACCGCGCCGCCCCGGCTTTGCAGGGCCAGCTTGATCGAGGGGATGAGGGTGAGGCTTCGGTGGGGCAGCCACTCCGCGCCCAGGGAAAGGCCCCCGTCGTGGCGGTCATGGTAGGCGCCGGTTTCCGCCAGCGCGTAGCGGTAATCCCCGCCGAAACGCAGAGTCAGCGCGGGAAGGGGATACCACGTCCAGCGGTTTATCGCCATCACCGCGTGAATGTCGGTGGCGGTTCCGGCGCTTTTCTGGTTCTGCGCGGCATGGCTTAGGGAAGCCTCCATGGCCAGGGCGTCGTGAAAAGCCCTGGGCATCTCCCACAAGATGTTTTCCCTGGTGGAGACATCCCGATAGTTTGAGTAGAGCTCCGAATAGCCGCTCTCGGTGATGTTCTTGTCCCCGTAGTAAAGGCTGCCGTTGACGATGAACTTGGACAGATCGTCGAATTCCTGGACAACCGCGGCGGAAAAGCCCGTATCCCAGACCTCGCTGTTTTCCTTGCGCCGCCTTCTGCCGAAATTATCGTCATACAGGAAGTGGTTGGCCGCCCGGCTGCCGAACCAGTTCAGGCTTACCGATGTATTTTCCAGCCCCAGGCCGGCGGAAAAGGTGATATTCTGGGTGTCCGCCAGATCCTCGTACCGGGGGGGCTGGTTCCCCGCGTAGGGCTTGTAGTACGAACCCGGCATGGCGGACATATTGGAGAGGCTCCCCGCCATGCGCCAGCCGGGCTTTAATCTCTTGACGGTAACGATGTTGATCACCCCGCCGATAGCGCCGGACACGTTGTACCGGGAATCGGAGCCGCCGTAGATCACCTCTATCCGCTCGATGGAATTGATGTCTATGGCGTTGTAGTCAAATTCGCCGGAAGCGGGGGAATTGGCGGGTATGCCGTCGATGAGAAAGGCCACCCGCTCGGCGTCCATGCCCCGCAGGTTGATGTCCCCCATACTGCCGTGGGGGCCGTAGCGGGCGGTGCTTAACCCGGCGGTTTCTTCCAGCAGAGCGGCCAAATCCGGGGCGTTGGCTTTTTCGATGTCCTCCCGGGTGATGGTCTTCATCTGCTGGGAGCTTTCCTTTGTTCCCGTGATGGTGATCCCCTCGTCTTCCATGACAAGCGGATCATCCAGGAAGGGGTCGTTCCAGTCGTCCTCTTCGGCAAAGGGATAGTCCCCGCCATCGGGGGCGGGGCCTTCCTGGGCAAAGAGCGGCAGGGCGATAGAGAGTATAAACCACAAAGGCGCGCAACGGCGCACGAAGGCGATTTTTTTTGCTATCTTCCTTCGCGCACCGCTCCCGGCCCGAAACAGGGGGATCATTTATTGTTTGGTGTAAGTGCCATAACTAGGGGCATAGACCTGCGACGCATCTATAGAAGCGAACTTTGTTTTTGCCGCTTCTAACGTAGCAGCCTCGCACCCATGGCCACTGTTTTCGGAAGAACTATAAGCCCCTGCCAATTTAATCGTACTTGCGGTCAATTCAGAAAAATAGGTGGCGTGAAATTTCCCTGGGCCGTAATGGGGATCGCCTACAGGATTCCAGTTATCATCATAGTCATAGTACTTCTGTTCCTTGCCCGCTATATACTCATAGATGATAACGCCGGATTTTTGATCATCGGTGAAATAAACGATTTCTTTTATCGTTCCCTCATAAGAACCATATTTCAGGGTTGTGGATGTCAGCACATAGCTGTCGCCATAATCACTGACCCATGTACCTTCCAGCGGTCCCGGCTCATCGGGGGCGGATTTACACCCCATGAACGACAGCGAGCCCAAAACCAGGCAGAGCGCGAAGACGGCGCCGGCGGCAAAGCGGGCGCGGTTTGTGGAACGGAAAACGGACGAAAACATAGCAAACTCCTTTGGAATCTTAGATTCCAGAACCTGACGGTTCTTCCGAAGAAAAGAAGCCTTGCACCGCGGCCTGACCGGTCACGGATGCTGGGAAAAAATACCGGGAAATACGGCAGTTTTTCTCAAGGCTCAATCCTCGAAGCCTTAGAAAAAGATGGAAAACCTTCCAGGAGGTTTCCTGTATACCAAAGTCTCCTGGCTTCCGGGCGCTTTTCCGTCGATCTTCCCAATTCTGCCGAATCAGTGATCGCTTCTGACGGATTTTCCCAGTTACAGTTACGGGATAGCGGAGGATTCCCGGTCTTACCCGGTCACCTCACTTCCTTTGAAGTATACGAAGTATTTATAGATTGTATGATGCGGATTGTCAAGTGGGACTGAGAGGCTCCAGCTAAAAATCCGCCAAATAGCAGATTCCCAGCAGCAGCAGAGCCCAAATATTGCCTTTTTCTGCCGACTTAGTCCATTCTAGAAATTCGGCAGAACCAATTTTGCTTCCGTACCACCAAAAAAGTCCCATCTGTAAATCTATGCGAAGTGTATATTCGATAAAATCTTCTTCTTCACATTCGGAACCAAAAAAAAGATAGGCCAGTTCTTCCAAAATTTTTCCAAGCTCTTCCAGGGCCTTTTGATAATCTTCTCCGGTGATAAAGGTAATAAGCGCCGGTATCCGGCTTTGTAGTTCTTCTTTGTTGATTTCGTCCGCTTTCTCTACCCAAGTTTTCCTGATTAAAAGCTCCAAGTTATTCTGGAAATGCCCTAAAAATATCTGTAAGTCTTCACCTTCGTACTTCCGGGTAAGAAGGCGTTTATAATCGGCGCTTATTCCCAGTATTTCGGCAAATGCGGCGGCGGCACTCGTCGTAGGGCCATCACCCGGCTGAAACCCCTCTTCAGGGAACAGTTCTACAGCTATCTTACGGTACTCCGGCTGAAAAGATTTATAAATGTCCGGGGAGCAAACATACATTATCTAACCATGCTTAGAAATCAAAAATATGTCAATCGCTCAATTCAGGGATTAGACCTATCCGGAACCCCGGTCGGTTCCCGAACAGGCGAGGGTAACCTTGCGATTCCTGCATAAAGCGTGTATAGTTGAGTCTATTATGAGGCGTCTTCATTAGAGAAAGATTGCCAAGTAGGAGGGTTTATGAGCGTATCGTTTGATTTTTCTGTAGAGGATCTGGGGCCGCGGACCATTCGTTCTCCTATAGCCATGTCTAAGGTTCACGGCGATTTTATCGCTAATTATGTGGAAGATGATGAGTATGTCTGTCTGAATCCTCGAATGCATCTCGGGGAGCAGGCAACTATCACCAGGGAGCAGGTTTTTGAGTGCGCCGGTCCAAGGGAGATGATCTACTTTTCGCCTAAGCATGTCCATGCGGGAATCGTGAGCTGCGGCGGTCTGTGTCCAGGCATTAATGACGTAATCCGAGCTATTGTCCGTTGCCTCTGGCACCGTTACGGGGTTCGCCGTATATCGGGGATCCGCTACGGTTACAAGGGGTTCCTCCAAGACTACCACTACGAAACCAGAGCTCTCAGCCCAGACAGCGTAGACGACATCCACAAACTGGGGGGAACTTACCTGGGAAGCGCCCGGGGCGGCGGCAATGAAGTATCTGCCATTGTAGATGCCTTGGAACAGCTCAATCTTAATATGCTTTTCACTATTGGCGGTGATGGCACCCAACGAGGTTCGTTAGAAATCGCTGAAGAAGTGAGCAAACGAAATTTGAAGATCGCCTTGGTGGGGATTCCCAAGACCGTAGACAACGATTTTTCTTTCATTCAGAGATCCTTTGGCTTTGATACCGCGGTTGTTAAAGCGGTGGAAGTGGTAACCGCCGCCCACATGGAGGCTAATTCTCAGATCAACGGTATCGGCCTGGTAAAGGTAATGGGCCGGGATTCGGGTTTCATTGCCGCCCATACGGCATTGGCAAGCCACGAGGTAAATTTCGTCCTTATCCCGGAAGTGCCCTTCGAACTGGACGGGCCTAACGGCTTCCTGCACCACCTGGAAGAACGGATCAAAGCCCGGAAACATGCGGTTATCGTGGTAGCCGAGGGGGCAATGCAAGATCAGTTGATCAAGGAAATAAAGCGCGACGCGGGAGGGAATGTCAAAATGGAAGATGTAGGGATCTTCCTGAAAGGCAAGATCCAGGAATACTTCGATGCCAAGGGTATGGAGGTAAACCTTAAGTATATCGATCCCAGTTATATGATCCGTTCCGCCCGGGCGGAGCCAAGCGATTCCATCTATTGCGAGCGATTAGGAAACGCGGCGGCTCATGCGGCCATGTCGGGAAAAACCAAGATCGTCATTGGCCTTGTAAATAACGAATTCGTGCATCTGCCCATCAAAGTAGTTATTTCCCAACGCAGTAAGGTTGATCCTGAAGGCAGCCTTTGGAGGGATACGCTCGATGCGACTCATCAGCCTATCCTCATGGTAAATAATCCAATGGGGAAGATATTCTCCGCCGGCGAGGAGCAATAAAACCGTAGGGGAACTTTACCTTCCGGCAGGAGCTTCAACGAGCGTTATGGTATGAGGCATATTGCCGGGGTAGAACGTTCCCCGCAAGGTAATAGCAGGACAGACGGTATCGGTTTTTTCGATGACATAGACAGAGAGTTTTGTTTTCATGCCGTCACGGTGAACCATGCCGCCATTGTCCAGGGCCATAAGCAAAGCGCAAAAAAGCTCGTCAAATACTTCTTTGTTAAGGGCGGGATAGTTTTCCATCTGACGGATCAAACAGGTACACTCCTGGAATATATCCTCCCGGCTGAACAGCGGGGAAAAATTCAGAGAGGTGTGCAACGTTCTCATAATTGACAGGAAAAGGGGATTGTGAAGAAGCTTTTCATCCCGAATATGAAAAAGCCCATCTGAATTTTTTACATACGCGCCTTTGATGATCCGCTCTGTTGTCTTTCGGTTAAGGTTGAAACATTCTTCATAAAAGTCGTCTGCGTAATCGTAGAGGCCGGCTCCGGAGAAAAGGGCAAAATCACCGGGGGATATATGCCGGTATACCGAAAAGTCGGCTTGTTCAAGCACAAAATCATCAAAGACGACGCCGGGTTTGGCATTGGCGAAATTCAGCCGGTTTAACTCATGTTGAACAAAACATATCCGCAGATAACGCCGTTCTAACCGCTCTCTGATAGGCCCCCACAACTCTACGGGGGCAGCGTCTACCTTCTCCGGAGAAGGACAAAGCTCCGCTAAATCTTTCAAGTAGGGCGCGGTTTGTCGTATTGCCAAGGGTGCGTTCCATAAGTCATGGAGGAATTTCTTGGCGGAATCAGTTTCATAATTCATAGAGGGTATGAAGGAAGAGCGTTGCAGCCTGGGCCACATTGAGACTTTCCATAAGTCCTGTTCCCGGTATCCTTACCAGCGCGGAACAAACCTCCTTTACTTCTCGAGGCAGGCCGGTTTCTTCATTACCAACCACAACAGCCACGCCGGATCGTTTTGATTCACCCTTCTCCCGGATAAGGGCGCCTATATCGCCGATACGCAGTCGCGCCCGGGGTTCCGCCCCAATGGTAACCACCGATCGGGACAACGCCCGGATAAAGGCGGCGGTATTCCGTACCCGGCGAAAAACGACGTGTTCCATACCTCCTTCGGCTACCCGGTAGGCGCTGGTGGTCAGCCGGGCTTCCTCGTCGGTTTCGTTTACCACGATGAAGTGGGCGTCAAAAAAAGCAGCGGATCTGACGATAGCTCCCAAATTGTGATCATTCCCTACCGAGTGGAGGATAAGACCAGTCTTTGCCCCGGATGTCCAGAGATCTATATCCGCCGGTGTAGCGCCTTCTACTTCGGGTTCTACAATCATTGCTACTACCCCCTGGTGCCGGTTGCTTTTACAAATCCGCTCGAGTTCTTCGTCATTACAAATTTTATAAGGTCGTTTCCTATCCGCGAGGCTTTTGCAGACAGCGGCAAACTGTTTGAGCCGGTCTTCCCGGAAAAACAGGCGGTTAATTGTTTCAGGGTGGTACTCTCCCAATGCCGCCACCGCATTGTATCCACAGACCGCCAACTCCATTGTCAGCTTGTTACGCATGGGGCAGAGTATACACCGATACCCGGCGTATGTCACCAAATGAATTCCTGACCGAATACCGAGCTTGAAGTTTACCTCGTGTCTGCTCTACATTATTTAGTGTCTGTCCACAAAGTCGGTTACTTTGCGGACAGACCTTGCATTTTCTCGCCTAACGGCTGCGAAAATGCGTTTTTTAAGGTAGTCTGTCTATAATGAGTCTACATTATAGACAGACACTATTTAACGGGAAATTTATTAATCACTAACAGAACAAAGATAGGTTCTTCGTATCATCCTGCTTGCGGCCCAGCGCCGCAAAATTCATTCGGAGGTAACATGAACCTATCCAGGAGAGATTTTTTGAAATATTCCAGTGCAGCCACAGTGGCAGTAGTCCTGAGCCAGAACATAGTTTCCTGCGCTACAGAGCCGTCTATGGGCGCGTCCACACCGGCGCCTGCTATCCCGATGGGAAAGCGTATCAGCTTTGAGGAATGTCTTGCCCTCAGTCCTCAGATGATGGCGGCGTCATCCCCCATGATACAAAGCGGGTGGAGTTATCTGAAAAAACAGATAGCCTCTATCAATAATGGAGACCTGAGACGGTTGGCGGAAGCTGTTTATGCGGATTCAACCCCTTCTTTTGCCCGGTTCGACGCCGCCGGACGCCATGAGATTTGGGAGGCTTTGAGCGCCGGGGGCTATACGAAACAAAGCGAAGACGCGCTGTTCCCCCCCATACCGGCGAATATAAAGCAAGAAGCGCCCTATATCGCCGGGTCTGGAAGCAGTTACCAGAGTCACCATGCGTATCCAGGTGGTCTGGTTACCCATGTCGCAAGTAATGTGATGATCACCGCCGCTATCGTGGATACTTATATCAATACCTATGGGTATGAGGTAGATAGGGATACGGCGGTAACAGCCCAACTGCTTCACGACCTTCATAAGCCCTATGTCTTCCAGTGGCAGGCGGACGCTTCCAGCCGGCCCGAGCAAAGCTTGGCTGGAGCGGGAGAACACCATGTGCTTTCCTTGGCGGAATCGTTACTTCGAAAAGCTCCAGCGGATCTTGTAATTGCCCAGGCGTGCACTCATACGTATCCAGGCGATGCGGCGAACGAACGGCAGATTGTGGGTTGGCTCAAAGCGGCTGCTATCATCAGCGGGGTAGACCCGGTGCAATACGGCCTGCTTGCCCAGGACGGAAATACCCTTCCCCTGCCCCGTAAACAGGAAGGTTCTATCTGTCACCTCGGCGATCACGACTATGTACTCACCTACTTCACGGTACAATGGACGCTCCCGGTTCTGGAAAAAATCGCCGCTGCCGATTATCGAATTTCCCAAGATGACCTGCGCGGAAGGCCCTTCAATGCGCTGCGGAATTATGTGTATTCCCAATACAGCGCCATGCGGCTTGAACAGGACTACGCTACCGGTGGAGAAGAAGCAGTACGAAAAGTTGTCCACGCATTGATAAAAAACGTTTAAAATCAAAAAAGGCGGCGGTTTTTACACCGTCGCCTTTTTATTTAGTGTCTGTCCATAATGTAGACACATTATGGACAGACTACCTTAAAAAACGCATTTTCGCAGCCGTTAGGCGAGAAAATGCAAGGTCTGTCCACAAAGTAACCGACTT
>JAIRPG010000029.1 GCA_031257105.1 Treponema sp.
TCGGGGTACAGCTCTTTGAGGTGTTCCAGTTCCTTTTCTTGCCGGGCCTTGGCCGGGTTTTGATCGGGGAGTTCTAGCTGGCTTTCCGCTTTTTTTCCGGATCGGCCCCGCTTCTTAGCCGGAATCGTCCGGGCGGCTTTTTCACAGTTGAACCTAAGGGCCGCCAGGCGGCGGCCCTGTTTTATCCCTTCGGTTTTTATCTTAACTCCTATCCCCGCCTGATTAATCTCCTCAACCGGCTCCTCTATGACTTTCTGACGGAAGCGCTTAGTCTCCGGGTAAGCGTCTTCAGGTATCCCAAACATAAACCGGAGTTCCGGGATGCTCCGTTCAAAATACCAGGATTCGCTTTTATTTCCATCCTTCCCCTTCAAACTTTCATAGCTTACCGCCATTTCAAAAATCCGCAGCGCGTATTTACTTTGCAATTCCCCCAAATCTTGTAGATGTATCTTGGCGTAGACCCGTTTAAGGTCCTGGAGGGCGGCGGCAAATTTGGGAGAAAACGTCATAGTTGCCACGCCGGTTTCTTCGTCAAATACAGACGCGGTAAACCAGGTATAATTTTCCCATTTTTTTTTGCCGGTCGTAGGAGATACGATCTCAAGGGAGATAACGTTGTTCAGACATTCCTTGAGGGCGGTGAGGAATATTTTAAATGATTCTCCGCTTTTGGTATATCCTAGCGCCTTGCAGAATTCGGTGAAGGTAAAAGCGACGGTAAGGTTGGACAGATCAGCGGGAAGCAGGGCCATCGCCATGGCAGTGAGCTTTTTTGCCGTAGCGGAAAAGTTATGGGCCGAACGGCTGATGGCGTTGTGCTGGAGAACATAACGGGGGGTTACGCCTAGAGTTTCAGGCGTGTTGGCTGGAACTGTTTTATCGGACATCGGGTCTTCCTTTTTCCCTTTGAGTATATAAAAAAGCTTAATTCTTAATAATTCTCATAATTCTTATAATTCTGGGGCCTTGTAACTCTTTACAGGATAAGGAATTACAAGACAATAGGTCTACCAAACTACACCGAAAGGTCTACTAAACTACACCGATAGGTCTACCAAACTACACCGAAAATGATTATTAGTTTCAGCAACAGTGGAAATCGTGTTGAAAACTATAGCAATTCATTGTAATATAAGGAAATACCCGCTTGTTTCAAGCCGATAGATTAATAACTCGTCAACCAGCATGGTGGAGTATGGCCAGCGCCATGGCGCTGAGCTTTTTAGCAGTCGCCGATAGCTTATGAATTGAGCGGCTATGGCTTTGAGCTGCAAGACATAGCGGGGACTAAGCCCCAGGGGCTCCGGTTTATCATTATCATCCCTTATAATTCTTTACAGGATAAAGAATTATAAGAAAATAGGGGGAGTAAACTCCGGTGATAGGTGGACTAAACTCCCCCAAAAATGATTATTAGTTTCAGCAATAATTTAGCCCCTGTTGAAAACTATAATAATTCATTATAATATAAGGAATTGCCTGAATATTTTCTTCATTATTAATAATACCCCTAATTCTTATAATTTTCCCCATCTAATTCTTTACAGGATAAAGAGTTACAAGAAAATAGGGGGAGTAAACTACGGTGATAGGTGGACTAAACTCCCCCGATAGGTCTAGCAAACTACGGTAATTATTCTGGAGAAAAATTAGTAAATCATTGTATTATAACGATTTATTTATAAATAGGTGGACTAAACTCCAATAACAGGGGGGACTAAGCATCGATAGCTGCCTAAGCTCCCATCGATACTGGGGAGCTTAGGCAGCGCTTCTTGTCCGGCAGGCTCCTAGGGTTTTTCGGCGGCCTTTATGATGTCCTTGACGGCCTTCCTGATAAGGGCCGCGCCGTTGGTGCCCTGCTCCTGGGCGATCTCCTTGAGCCGTTCATAATCCCCGGAGTCAAAGCGGATTGAGACGATGTTGCTTTTGTAGCCCTTGGCCTTCCGCTGAGTTTTGGGCGCGGCGTTTGCTGATTTTTTGCTCAGCGTTTCGGGCGCTTGCTTATCGGAGGGCGCGCCGATGGACCGGCCCTCCATGCCGCGGTTTATCGCTTCGTTCAGGTTCCGGCGTTTTGTTACCATGCTGTTCTATGCCTCCGTTATGGCTTGTATGAGTTCCTCAAAGGACGGGACGGCCTTTGCCTTGGGGTCAAAGTCGTAAAGGCTTTGATGAAAAATCTGGGCCTTGGGAATCCGGGTATCCTGGGGGACCGTGAAGATACGGTAATCCAGCTTTCGCAGATTTTCGTAAAAGGCCAGGTGATGGCTGAATGAGCGGTTGATCATGGTACAGACGATCTTGTCGTGCCGGATATCCCGGCGCATCGCCCGGCTGATCCGGGCCAGCTCTTTGGTGAAGATCTCGATGCCGTCCATCGAGAAGTATTCGGGGGTCAGAGGGGTGATCACCTCGTCCGCGCTGCCGATGACGGCCCGTTCCAGTTGGGAGAAGGAGGGTGAGCAGTCGAATACGGCGTATTCAAAGCCCAGGCCGGCGAGGTCGGCTGCCAGGAATTCAAAGGCCCGGGGCTTTTTGATGAGCTGGGTCTCCGCAAAGGCGGTTAGGCTGCCATCCAGCGGGGCCACGGGGATAAGGAAGAGGCCGGGGGCGGCTTCGACGAGGGTCTGGGCGGTTTCCGCCTCCCCTGAGAGGATGTCGGCCAGCTCCCGGTCGATAGGGGCGGTCAAAAACCAGCTTGAGGCGTTCCCCTGCTGGTCGCAGTCGATGAGGGCGGTCTTGTGGCCCCGGCGGGCAAGGCCGGCGGCCACATTGCCGGCGCAGCTGGTTTTGCCGGTTCCGCGTGTCTGGATGTGGAAGGCTATTGAGCGCATATACTACCCCGGTAGCTTTTAAGGTTACTCATGTAGAGTATTGTAATACAAATACGGCGTTCGAGACCTTACCGGGGACCCAGGCGGACCGCTTAAACGCAGGGAAGCGCGGCCTTCCGGGGAGGCAAAACTCCCCGGAAGGCCGCGGGGCGGAACCCCGCGCTGACCCCCGGTAAGGGGAAGCGCTTAGACCGGTACCGCCTTTTTTTCGATACGCATTTTTGACTTCAAATCGGCGTATTGGGCCCTGACTTCCTCCCAGGCAGCTTTCTGGTCCTTGAGCTTTTCCACCTTGCAGGCGCAATACTTATATTCCGGCGTCTTGCTGATGGGGTCGAGGTTGCCCAGGGTAAGCTCGTTACAGGCCCCTATCCACCACTGGTAGGTCATGTATACCGCGCCCTTCTTGACCCGGCTGGTAACATTGGCACGGGTCAGTACGGAGCCCCGGGTATTTGACACCCGGACAATCTCGCCATGGGCGATGCCCAGCGCCTCGGCGTCCCGGGGCGAAATCTGCAGCCAGCCCGGCTCGTCTTCCAGGTTCCGGAGGGTCCGGCAGTTGCCCGTCATGGTCCGTACCGAGTAATGACCGACCTCCCGCACGGTGCAGAGGGTAAGGGGGTAGTCCTTGTTCTCCAGTTCCATGGGCGGACGCCAGTCGGTGGCAAAGAATTTGGCCTTGCCGTCCGGATTGGCGAATTTGCCCCCCTTGTGGAGGTACACCGTGCCGGTATCGGTATCCGCGGGGTCCCGGCAGGGCCATTGGACGCAGCCTAATTTTTCGATCTTCTCGTCGGTGGCCCCGGCGAAGCCCGGGCAGAGGCTGATCACCTCGTTCCAGATTTCCTTGGTGTTGCTGTACTTCATGGGGTAGCCGAGGGCCGTGGAAAGCAGGCTGATAATCTCCCAGTCGGTTTTTACGTCCCCGGTGGGCTCGATGACCTTGCGGATCTTCTGGAAACCCCGGTCGCAGCAGGAATAGACCCCGTCATGCTCGCACCAGCCTGTGGCAGGCAGGATCACGTCGGCAAACTGGGCGGTCTTATTCATGAAGATGTCTTGAAGCACCACGAAGTCGCATTTCTCCAGGGACTCCCGCACTTCGGTGGAATCCGGGTCGGACTGAACCGGGTCTTCCCCCATGATGTAGTAGGCGTGGATCTGTTTCTTCGGGTCCTTTTCGTGGAGGACCTGGTGTGGCACCACGGTCAGGGTAATGCCCGGCTGGTCTGAGAGCTTAACGCCCCAGGCTTTTTCAAATTTTTCTCTGATTTTGGCATCCGCGACGCTCTGGTAGCCCGGATAGACGTTGGGCAGGGCCCCCATATCGCAGGCGCCCTGGACATTGTTCTGCCCCCGGACGGGGCCGATGCCCGTGGAGGGGCGGCCCAGGTTGCCGGTCATGATGGCAAGATTCGCTAAGCCCTTAACCACGTCCACAGCCTGCCCGAACTGGCAGACCCCCATGCCGTAGAGGATCATGGAGCGCCCGCTGGAGGCGTACATCCGGGCGGCCTTTCTGATGTCCCCGGCGGGAATCTGAGTCTGTTTTTCCACGCTTTCGGGGCTGTACTTTTGGATGATGGCCTTGAACTCCTCAAAGCCGGTGGCGTGTTCTTGAATGAAGGCGTCGTCGCAGAGCCCTTCCTCCAGAATGGCGTAGGCCAGGGCGTTGACTAAGAGGAGGTTGGTCCCCCCTTTGATCTGGAGATGCATATCCGCGATCCGGGCGGTCTCGATGATCCGGGGATCGACGCAGATTATTTGAGCGCCCTTTTCTTTTGCCCTGACGATTCTGCGGGCGACAATTGGATGGGAGTCGGCTCCGTTATAGCCGAATACGAACAGTAAGGCGGCGTCCTCTATCTCGGGAACGCCCATGGTCATCGCGCCTGACCCTAATGAGTACTGTAGACCCGCTACAGATGGCGCGTGTCATATCCGCGCGCAGTGGTCTACGTTGTTCGTTCCGACCGCTGCGCGCATAAATTTCTGCATAATATAATTGGCTTCGTTGCCGGGTCCCCGGGCCGAGCCGGTCCCCATGATGGCATTGGGGCCATAATTTTGCTTGATCTCCTTGAGGCGGCCCGCCGTATAGGCAATGGCCTCGTCCCATTCGACCTCCACGAGATCGCTGCCCTTCCCGCCCTTGCGGATCATGGGCTTCCTGAGCCGTTTAGTCAGAATTTGCGGATCGTTCAGGTAATCCCAGCCGTACCAGCCCTTCAAACAGGCCGTGCCGTCGTTGGTCCTTCCCGGAGCGGGGCGGACGTCAAGGATCTTGTTCGCCGTCTGGTCTACCGTAAACATCAATTGGCACCCCGCGCCGCAATACGCGCAGGTGGTCTTAATTTCTTTTACCGCCATGATGAACCTCCATACCTTCAAAATTACTATGAAATTATCCGTAATTACTGAGCTTATTGTAGCATAAATAGAGCGGAGCCCGCCGGTTTTTAATTTTTTAATTTTTTTTAATTTTTTTTTAATTTTTTTTATAAAAGGCGGCGGCGAATTAGTCCAAGCAGGCTAGGGCCGCGCCCAGGGCCCCGGCAAAGGCCCCCTGTTCCAGGGGTTCCACCGCAATGCCCAGGGCCCAGGAGAGGGCCCCGGCAATGCCGGCGCTGGATGCAAGGCCGCCTGAGAGGGCCGCCGGTTCCGCGGGGGATACCCGGGCGGCCAGGGCCGCTATCCGCCTGGCCAAAGAATCCGCCACCCCCCCAAGGATCTCCTCCCGGGAGAGGCCCCGGGCCAGGAGGCCGATGATCTCCGATTCCGCAAATACGACGCAGGTACTATTTAAGGCGACGCTTTTTCCCCGGCCCAGGAGTTCTTCCAGCAGGTCCCCCTCAACCCGGAGGATGCGGCAGACGCTTTCCAGGAAACGCCCCGATCCCGCGGCGCATTTGTCGTTCATCTGGAAATCGAGGACCCGTCCCCCTTCCAGGGCGAGGACCTTGCAGTCCTGACCGCCGATGTCGATGAGGGTTCTCAGGCCGGGGCGCAGGAAGGCCGCCCCACGGGCGTGGGCGCTGATTTCGCTTATTGTCCGGTCCCGGCCCGGTATCCGGTCCCGGCCATAGCCCGTGGCGCTTAGGACCGCCTCGCCGGAAAGCCCCGCGAGGAGCCCATCCCGCAGGCTCCCGCCGGTCTCGCCGATGTTCCAGCCTGTGGGCGCGCTGAGAAGCTTTGCTATGAGTACCGGGCTCCCCGGCCCATCGTCACGGATCAGCGCCCCCTTGCAGAATGAGGAGCCGCAGTCGATCCCAGCCGCATAGCGGGCCGCGCAGCGGGCCATCTCAGAGCATCTCGATAAACGCGGCGGCCCGGGTTCTGAGCTGCTCCGTGTCTCCCGCGGAATAGTCGGTTTCCAGGGAGAGGAAGGGAACGGCCCGTTCCTTGAGGAATTCCCGGATGCGCTGGCTTTCCACCGCATAGGTATGACAGGACTGGAGAAGCATCTCGACAACCCCGTCAACCTTGAACTGAGCGCAGAGCCGGCCCAGGAGTTCCAGCCGATTGGGGTTGGGGCTCATGACGCTGCATCCAATGGCCAGGTAATAGTCGGCGAGGGCTTCGCAGGGGTCCCCATCCTCGGGTACCTGGCGGTCAAACTGCTTGGCCCCGGTGCAGTTCTCGTATACCACCACCACGCCCCCGGACTCCTCAATGACCTTGACTACCTTTTCCGTGGCCCCCCCCATGGGACAGCCGGTGATCAGTATCCGCTTGGCCCCGGCCTGAACCGGCCGTTCCCCGGCTTGCCAGGCTTCCCGGATGCTTTTGATGCTCGCCTCCAGCTCCCGGACCTTTTCCTGGTGGATAAACTTGAACTGGGAACCAAAGAGGATCTGGAGCTGCCGCAGGCCCGTAAGGGGCGGAGGGTCCAGGATAGAAAGCTCGTAGAGTTCTTTCAGCAAGGCCCGTTCCCGGTTCCGCTCCCGGATGGCCTCCCGGAGCTTGTCATCGGTAATAGCGGCGCCGAAGCGATCCTCCAGGATTTTCTTTAGAGCCCGGATCTCGGCGAGCCAGAGGGCCCGGGACCCCGCCTTATGCTGGGTGCGGGGCAGGTCCATCACATGGACCTCCTTGAGCTTCCCCAAAAGTTCGTACATCTTGATCTTGCCGTCGCAGGTGGTCTCCCCAACCACGAGGTCCGCGAAGTACATATAGGGGCACTTGTCGGTAACGGCGAAGCCGTAGCTTGCCTTGATCAGGGGACAGAGGTTGCGGGGCAGGGTCTTTTCCGCCTCGGGGATGGTCTCGTCACTGGTGGAGCAGAGCCCCACGGGGATAAGCCCCGCCGCCATGATGAGTTCCACCGGCACATAGGTGCAGAAGGTCCCCACTACCCCCCGGCCCTCGTCCTTGAGGGCCTTCATGGCGAGGAATCCGTTCCGGCGGGCCTCGCCGAAGGATTCAAAAATTTCCGGTAATGTCCGGGATGCCGGCTTGATCATATAAGGCTCCTGATTATAATTTACCCTAAATGTAGTTTTTAAGGTTACAAGGGTAGGCTATTGTACTACAAAATGCGGCGCGTTGTCAAGAAAAGGGGCTGTCCGCTTCCAGGCCAGGCGGGGCGGGGCGGCGCTCCTTGCCGGTCCGGGCAAGCTCCCCTATACTCTGGGAATTGCCGCGGGGAGGTGAAGGCCGTCTGGTGGCGGCTGCGGACTTCAAATCCGTCAAAGGGTGGAAACGTCCTTGGTGAGTTCGATTCTCACACGCCTCCGCCATTTTTGACCCGCCGGGTCAAAGCGAGGGCAGGATGACGGAGGGAAGGCCGGGGGAAGAGGCCCTCGTCTGCTTCGAGAGCGTCGCGCAGGCCATTATGGCGGAACAGGCCCTGGCGGAGCGGAAGTTCCCGGTCCGGGTCATGCCCACCCCCTCCAGCATCCGGGGGGGCTGCGGGTTCTGCCTCCGCTTCTTGCCCCAGGACCTCGCCGGGGCCGCCGCGTTCCTTGCGGAACGGGGAATCACCCTGAGCGAAGCCTACCTCCGGGAACCCGAGGGCGCGGCCTACCGCAAGCTGCCCTTAAATACTGAGCACGGAGGACCCGATGGAAAGCGGCCCTGAATCCCTGCTGTCAAACTGCCTAAGCGGCGGCTGCGGGGCAAAGATAGAGAGCGAAGGGCTGGCCCGCTTGCTGGCGGGGCTCCCCAAGAACAGCGACGAGCGCCTGCTGGTCGGCTACGATTCCTGCGACGACGCCGCGATCTACCGGCTTGACGGGGAGCGCTCCCTTATCTTCACCGTTGATTTTTTTCCCCCCATGATCGATGAACCGGGAACCTTTGGCCGCATCGCGGCGGCGAACGCCCTCAGCGACGTATGGGCCATGGGGGGCCGTCCCTTTCTGGCCCTCAACCTGGTCTGTTTCCCCGAGGCCATGGATAAGGGGGTCCTGGCGGAAATTCTGGCCGGCGGGGCGGAGAAGATCGCCGAGGCCGGCGCCGTCCTGGGCGGGGGCCACTCGATATACGACCGGGAACCCAAGTATGGGCTTGCCGTGGCCGGCATCGTCGAGACCGCCAAGCTTATCCGGAACAATACCCCAAAGCCGGGGCATAGCCTCATCCTCACGAAACCCCTCGGGGTGGGGATCATCATGGCGGCCCTGCGGGCGGGTATGGCGGATGAGCGGGCGCTCAAGCAGGCGATAGCCTCGATGGAGCGGCTGAACCGCTCCGCCTGCGAGGCCATGGCGGATTTCCAGGTCAGCGCCTGTACGGATATTACCGGGTTTGGGCTTTTAGTCCACGCCCTGGAGATGGCCGGGGACTCATCGAGCCTGATCCTCTATCCGGAAGCCGTGCCGTATATTCAGGAGGCGGCGGCTTACGCCGGCGAGTACCTCCTAAGCGCCGCCGGGCAGCGCAACCGCAACCGGGCGGGGCCAGCCGTCGATGTAAGCGCCCTCCCCTTTGTTACCCAGGAGCTGTTCTTTGATCCCCAGACCTCCGGGGGGCTTTTGATAGCCGCCCCGCCGGAGGAAGCGCCGGCCCTCGCGGCCCGTATCCGGGAAGGGGGCGATTCCAGCGCCGCGCTCATCGGCGAAGTCGCGCCGCGCTTGGAAAAGCCGGTGCTGTTCAGATAAGACAAATAAGACAAAAAGAGGAGGCGTCTATGAAGACCTTGGATATGCGGGGCCAGCCCTGCCCGATACCGGTGGTAAACGCAAAAAAGGCCCTGGAGGACCCGGCGGGGGACCCGGCAGGGGTAACGGTGCTGGTTGATAATATGGCCGCGGTGCAGAACCTCGAAAAGATGGCAAAGGGAACGGGCCGCGGTTTTTCCTATACCGAGGATGGGCCATCCCAATACCGGGCGAACATCATCAATACCGGGGCCGCGCCTGAATGTGGTCTGCCCTCCCCGGCCCCTGACACCCTCATGTCAGGCGGGGGCGCCGAAAGCGGCGGGCGCGGGCCGGTGGTGCTCATCACCGCGGACAGCATGGGCCGGGGCGCCGAGGACCTGGGCAAGCTCCTCATCAAGGGCTTTATCTTTTCCCTCGCCCAATTGGATCCGCCCCCCGAGGCCCTCATCTTTTTGAACGGCGGAGCCCGGCTTACCACCGAAGGGGCGAACACCGTTCCCGACCTCAAGGCCCTGGAGGAAAAGGGGACGGGGATATACACCTGCGGAACCTGCGCCAACTACTATAAGCTGAGCGAAGCCCTTGCCGTGGGCAGTATCGTCGACATGATGGCGATATGCCGGCGCTTGGCCCAGGCGTCCAGCGTCATCACGATATGACATGGGGATATACGCCAACTACGCCGCCACCGCGCCGGCCCTGTCCGAGGCGGTAGCCCGGGAACTCAAGGAGTACCTGGGGGGCCTCCACCTCAACGCCGGGCGGAATTTCGAGGGCCTTGAGGCCGGGGCCATAGCCCTCCGGGCCCGGCGGGCCATCGGAACGCTCTTTGGCGCAGCCGATCCCCTGCGGGTGATCTTCACCAGCGGCGCGACGGCGGCGCTCAATATGGCCATCCAGGGCCTGGTACGGCCCGGGGATCAGGTCCTGGCCACAAGCGTGGAACACAACGCCGCGGCCCGCCCCCTTGAGGACCTCCGGGAACGCGGCGTGATAGACCTGGTATGGCTCCCCTGCGCTCAAGACGGTTCCCTGGATCCCGGGACCCTCCGCAGGGCCATCGGAAAAACCACGAGACTCCTCGTTATGACCCACGCCTCAAACGTTCTTGGTACCCTATTGCCTGTTGGGGAGTGCTTCAGGATTGCCCATGAAGCAGGGATCCGCACGATTGTGGACCTGGCGCAGACCGGGGGCCATATTCCCTTTGCCCTGGACGAAACCTGCGACGCCGCCGTTTTTGCGGGGCATAAGGGGCTTGGGGGCCTCGCGGGGGCCGGCGGCCTGGTCCTTGGGAAATCCGCCGCCGCCGCAATGCGGCCCTGGATCCTTGGGGGCACCGGCAGCGGCTCCCATTCCCTTGCCATGCCTGAGTTCCTGCCTGACAAGTTTGAGCCGGGCACGCAAAACACCCTGGGCATCCTGAGCCTTGCCGCATCCGTCGAGGAGCTGCTCAGCATCGGCATCGAAACAATACGGGAGCGGGATCGATCCCTAACGTCCCGGTTTATCGCGGGGCTGCGGGGGCTGCGGAAGCCGCGGATCTGCGGGACCGGCGATCCGGAACGGAGCGTGGCGGTCGTTTCCCTTACGATCCCCGGCTGCGACGCCGGGGAGCTTGCCCGGCGGCTCTTTGATGGCTGGGGCATTATTACCCGGAGCGGGCTGCACTGTTCCCCCCTGGCCCATAAGACCGCGGGGACCTTTCCCGGCGGGACGGTCCGCTTCAGCTTTGGCCGGGGGACCACGGAAGCGGAAATCGACGCGATCCTTGAGGCAATAGCCGATTTGTAGGCTAATAAACTACCCAGGTAGTTTTTTGTATTACAAAATGGGGGTCCGGGGGAACGAGTTCCCCCGGCGGGGCGCGGGGCGGCGCCCCGCATTGCTTAACATTATAGCCGAAAGTCCCGCTGGCCATGCTCGATGTTCACGAGGTTTTTCCGCACCAGATCCCGGACCTTTTCCTTGGGGATATGGTCAAGCTCCCGCGCTATCAGCTTGTCCCCGGCATCCCGGGTCGGCGATGAGGCGTAATCGACCAAATATTCCTTGAGGGTCATCAGGGCGTTGGGGTGGCAGCAGTTCAGTATCTGCTTCCGCTTGCAGAGTTCCATGAAGCGGTCGCCGGTCCGCCCCTCCCGGTAACAGGCGGTGCAAAAACTCGGGACATACCCGGAATCGATGAGCCAGCGAATCACCTCGTCCAGGGTCCGGGTATCGGATACCTCGAACTGCCGGGTATCGTCGTCGGGCTCCGCGCCGTTTACATCGCCGCCTTCGGCATAGCCTCCCACCGAGGTCCGGGACGCGCCGCTTATCTGGGAAACCCCGGAGCGCAGCATCTTCTCTCGGACCTTCCGGCCCTCCCGGGTTGAGATGATCATGCCCGTATAGGGCACGGCGATGCGGATACAGGCCGCGAGCTTTTCAAAGAGTTCATCGCTTATGCCCCCCTCAAAGGAACCGGGGTCAACGCCCTGGGCGGGTTTTACCCGGGGGACGCTGATCGTATGGGGCCCCACGCCGTGGAGGGCCTCAAGGTGCTCGGCGTGCATAAGCTGGCCCGCGAATTCGTAGGCGTAGTTCTCAAGCCCGAAGAGGACGCCGAGTCCCACATCGTCTATGCCGCCATCCATGGCCCGGTCCATGGCCTCGGTATGATAGGCGTAGTTGTGCTTGGGGCCCTTGGGGTGGAGCTGCTCATAGCCTGCCTTGTGGTAGGTCTCCTGAAACAGGATATAGGTGCCGATGCCGGCATCCCGGAGCTTCCGGTAATTCTCGACGGTGGTCCCGGCTATGTTGACGTTGACCCGGCGGATGGCCCCGTTCTTATGCTTTACGCCGTATATGGTCCCCAGGCTTTCGAGGATATACTCTATCGGGTTGTTGACCGGGTCTTCCCCGGACTCAACGGCAAGCCGCTTATGCCCCATATCCTGGAGGGCCACGGTTTCCGCGTAGATCTCTTCCTGGGTCAGTTTCTTCCGGGCCATGCCGGAGCCGTAATGATAGGGACAGTAGCGGCAGCCGTTGACGCAGTAGTTTGAGAGGTACAGGGGGGCGAACAGCACGATCCGGTTGCCGTAAAATTCCTGTTTGATCTGGTAGGCAAGGTCGAATATTTCCCGGACCTTTTCGGGATCATCACAGGCAAGCAGTACGGAGGCTTCGCGGTGGTTCAGCCCCTTCTGCTCCCGGGCCTTTGAGAGAATACTGTCGACGGCGTTCCGGTCGTCCTTTACGCGCTGGGCGTAGGCTATGGTCTCCAGGATCTCCTCATGGTCAATAAATTCTTCCGCCTTGGTCGATTTTGGGTCGTACATGGCCGCCCTCCTTTGGTTTTGAGTTCAATTCCGCTCCGGCCCCGCAAAAAAAGCCCCTGGCCAATGCCAGGGGCGAATAGACGAAACCGAACCGGGAAACCCAAGGGCGGCGCTGACTAATAGGATTTAATCATTGCTTCTTAAGGGGCTCTCCAAGGCGGCATTACATTCACCCTCGGCAAACCAGACTAGGGGGAAGCTCCCCCCTCTTGATCCGCAAGGAATAAACGGCAGCGTTCCCAAGCCCGGCAAGATCGCTCTCGCCGGGCATGGATTGTCTTAACTATACGCCTTCCGGTTGGATCCCGCAATGGGGATTTAGGGGTAAGGTTTAGGGGGTAGAAGCTGGCGGGAATTCGTTGAGGATTCTTCAAACCCCCAACTTACTTAACGACGCCGTATTTATCCCGGAGTTCTAAAAGCGCCCGGGCTTCGGCAAAGGCCGCGCCGATCTCGCTGTCTTGGAGAAATTCCGGGCGGCTGTCCATCGCGGACTGGTAGCGTTCGGCGAATTCTTCCGGGTATCGTTCCTTGAGATGCTGCAGTTCCTTTTCTTCCCGCAGATCCTCGGTTTTCGGGCTTGGTTCGGGAAGGGGCAGCGCTTTTGCTCCACCCCGCTTTCCCCGGGCGGTACGGGGGACATGTCTACAGTCAAAGCGGATAGCCACAATCCGCCGGCCCTGTTTGATCCCTTCCGGCCTTATCTCCAGCCCTATCCCGGCATTATTTAGTTCCTTGATCGGTTTTTCTATGGCGTACTGCTTGAAAAGATGCGTTTCTTTGTAGGCTTTTTCGGGGACCCCAAGGATCATCCGCAGTTCCTTGATTGGCCGTTCAAAATACCAGCTCTCCCCGGCGTTGCCATTTTTCCCTTTTAGGCTCCGGTAGCTCATGGCCATTTCAAAGAGCTTGATCGCGTAGCGGCTTTGCAGAGAGCCGATGTCGGGAAGATTCAGTTTTGAGTACATCCATTTGAGCGCCATAAGAAAGGCCGCCAGTTCGTCAGAAAATTTCATAGTGGCCTGGCCGGTTTTTTCATCAAAGGTTGAAACCGTGAACCAGGTAAATTTTTTCCAAAACCGCTTACCCTTCTCATCCGGTTCGGTCTCTACGGTGATATAACATTCCATGCACTCGTCAACGGCTTTCTTGAAAATTTCATAGGTTTCCCCGCCTACCGGCATCCCTAGGGCATTGCAGAACTCCGGGAAGGTAAAAGCGGCGGTCAGGCTGGACAGGTCGGGAGGGATCAGCGCCATGGCCATGGCCGCAAGTTTCTGCGCGGTGGCTGACAGTCCATGGGCACCCCGGCTTACGGTGTTATGCTGGATGACATAACGCGGAGTTACGCCTAGGGTCTCTGGTGTATTAACCAGAACAGGATCATCGGGCATCGGATTTTTTCTCTATCCTTGGATAATAATAAAAAAGCTTAATTCTTATAATTCTCATAATTCTTATAATTCTGGTCATGAAAAATGCTTCGGTAAATCTTTATAATACAATGAATTATAAGGTAAAAAATTTGCGATACCGATAGTAAACTCCATAGATACCGATAGTAAACTCCATAGATACCGATAGTAAACTCCATAAATACCGATAGTAAACTCCATAAATACCGATAGTAAACTCCATAGATACCGGTT
>JAIRPG010000048.1 GCA_031257105.1 Treponema sp.
AAACGCCGCGCCGCCCGAATTTTGGACTGTTTCCATAGTCCCTCCATTTGAGAAAGGGTATTTCTAAAAACTCATTCGGGTTTTTGAAATACCATATAATAGGTGGAGTCTATATTGCATAAAATAATGTATTTACTTATAATGAAGAAACATCATAAGGAGAATGAAATGAAGAAACTTTTTGTAATTGGGTTGGTTGCGATTTTGTGTGCTTGTGCAAGTAAGCCTGCAACCAATGTAGCCGGCTTGGATTTGGATACGGCAATAAGTCAGGCGGCTACACAGATGGAAAGAAGAATCCCGGCAGGAACTATGGTAGCTCTCGTAAGCGTTGCATCTCCTTCAACTGCTTTTTCCACACAGGTTTTAACAAGGCTTGAATCGGCAATAGTAGGCAATGGGAATCTGGTTGTGGTTGATCGTGCCAACCTTGATAAAGTCCGTGAAGAGCAAGGGTTTCAACTTTCAGGGGAAGTGGATGACGAATCTGCAAAATCTATTGGAAAACTTTTAGGAGCAGGGGCTATTGTGACAGGCACACTTGCTGATTTAGGAGATGTTTACAGTCTAACATTAAAGGCAATCAATATAGAAACCGCAACGGTAGCTGTATCGTATTTGGCAGACTTGGCAAAAACAACAAGAATTGAAACATTACTTGCAACAAGAGATGGAGCTGGTTCTGGAGCTATGGCAACCGCTTCAACTTCAGGACTATCAACTGCAACACAGACGCCGGCTTCTGTAACGCCACCAACACCTGCTTACCGTATAGGTGATACCGGATCTGGTGGCGGTATAATTTTTTATGATAAAGGTAATAGAAGCGGCGGTTGGCAATATATGGAAGTATCGAGAAACGACTTGGGGAAGGCTCCAATGATGAAAGTAGATGGAACCAAGACAGAGGTAGGAACCGGAATTCAAAACACTCAACTCATCTCAAAATCAGGTGGAATGGCCGCTATGCTTTGTGAGGCTTACAGGGGTGGCGGTTTCACAGACTGGTTTTTACCGAGTAAGGATGAACTAAATCTTATGTATATAAACTTGGTCAGAATATCACAGATAGTTGATTGGGCAGATATACATTGGTCATCATCAGAAGTTATCGGTGTAGGTTTATGGGATGCTGTTTGGGCGCAAAATTTTAGCGACGGCAATCAAGAAGGTGGTTTGATCCATAATGCAAGTAGGAATTATACAATCCGGGCGGTGCGGCGATTTTAAGGTAGTCTGTCTATAATGTGTCTACATTATAGACAGACACTCGTTATTAGCATAACGATATTCGGAATTGCTGCGGTGTAAGAGGTTCACCGGAAACGGTTATTTTTCCTTTCCAGAAAAAACTTTTCAGCGTTTTTAGCTTCCCGATTTTGAGGAGGCAGCCGATAGCCGCCCGCGCTTCCTCCTCCGCCCAGTTGATGTCTCCCCCGGCCAGTATCGAGGCCGCTTCGCTTATCGTGTACCGCCTCCGGTTCCGGCGGAAGAAATCAACGATGCCGGATTCTTCCCTAAGCGCGGCGCTTACCCGCTTTTCGCAGACATCGCAACAGGAGGTATCAGCGCTGATAGCGTCACTATCATCATAGCGCAGCAATTCCAGCAGCGTCTTTCTTCTACACCGGCTTATGTCCCGAGCGTAATTCAAGAGGCCGGTAAGACGCGCCTTCTCCTGTTCGGAGCCGGCTCGCCGTAGACTCATCTGGTCATCGGGGCCCCAGAGGAGTATGGCCTTGGACGGGAGCCCATCGCGGCCAGCCCTGCCCGTTTCCTGAAGATACGCTTCCACCGAAGGCGGGCAATCCCGGTGGATCACCGTGCGTATGTCCGCCTTGTCAATGCCCATACCGAAGGCGCAGGTTGCCGCCAGTACCGCCTCGCGGTTACGCAGAAACCACCGTTCCACTTCCGCCCGCTCCGATTTGTCTAGACCGGCGTGATAATACCGGACTTCGCCGTACCAGGCCGCGCCTTCTTCGCGCAGTTTCTCGCGAAGGTAATGGGCAAGCCGCTCGGCGCCCGGTCTTGAAGAACAGAACACAATAGCCGGGCGGCTGTTTGTTAAGAGCAGATCCCGTACCGCCAGATCCCGAAGTACGCAGCCCAAAGCTGAATAGGTAATGTTAGGGCGGTTCGGGCTGCCGGAAATCAGGTGAGCGCCGCCGCCGAAGATGTACCGCTCTATTTTTTCCAATACCGGCGCGCCGGCAGTGGCGGTAAAGGCGGTTATGAGCGGGGCTCCCGATGCCTCAATGATCCGGCCTATCTCCAGGTAAGACGGCCTGAAGCTTTCACCCCATTCACCGACGCAGTGGGCCTCGTCAACTACTACGTGGGCGATGCCGAGGCTGCCTAATCGGTTCATTACCGGGGGAGTAAGCAGAACTTCCGGATTGGCGATAATGAATTTGCTCTTTCCAGAACGCAGTTTTTTCCAAAGCGCTTCCCGTTCTTCCCCGCATTGCCCTCCCCGCAGCGTAACCGGATCGAATCCCCGTTCACGCAGACGGCGTTCCTGATCCGCCATGAGGGAAAGAATGGGGTATATGACCAGCGTGATCCCCTCCATGAACACGGCGGGCAGTTGGAAGCAGAGCGATTTCCCCGATCCGGTAGGAAGGATCACTATCTGGCGGCCCAGGCATCCCGAATCGGAAGCGCGGGCGTCATCTTGAAAAAACGGCTGTTCGCCGCGCTCCGCGCCGCCGGGCGTCTGTACCGGGATTCCCCGGTGTCGAGCGGCTTCCAAGATGTTTGCCGCCACCAGGCGCTGATAGGGGAACAGGTAGGAATATCCAAAGAACCGTTTTGCCGCTTCGTTGAAAAAGTCCGCTAAAACCGCATCCGGTTCTTTTTCACCGGAATCCACCATTACCGCCTCCTTGAGGAACCGCCGCCGAGCGTTTCTCTCTTTTATGGGGAGGAGTTACGGTTTTGCTTTTATTAAGGAGAAGACTACGCCCGGAGAAGACGGCGCCTGCGGCTTATGATGATTCTTCCACCAGCCCTAAATCTTCGCTGTCGCTTACTTCTGGGGCGGCTTTGGCAAGCTGCTTGATTTTTTTAGACGAGGGTGGAGAAACCCGGCGCTTGGTCACCCGCGGATGGTAATAGAGACGGGCCACGTAGGTGACCAGCAGGAAATACAGAAACACCACCACCGTAACGGCGATAACCTGCCATGAAGTGATTACCTGGATCAATAAACTTTTCAGTTCTTCAGAAAGCATCTTGTACCTGACTTATTTTCGGTATATTCAAGACGTAAACTTACGGGATCTGTCCGGAAACCCGGTTGATTTCCGAACAGATCTACTTTATCGGGCCGCCGTCTCGTCCAAGACGAAAGGCTTTTATGTTTGCCTCCGCCACCAGGGGATCTTTGCCGGCAAAGGCCGCGGAGATCGTCTTTTCCAGTATCGTTCCAGAGATGGAGAGAAACGGGGAAGCGGCTCCCACCATGACCATGTTGACGGCCCGGGGAAGTCCCGCCTGTTTTGCCAGAGACGCGGCCTCAACCAGCCGGAACAGGGGAAAACTCCGGATAACCGAGAGTATATCGGCTGTTTCCGGGTAATCGGGGATGTTTATAAAGGGATCCGCCGCGCTCACCAGAGCCCCTTCTGGGGAAAGCCATGCCGCGTAACGAAGGCTTTCCAGGGGTTCCATGGAAATAATCAAATCCGCGCCGCCTTGGGGAACCAGATCGCCATGGATCGGGCCGTTAGAGATCCGCAGATGGGCCAGAACCGCGCCGCCTCGCTGGGCCATGCCGTGTACTTCGGATTGCCGTACCGTCAATTCCGAAGATACCGCGGCTTGGGCGATGATTGCCGCAATGGAAAGCGCTCCTTGACCTCCTACTCCCGCAAGAATGATGTCCTTTTTCATAGAATCATCCTACCGCGTTTCCCCTGTCTGTTCAAGGAGATGAACCAGGGCCACCGGCGTCGAATTCCCGGGACCGTTTTTTCCCCAACCGGGCGGCCTTCGCAAAGATAGCCTCCATATAGGCTCCTTCCCGGGCCGTCAACCCCGCGCGGGAAAACACATCCCGGAAAAAACGTTCCTGATCTTCCCGCCCCGGCTGCTTGTAAAAGCCGAGAGAGGCCAGGGAACCCGTTACCGATGCGGCCAGGGCATCGAGTTCCGGCCCGACAAGGGGAACCCAGGCCCCTTGAGCGGGAGCCTCCGCCGCCGCGCCCAAAACGCGGAAAAGCTCATAGGCGTAGATCTGTACCGCGTGGGACAAATTGAGGGAAGGAAAAGCGTCGGCGGAGGGAATATGAGAGGCGACGCCGCAGAACGCGAGCTCGCCGGCTTCAAGACCGGCGCGTTCATTGCCAAATACGAGAGCTGTCCTGCCATGCCGTTCCCGGAGCCATTCGGCTAGTTCCCTGGGATCCAGGGTGATGTTTTTCCGCCTGAGCCCCCGGCGGCGGGTAACGCCGGCAACAAAGGCGCAATCAGCCGACGCCTCGGCAAGAGACGCGAATATCTCCGCTCCCTCCCATATATCCGGCGCATGAACCGTCCGCGCCCGGATTGTCCCTTCGTCCATAGGCTCCGGGGAAACCAGCCGCAATCGAGAAAGCCCCATATTCTTCATAGCCCGGCATACCGCTCCGACATTCCCCGGTTCAGAAGGCCGGCAAAGAATGATCACCACATCGGAAAGCAACATGGCTCATTATACCATACCGCATAACAAACGGTACCAGGAACCTCCGGGTAGTATTTTTTGATATGGATATGTCTATTTTTATAGACAAATAGAACATGAAAGACACTTCACGTTCTGGTAACGCCGCTTACGGCTGCTTGTTATACCGGTTGAGCCGTATAGGAGAAATAGGTAACTTGTTATTATACAACAACTTACCTATTATCCGTGTGTACGTAATAGTGAAAAATTTGCAGATTTTCTTTTCTGCTGTTCCGAGCCGCGCTATTTGGCATGGAATTTGCTAACAAAGAAAGTATGATGAAAGATAATTCTGAAAAGCCGATAGCGGTTTCCCGTACTTTCCAGATGGAAAAGATTCTTTTTTATAGTGAAATCAAGTCGGAGCTGATTAGGAAAGCCTTTCACGTTCTGATTGCCATAAGCCCCCCCATGGCGGCGATGAACCGCCTGTTCACCGTATACCTCTTAATAGCCGGAACGCTGGCGTATGCCGGTCTGGAATCTTTCCGCCTGGCAGGAATACAGGTTCCCGTTATTTCCCGCCTTACCAGCCTAGCCTCCCGGCCCCGGGATCGGGGATGCTTTGTACTGGGGCCGGTGACTCTTGGGCTGGGCGCGCTCCTCTCCCTGCTCTTGTATCCTTCACCGGCGGCGTCTATCGCCATATATGCCCTGGCTTTTGGGGACGGAGCGGCCAGCTTAATTGGTAAGCTGTTCGGAAGGATACGCCCGGCTTTTTTAATAGGCAAAAGCATTGAAGGTTCTCTGGCCTGCTTCTTCGCCGTGTTGATAAGTTCCTACCTGGTAACGCCGAGCTTCAGGACGGCTTTCTTCGCGGCGCTGACCGCTACTTTGGTGGAAGCCCTTCCCCTGAAAGATTACGACAACATCGCGCTGCCCCTCACCGTAGGTTTTGTTGTTCAGCTTTTATAAGAAAAATGGGTGAGCATCGAGCGCCGGGACAGGACGAGTGGCTTGTAACGTGTAACGCTCGCCTCCCGGGGAGGGGTTATAACCAAAGGTAGACTTTGCGTATCTGGGCGCACATGAACCAGGTACCCGTTACCAGAAGCGCCAGGGCCGGCAGGGGAGTAAGCCATGTGTCGGAACTGAAAAGCATATTTCTGCCCAGCACGGCGAGAAAAGAGCCGCCTCCGATAATCAGATATTCCCTGGAACCCCGTGAATAGGCGGCGATAAAAAAGCTCGCCATTGTTATCAGGATGACGCCGATTTCAACTAATTTGAGCATGGTAGAATAGCCGCTTACCATGTTTAAACTGCTGTCCCAGGAGAGCCCGTCAATGGGGATACCGAGGGCAAAAACAAAGGCCGCCGCGACGCCGATAAGGACAAAGTTCTCCTGTCTTCGCATTTCCATACCCGATGCGTAGAGGCTCGCGGTAAACAGCGAAAAAATCCCGAAGAATCGGGCAAAAAACAACACCCTGAATGACAAGGTGATGTATATGCCGGGGAGTTCATAGAGCATCCACAACGGCGCCGTAACGCGAATTCCTTCAAAGATAAATGAAAAAACGAAAAGGGCAAGAAAAAGTATCTCTGCGGCGAGTGTTTTCTCAAAAAAGTAGTAGATAACGCTCAGGGTGATAAAGGCATAGGCCACCGCCGCAACCATCGTGACAAAGGAAACAGCGGGAACCGGCTTGAAGAACCGTCCGGTCAATAACTGGATAAGTCCCGGCGCTCGTTTAATCGCCATGGCCGTCAGATCCGGGTAAAGGGGCAACATCCGAAAAGCAAGAACGGAGATCATGACCAGCGCCGCTATACCGACCACTATACCGACCTTCAATAGGTTGTTACGGCTTGAAAGGGTCATAGGGCAAGTATATCCTATCCGCCGGTTCGCCTCAATAGTTTTGCAACAGCCTCATAAAAAAGGCTCATTCCTTGTGTTACAAAGAATGAGCCTTGCAAGGGAAATCCTCTGGTCGGGCAACCCGGATTCGAACCGGGGACCCCAAGTCCCCCAGACTTGTACGCTAAACCAACTGCGCTATTGCCCGGCCAGAAGCCCTTCTCCCTAAACGATGACCTTAATTTATCATACCCTCAGAAAGTGTGTCAAGAGAGGCTGTTGCAAAATCCGCCTCCTTTCGAGTATGCTGGAATCATGCCCGTAAAGCGGTTTACCGTATTAGATTTGATCAATATCGATTTAAAGGAACATAACTCCCTTAACCTCCACTGCGCCGGGGGGAGGAAGGGACTTTCGCGGGAGATTACCGTACCGGAACTGAACCGTCCGGGGCTTGCACTTTCGGGCTTTTATGATTCCTTTGCCTACCGGCGGATACAGATCTTAGGACGGGGAGAGGTCTCCTATCTTCAGAAGCTTTCCGATGAAGGGAAGATCGACACGATCCGGCAGATGTTCAGCTATACCATTCCCTGCTGCATCGTGACCCATAACCTTTGCCCTGACGCCGGCTTCTTTGAGGAAGCCGAGAACGCGCAATGCCCGGTACTTCAGACCGATTTAGAGACATCGGAATTCATAGCCCGGCTCATGCGGATACTGGCGGATATATTCGCCCCTCAGAAAAGCATCCATGGGGTGCTGGTAGAGGTTTACGGCGTGGGGATCCTCATCCTGGGGGATTCGGGAGTAGGCAAGAGCGAGACCGCCCTGGAGTTGATCGAGCGAGGCCACCGGCTGGTAGCGGATGACGTGGTGGACATTCGCAATGTCAGCGGTAACATCCTGCTGGGGGCCGGCGCCAACCGGATCATCGGTCACCACATGGAAATTCGGGGATTGGGGATCATCAACATTACCCACCTGTACGGCGTGGGCGCCATCCGCGACCGCAAGCAGATCCAACTGGTAGTGGCGTTGGAGGCGTGGGATCCGCAAAAGGTCTATGACCGGCTGGGAATCGAGGACAAGGTAATGGATATACTAGGAATCAACGTTCCCATGCTGGAAATTCCCGTAAAACCAGGCCGGAACATTCCCATCATCATCGAAGCGGCGGCTATGAATGAGCGGCTCAAGAAAATGGGGTACAATTCCGCTAAGGAATTCAATCAGAACGTCCTTAAATGGATAGAAAGCAACAAGGCCCGCTCTGTTTACTTTGGGCAAGAAGACATCATATAGGGTTATTTATGGTAGAAGCAAACGTTACGATACAAAACCGCGCCGGTATTCATGCCAGGCCGGCGGCGCTCCTGGTACAGACCACGAAGGATTTCAAAGCCGGTATCTATCTTGAAAAAGGAAGCGACCGGATTAATGGAAAATCCATCATGGGGATCATCACCCTGGGGGCGGCCTACGGCACGGAACTCAAGATCATCGCCGACGGGGAAGATGAACAAGCCGCGTTAGACGCGCTGGTTAAGCTTTTTGACTCAAAGTTTGAGGAAGACTAGTACCGCCCCGTGAAAACGGTTCGGATACACCCGAAATACTTCCTCATCAATGTCCGGGGTTTGATCCTTATATATCTTCTCCTCTGCGTCTTAACGGTGTTGTTTTCCCGGTCTTTCTTTATAGAAACGCTGCGGGACGGACGGATGCCGGGTTCCCTTGCCTTGGTAGTATTTTTTACCATTCCGGGGGTGCTGTTTTTTTTCCTGGCCTTTTCAGTTTTCAATCTAATCCGGGATCTTATCTTCCGCCGAGCGGGGAGCAAGTTCCAAACCAGGCTCTTCGCCTATTTTATCGTAATCGTCATGTTCGCATCCGCGCCGGTAACGGTGATCACCATCCAATCGGTATACGAAATGGTGCGGTTCTGGCGGGCCATTAATGTGGAGCAGGGGCTTCTGGAAGCCCGGCGGCTGACTATCGATAACTATACGATGCAGTTGGAACGGTTTGAACGGATCATCGGGGCGGCGAACTTTGAAACGGCGCTGTCCGAAGGGGCGGAGTACCCGGAAGAACTTAACGCGCAGGATATAACCGCGGTGGAAGATTTCCGCTTAGGGGAAGACGGCGTCTGGACGAGCGCGGCGTTCGCGGGAGACCCGCTCCGAATCCTGCCCCGCCCTCCGGCGGCGCGGCGCGGCTTCGCGGCCCGTGAAATTCCCCGCGATACGGACGCGATCCGTTATACCCTCCTGCTCAAAGAGGATACCCTACGGGTCGTAACCTGCGATTTGGGGGCGGGGTTTGACCGGACGGTGGAGATCGTAGAGGCTGAGTTGGCCCGCTTTGAAGTGATCGATTCCCTCAGGCTCAACATGGCGCCCCTGCTGGCCTTCTATTATGGGGTGTTCTTCCTTCCTACCCTGCTTATGACGGTGATCATCGCAATTTCTTTTTCCCGGCGGGTAACCCAGCCTATCGTGGAGCTGACCGAGGCGACCCGGCGGGTGGCGGAGGGGAATTTTTCCATCCAGATCGTGTCCCTGCCGGGAGATGAACTGGGACTTTTGATCAGCTCTTTCAACGCTATGGTGCGGGATCTGGAAAAAACCCGGAGCGCCCTCGTAAAGGCGGAAAAAATTTCCATTTGGCAGAGCATGGCCCAGCAGCTCGCCCACGAGATCAAGAACCCCCTCACCCCCATCAAACTTTCCGCGGAACGGGTTTTGCGGCGCTGGCGGAACGATCCCGGGCGCGTTGGGGATATCCTGGAGGATTCTATGCTGGCCATCATTCAAGAAGTGGAAGGTCTTTCGGCGCTGCTCACCGAATTTAGAACGCTTTCCCGGCCTTTGGAGCCCTCTCCTTCCCGGACGGGAGTTCGAAAACTGGTGGAAGAGACCATAGCCCTCTACCGGAGCTCCCACCCCGGGATAAGCTTCGATCTGGAACATTTGGAAGATATGTATATACACATCGACCGGCGGCATATTGCCCAGGCGCTGACCAACCTTATCATTAACGGGATAGACGCCATGGACGGACGGGGGATCATCGAGATCCGCGCCGATCTCGTTAAAAAACGGGAGAGCCGCTATTGCAGGTTGAGTATCCGGGACACGGGCAAGGGAATTTCCGAAGAAGACAAGCCAAGAATTTTTACCCCCTATTTTACGACGAAGGCATCGGGAACCGGCCTGGGTTTGCCTATCGTCGAGCGGATCGTCAATGATCACGGCGGAACCATCTGGTTTAATTCGGCGCCGGGCATGGGAACCACGTTTTTTGTTGATTTACCTGCCGATAATCTATCCGGCGCCGCGCCGGCGGAGGGATCGGAAAACGGGAAGGATGAAACATGACGAATATACTCATTATCGATGACGAGCCGGGAATCCGGAGCGCGCTGGCGGCGATCCTGGAAGACGAGCGTTACCGGGTCTTTACCGCGGAGGACGCCCTCGCCGGTATGGAAATTTTGAACCGGGAGCCGGTGGATCTGATCTTTCTCGATGTGCTGCTTCCCCGTATGGGGGGGCTTGAAGCGTTGCAGCGCCTGCGTCTCGAGTGGCCCGGCGTTGAAGTGATCGTTATTTCCGGCCACGCGAATGTGGATATGGCGGTTCGGGCGGTTAAGTTTGGAGCCTTCGACTTTCTGGAAAAACCGCTCTCCCTCGACCGGGTTCTTACCGTATGCCGCAATGCCCTGGCCCTGCAAAAACTCAGGGAAGAGAACAGGGGCCTCAAAAAAGACGCCGAAGTTAAGGAAGAGATTATCGGTTCAAGCCCGGCCATCACCCGGTTTCGGGAAATGATCCGGCAGGCCGCCGCCAGCGACGCCCGAATACTCATCAGCGGGGAGAACGGCACGGGAAAGGAACTGGCCGCCCGGGCCATACACGGCCTGTCAGGTCGGAGCGCCCAGGCGTTTGTGGAGGTCAACTGCGCCGCCATCCCCGACACGCTCATCGAAAGCGAACTTTTCGGTCACGAACAGGGGGCCTTTACCGGCGCGGTTTCCAGCCGGCGGGGCCGATTTGAGCTTGCCGACAAGGGAACCCTCTTTCTCGATGAGATCGGCGATATGAGTCTTTCCGCGCAGGCAAAAGTGCTGCGGGCGATACAGGAACAAAAAATCGAGCGGGTCGGAGGCGAAAAGATCATCGAGACCAATGTCCGTATTGTGGCGGCCAGCAACAAAGACCTAGACCGAGAATGTGAAGCGGGCCGTTTCCGGCGGGATCTCTTTTTCCGGCTGAACGTGATCCCCATCAAAGTACCGGCCCTGCGGGAACGGGTTGAAGACGTGCCCCTGCTGCTTTCCCACTTTCTCCGGGAGCTGGAAATGGCGAATGTTGAATTTGACGCGGAAGCGCTGGATTTCCTCTGCTCGTACCGATGGCCGGGGAATGTTCGGGAACTGAAAAATCTGGCGGAACGTATCGCCGTGATGGGGAAGAGCGATAAGATAGGGCTTACGGCTTTGCGGGAACTTTTTCAAAAGCCTCTGGAAAAAACAGAGTCCGCCTCCGGATCGGTTGGACAAAACTCCCTACCGGCTCATATACTGAATATGAATTACGCTGAGGCCAAAGGGCTTTTCGAAAAAACGTATTTAGAATATCAACTTGCCAAAAATGAAGGCGTTATATCCCGAACGGCGGAAGCCATCGGAATGTATCCGAGTAATCTTCATGCCAAGTTACGAAAATATGAGGTGAGGGTAGAACGATGAAAGAACTTACGATACGGCAGCAAGAGGTGCTGAACTTTATTACCGATCATATTAATATTCACTCGTATCCTCCGACAATTCGGGAGATTGCCGATCATTTCTCTATTTCGGTTAAAGGCGCCCATGATCATGTCGCCGCTTTGAAGCGGAAAGAACGAATCCGTGGGGTAAATAAGCGTTCCCGCGCGATAGAAATTGTAAAGGCCGGGGAAATGGAAATTTTCGGGGACTTCCTGGCGATTCCGGTTCTCGGTACGGTAGCCGCGGGGCTGCCTATCCTGGCGGAACAAAACTGGGACGGTTTTGTCCATGTCCACCGGGAACATCTCTCGAAGAACGCCCAGTATTTCGCCCTCACGATTCGGGGGGATTCTATGCGGGACGCGGGGATCATAGATGGGGATACGGTCATTGTGCAAAAACAGGATACGGTCAACAATGGAGAAATCGCCGTTGTGATGGTAGACGATGCCATGACCGTTAAACGGTACTATAAAGAGCGGAACCATATACGGCTCCAGCCGGAAAATCAAGACTTTCAGCCTATTTTCAGCCAAAAAGTTCGGATTCAAGGCCGGGTTGTTCATGTTTTTCGAAATTATTAACCGGTAATCATGGCAAAAGGTTGTTCGTATCTCTTTTTAGGGCCTGAACTCGGCGAAAAACAAGATGCCGTCGGCGAATTAAGGGAAAATCTCCGCGCTTCGGGCGGAACCTTGGAAGAAACTACCTTCTATGCCGGGGAGACGGCGGTTTCGGAGATGGTTTCTCAGTTGCGGAACGGTTCTCTGTTCTCGGATACCCGGCTTTTTTTTATCAAAAACGCGGAACTCATCAAGAAAAAAGAAGATGCGGAACTCCTGGCCTCGTATCTGGAATCTCCCCAGGCCGATACTTTTTTGGTGTTAATCTCCGATGGGAACAGCGTGGACAAGCGTCTGGAAAAACCTATTCCCGGCGGCGCGAAACGGATCTTCTGGGAGCTTTTTGAAAACCGCAAGCATGACTGGGTCGCGTCTTTTTTCCGGCGGGAAGGCCGCCGGGTGAGCGAAGAGGGCATTGAAGCGATCCTGGAGCTGGTGGAAAACAACACCGACGCGCTCCGCCGGGAGTGTACCCGGCTCATGCTGTTTCTGGGCGAAGGCGCAACCGCCTCCGCGGAGGATGTGGAAACCTGGCTGTCCCACACAAGGGAAGAATCGGCGTTTACCCTTTTTTCCCGTATCGCCGCCGGAGACCTCTCCAAAAGCCTGGAAACCCTTCACGCGCTTTTGGGCGCGAAAGAGCCCCCCCAGGCAATACTGGCGGGGCTGGCTTGGTGTTTCAGAAAGCTTCGGGATTACCTCGGCGTGGTGAATTCCGGTAACGCCAATGATTTTGAGTTTAAAAAAATAGGCTTGGCGTCCACCCGGGTACGGAAAGACTATGAATCAGCCGCCCGGCTCTACGGCGATCCGGGACGTTGCCTCAGCCTTATCGCCCGGTTCGACACCCTTATCCGCTCATCAGGTTCCGCGCTGGAATCGACGCTCATGGATCTCTTTTTGTACCATATCATTAGATTCCCTCGATAATCCGGCAACATACGGAGCGTTTTTTCACAAGAAAGCGCGGGTATTGCGGCCTTTGAGCTGCAATACCCGCTTTTCCGTGAGGGTTACCGTTCCTCCTTGATATAGAGTTCCGGGAAGCCCGCCGCGCCGAGCCGTACCGCCAGCGCGCTCATATCCGCGGCCCGGATTCCGGGGATCACAACCCGGATATAGTTTTCGAACCGTTCATATCCCGCGGTAAAGCCAAGGTTCCTTACCCGTTCCAGGGCGGCCTGCGCGTGCAAGGGGTAGATAAAGGAACCAACCTGCACCCGGTAGATTGAGGAACTCGCCGGATCGGGCATCCGGGGGAGGACGCGCGCCGCGCCGGCCTGGGGGACAGGGGCGGGCGCCGGTTCAGGCTGCTGATATACCGGCGCAGCGGGCGCGGGAGCCGCCTGCACGGTCTCTTTAGAATGAATCGTAATGGTAATATTGGTAACGCTGCTGCCTCTTACTACCGGCGCGGGAGCGGGCGCGGGCGTCGGTTCCGGTGCGGGAGCAGGAGCGGGAGCAGGCGTCGGTTCTGGTTCCGGTTCAGGCGCGGGAGCAGGAGTAGGAGCGGGCGTCGGTTCCGGTTCAGGCGTGGGAGCAGGAGTAGGCGCGGCGGGTTCCTCCGCGGTTTCCCTGCCGGAACGCAGCACTTCTATCCGTACGCGGGTTGAACCGGTATCGTTCATGCCGATTTGTTTCGCGGGCCCCTCGGCCATATCGATAATCCGGGTCGATGAAGAGGCAATACGATTCGTAATAGTGACAACGACCGACTTATTGTTTTCGAGGTTGGTCACCTGGGCGCGGGTACCAAATGGCAGTGTCGCGTGAGAAGCGGCTAAACTTGTCGAAGTCGTTTTATACCAGGTGCCATTACCCGTTTGCGGCGCTTGAACCTGAGCGGCGCAGACCGCCGCGAAGATCAACATGAAACACAATACGAACAGTATACGTTTCCTCATTCTCATTCTCATTCTCCTCTAGATGTTCCCCGTCCTTTTGCTAGAAAAATGACGGGCGCTTTTTTATTTCCCCCTCCCAAAAAATAAGGAGGTTTACCCATGCGGGTTTTTCGCGTTATAAACTGGATTCCAGAAAATTCCGGACAGAGCGGTATGCGCCGCAGCCGGCTTGATAATCCAGATAGATGAAACGGAAGAGGATATGAGGCACGATCGGTTTTTTGCCGAGGCGTTTGAGCGGCGCGGTGAACCGTATAGATTATGCTAGAACGGCATACGGTTAGTATGCGGTTATTCATGTTCCCCTCCCAAGAAACAATCGTTATGCTTTAGTATCGGAAGAAACGTACTTTAATATAGGAAAATATGATACGGTATAATAGAAATTCATTATAGTAGGCTGCCCATTAAAACAGACACTCATTGGAGGTAACCGGTGCGGTCCATAAGCGAAATGACCAAAAGCGAGGCGAAGCGCGTTCGATTTGTCCTTACGGATATTGACGACACGTTGACCAAAAAAGGCAAACTTACGGCGGCGGCGTATTCGGCGCTCTGGGAACTGAGGGAAGCGGGACTCGCCGTTGTACCGGTTACGGGACGGCCCGCCGGCTGGTGCGATTGTATCGTCAGGGAATGGCCGGTGGACGGCGTAATAGGCGAAAACGGCGCGCTGGCCTTTTGGGAAGAACCGGCGGATACCGCCGCGCCTGAGCCGGACAGGCTTCCTATCCTCAAAACGGAATACCATCCCTCCGCAATCAGAAACGATCATCCTCTGCTGGCGCGGATCAGGGAAAAGGCCTTGTCGGAAGTTCCGGGACTGCGAGTGGCCAAAGATCAATTTGCCCGGCTTTTCGACATCGCCCTGGACTTTGCCGAGGAGGAACCGGCGCTGCCCCTGGAAGCGGCGGAACGGGCCAGGGCCATAGCCGCTGAAGCGGGAGCCATGGCGAAGATTTCCTCTATACATGTCAATATTTGGCTGGGAAACTACGATAAGCTTTCCATGGCGTACTATTTCTTGCATCACCGTTTTGGAGAGTTCGATAAGCGGGAAGTGGTCTTTGTGGGGGACTCCCCGAATGATGCGCCCATGTTTACCCATTTTCCCCTGGCCTGCGCTGTGGCGAATATCCACCGCTATCAGGGCATGATAAAGCCTATGCCCGCCTTTGTCGCTTCGCGGGAGTGCGGAGAAGGCTTTGCCGAAATCGTGGAGACGATTTTAGGAAAGCGGAAGGGGTAAGCCTTTACAGAATCCCTCCTTTTCCGTATCTTTAAGGTATGCTTTTATCCGAATTAGGAGCCCCAATCGCCGGATTGAGGGCGCAAATCGAAGACGCCTGGAGGCGTCTTTGACTGTCCAGGTTCAGGGCGCGTTTCCTTTGGCCTGCGTATCGCGGAATTAGAAAAACAAGCCGGAACGGAGAATTTCTGGAACGATCCTCCCGCCGCGGAAAAGCTCATGGCGGAACTCAAGAGCCTTAAAAATCGTTATGAGCCCTGGAAAAACCTCGCGCTCGGCATTGAAGATCTCCAAACGCTCTACGAACTGGCTCTCGAGGCCCAGGATGAATCGGAAAGCCCGGAAATCGAGGCTTCGCTCAAAGAACTCCAGAGCCGGTACGAGAAACAGAATGTGCTGGAACTGATGGGCGGAGAAGTGGACAAGAACGGCTGTTTCCTTACGATCCATTCGGGAGCGGGGGGAACCGAGGCCTGCGACTGGTCGGGGATGCTCTACCGGATGTACCTCCGCTGGGCTGAACGGAAGGGCTTTTCCATCGAGGAAGTAGACCGCCTGGAAGCCGAAGGGGGGATCAAGTCCGCCACGTGCCGGATCGAGGGAGCTTACGCCTACGGCTATCTCAAAGGCGAAAGCGGGGTACACCGGCTGGTACGGATTTCTCCCTTTGACGCCAATGCCCGGCGGCATACTTCCTTCGCGTCGGCGTATGTGTTTCCCGTGTTAGACGATTCTATTGAGGTGGAGATCCGGAGCGAAGATCTCCGGGTAGACACCTACCGCTCAGGCGGCGCCGGGGGTCAGCATGTAAACAAAACCGACAGCGCCGTGCGGTTTACCCACCTGCCCACGGGAATCGTGGTCGCCTGCCAAAGCGAGCGCAGCCAGACGATGAACCGGGCTACCGCTATGAGTATGCTCAGGGCCCGGCTCTACGAGTATTACCGGCAGGAGAAAGAAAAAGAAAACGAGAAGTTTGCCCAAGAGAAAAAAGATATTTCTTGGGGGAATCAGATCCGGTCTTACGTCTTCCAGCCGTATACCATGGTCAAAGATTACCGGACCAAGACGGAGATAGGGAATATTCAAGCGGTCATGGACGGTGAAATCGATCCCTTTATCGAAGAATACCTCCGTTTCGCTTGGAACAACGCCCATGCGTTATAGGTATCTGGGGTTTCTTACCGTTGGCCTGTTCTTTTTTGGGGAAATTTTCCCGGTCTATGCCGGCGGAAAGATCGAAGAAACGCCGGAAACTCCCCTCAACGCGGAATGGGTCTTCTGCGTTACCGCATTTGACGTATCGGCCCTTCCCCCTTCCCGGCAGCTTATCGGAGAAGTAATGGCGGCGAATCTGGTTCAGTCCCTGGGCAAAGTGGAACGCCGGGTACGGGTTTCCCCTGAATACGCCTATTACGAGGGCGTCGCCATGTCCAAGGCCCGTTTGGACGCCGGAAAAAAGCTTCAAGCGAAGCGGGACGAGCGGGATATGCTTGTTTTCAGTGGGAATCCTGATTGGAAGTACCGGCGTGACCGAGCCGCCCTTGACCAAGAGATCCTCAAGCTGGAAGAAGCGTACCGGAAGGCGGAGTCCGCCGTCCCGCCGATAGAAACGAAGCCGGTCTTCACGCCCGCCGCCGCTAACCGGGAAGGGAAGTATCCCCCGGCACCGGCGGAAGGCGGCGAATACTATTTTTGCGCCGCCCAAAAAGCCGACGCCTTTCTCACCGCCGAGGTATCGGAATTTCATGGCCGCGTGTACCTTACGCTGCGGATCTATAACCTGTACACCCGTTCATACCGGTACGAAGACAGCACGATCTTCTCCCTCGACGATATTATCCCCGCCATGGATGAACTGGCGGAACGCATTACCGCCGTTGTGGCCGGTTCGCTCCCCGCGGCGGTTCTTGTCCACGCCGTCCCTGAGGATTCCCTGGTGCTGATCAACCGCGACTTCGCCGGGCGGGGCGAAACGGGGATAGTGGAACGCTCCTCAGGTGAGGTTGAAATCGCGGTGTCCGCGCCGGATCACCGTTCCGTTACCGTACCTTTGGAATTGGCCGGCGGCGAATTAACGGAAATCTTTGTCAACCTAGAGCCGCTGCCCAAGAACAGTTTTACGGTGGACATTCCCGGCAAGCCGGGCAGCATCCTTTACCGGGGTTCCCTGTATGCGGGGGAAACGCCCTTCAGCCTCGATCTGCTCCACGGAGAGGCCGAATACATCGACGTAAGAACCCCCGACGGGGAAACCGGCGGCGCGATAATCCGGAGCGGCGAAACAAGGCCCCAGATAACGATGACCGTATCCATGCCCACGGGAGAAAAGGAAGTTACCCGTTTTAGGCGGGGTTTTTACGGCGCTTACGGCAGGTTTTGGCTCGCCCTGCCGGTAGCGTTTCTGGTTAACGGTATTTATACCCTGTATCGAGACACCTATGTGCGTCCGGAAGCATTGCCGACCCTCGAATTATACAACCGGGCCGTTACCCTGTACTATGTCAACATGGGCGCTACCGCCTTAGCCGCCGGTTTTCTGGCGGAAAGCCTGTTCAGGATGTACCGGTATGCGTACATATCAGGTAAAAATCAACCGAACATCGCAAAATAAATGAGAGGAAGAGAATATGGGCGTGAGCGGGTTCAAAGACAAAATACGGAATTTTTTCGGCCTTCAAACCAAGGTTTCGGAAGAACTTTTTGAAGATCTCTCGGATCTGCTGGTAGAAGGCGATTTCGGCGCCGCCGAAGCATATACGGCGGTAGAGCGGCTTCGGGAGCGCTGTAAAAAAGAACGGATATCCGCTCCCGGCGATGTCCGCCGCGCCTTGGCCGCTTTGCTGGAAGAATATCTGGAGCGGAGCGTCCCCGGCTTTGTCCCTCAAGAAGGGCGCCTCGAGGTCATCCTCCTTTTGGGGGTGAACGGGGTGGGAAAGACCACTACCGCCGCCAAGCTGGCAGGTCTCTGCCGGAACGCCTACCGCCGCAAGCCCATCCTTGCCGCGGCGGATACCTTCCGGGCCGCCGCAGTGGATCAGCTCAAGATCCACGGGGAACGGCTGGGGCTGCGGGTGATAGCCCATAAACAGGGAGGCGATCCCGCCGCAGTGGTCTACGATGCCCTCGAAGCCGCCCACGCCGGGGGCGGCGACCTGATCATCGCCGATACCGCGGGACGGATGCACACCAAGACGGCTCTGGTGGAAGAGCTCAAAAAGATAGACCGGGTGGTAGAATCCAAAGCCTCAGACGCGCGCTATTCAAAATGGCTGGTACTGGACGCCACTACCGGGCGGAACGCCGTGGCGCAGGCGGAAATTTTTCATCAAGCGGTCAAACTGGACGGCGTTATTCTTACCAAGTTCGATTCCACCGCCCGGGGGGGAGTGGTTTTTTCCCTCGCGGAAACGCTGAAACTACCGGTTATCTTCATCTGCGATGGTGAAGGATATGAACACATCAAACCCTTTGATCCCCATCGGTACGCGATGGACTTTGCCGGCCTTGACTAATTTTTCGTCCTTCCGCCGGGGGCTTTTCTTCCTCTGCTGCCTGCTCTGGGAAACCGGTCTGTACGGCGAAGCCCGCTGGTACGCTTCAAACGCCGCCGGTATGGCCCTAGAACCGGCTTTTTCCCACGCCGCCCTGCGGGGAAAATACGCCCTCTCTATCGAAATCCTGCCCTTTGGGGAACTATCGGAACTCCTCAAGCCGTATTATGTACGCGGTTACCAGATAGAGCTGCGAACCCTCTATGAGAACAAGAGCCCCTCTCGGCGGCAATGGATCTTCAGAGACGAAAAGGGCCGCGCCCGGGTTGTTTCGGCCTTTGAGGTAGAAAAACCACCGTCTCCTGTGGAGACGCCGGCTCCAGAGGAGACGCCGGCTCCTGTGGAGACGCCGGCTCCTCTGGAGGAAGAAGAGAACCGGCCAAAAGCGCCGGCGGGATTTATCGAGCTTTACGGAGAAACGGGCCTTATCACCGGGGAACACCGCCTCTACGCCGATGGAACCGAGCAAATCGTTGCGTTTATGTACAGCGGTTCCCTGCTTCTCAGGGCAGAAACCCGGGAAAATGAGGAACTCCTCTACACCGATTCCTACCATTACAGCCGGTCTTCTTCGCTTCGAGCGGTGGAGCGGGTGTTTCACCGGAGCCAAGAATCAGCGTCTCCTTCGGAGCCGGCGTCTCCTTCGGAGTCAGTATCTCCGCAGGAGCCGGCGCGGGTCTCTTTTCCCCACCTGGTCTTGGGGGCCGCCAAGAACTTGGACTTTGTCAGCCCCGGTTCCGCGTATTCGTCGGAGTTTTTGGAGGATATTCTTATCATCGCCGGTTCCAGCGGAAACGCCGGTTCCAGCGGAAACGCCGGTTCCGTTGGAAACGCCGGTTCCAGCGTACGGTATGAAACCGATAACCGGGGGCGGGTTCTTACGGAGACCCGGCGGGACGAGGATGGGACGGTTTTGGGGGAGTTGCGGAACACCTGGTCTGGAGATAGACTGGCCTCTGTCTACTGGAAATCCGGGGACGATGAGCGGCTCACCGAGTACGAGTACGATAGTTCGGGAGATCGTATCCTGGAACGGAATTACCTGAAAGGGGTATTGGAACGGACCGTCCGCAAAGACGGGGAACAGGAAGTGGAGGAGCTTTACATGAATGGGCAGGTAATACTCCGGGCGTTTTGGGAGAAGGGCCGCAAGATACGGGAAGAACGGGTGCGTCCGTCCGGGAGTGGGCGGTGAAGAGATCTTTCCGTTGGATTGGGTTTATCGCGGCGCGATATGTTTCCCGCCGGGGCAGGGGCCCTTCGCCTTTTTTAGCCGTGCTGGGGATCTTCACCGGCGTCCTGGCGCTAACGGTGATTTTGGCGGTAATGAACGGCTTTCAACTGGGATTTATCGAAAGCATTGTGGAAATTTCTTCGTATCATATCCGTCTGGAGCCCTTGCCCGGAGGAGCGGAAGGAGACGCCGCGGTTCAAAAAATTAGGGACTTGGCTTTAGTACGTTCAGCCCTGCCTTTTCGGGAGCTTCAGGGGATACTCCAGGGAGGGCGGGAAGGTCAGCAGGCGGCGGTGTTACGGGGCCTCCCCCCGGACGCGCTGGAAACCGACCGGGGCATGGCGGGGCGCCTTACCTTTGAGGCAGGCTCCTTCAACCTTGAAACGCCCAATTCCATCATTATCGGAGTGGAACTGGCCCGCCGGCTTTCCCTCCGGCTGAACGATAAAGTTTCGCTCGCCTCTCTGGCGGGCCTTCTGGCGGAAGAGGGGCTGGAGGTTCTTCCGCCGGTCAATTCCCGTTTTGTCATTACCGGGATCTTCCGTTCCGGTTTTTATGAATACGATCTCGGCTGGGCTTTTATCAGGCTCGACGACGCGGAGGTATTGAGCGGCCCTGGGGACAAGATTTTTCTGGGGATAAAACTCCAAAACCGCTGGCAGGATACCCTTGGAATGGAACGGATCCGCAACGTCCTGGATCCCTCCGGGGGGCCCGGAGGGTGGAATCTCCATTCCTGGCGGGACTATAACCGCGCGTTTTTCGGCGCCTTGCGAACGGAGAAACTCCTTATGTTCATCCTGGTGGGGCTTATCTTTATCGTGGTAGGGCTCAATATCTTCCAAGCCCAGCGCCGGACGGTTCTAGAACGCCGGGAAGAAATCGGTCTTCTCCGGGCTCTGGGGGCCAGCGATAAGGCGGTACGGCTGATCTTTGTATGGGACGGGTTCATCATCGGTTTTGCCGGGGCAAGCTTGGGCATGGCCTTGGGACTCATTGTCGCCTTTAACATCGGGCCGTTCTTTGTCATGCTGGAGGCGGCGGTAAACCTCTGTATCGGCCTTATTAATGTTCTGGCGGGGCTATTCGGAGCGTCGGGCGGCGAAGAATTCGCCGTTTTCTCCCCCGCTATCTTCTATATAAAAGAGATCCCTTCCCGGATTATTCCCCATGAGGCGATCCTTATCTTTCTATTCGGTTTCTTGTCGGCGCTGGCGGCGGCGTGGTTTGCCTCGGGCAGGGTGTCCCGAATGAGGCCGGCGGAGGTACTGCGTTATGAGTGAAGAGCCGTATACTGAAATTCTTGCATCGGTACAGAATATCGTCAAAACCTATCGTTCCGGAACAGAGACGCTCTACGTGCTCCGGGGAGTTGGCTTTGACGTAGAACGGGGAACGACTATCGCGGTTTCCGGTCAGAGCGGCAGCGGGAAGAGTACGCTCCTTAACATACTGGGCGGTCTGGATCATTGCGATTCCGGGTCGGTACGGGTCGCGGGGACGGAGATTACAGGTCTTTCCGAAAGCGCTTTGACCGCCTACCGGAGCCGCCGGGTGGGGTTTATTTTCCAGTTTCACTATTTGCTCAAGGATTTTACCGCCCTGGAAAATGTGATGATCCCCGCCTATATGGGAGGGATGAAGAAACGCGACGCCCTGGAAAAGGCCCGCTCGCTCCTCGCGGATGTGAAGATGGATAACCGCGTCCACCATTACCCTTCCCAGCTTTCCGGCGGGGAACGGCAGCGGGTTGCCGTGGCCCGTTCCATAGTGAATGATCCGGATTTGATCCTGGCGGATGAACCGACGGGAAACCTCGATCCGGGCAACAGCGCCGTAGTGGCGGAACTGCTCTACGCCGGCGCGGAGAAGTGGGGGAAGACCCTCATCGTGGTTACCCATGACGAACAAGTGGCGGAACGGGCCGGTATCCGTTATACCCTGGAAGGCGGCGTCCTCCTCAAAGCCGGGGAGAGCGCCCGGTGAAACTTGGCGGCGAATTCTTTGTAGCGCTTCGCTACCTTCTGGGCCGGGCCCGTGAGGGGGGGCGTTACCTCCAGGGCGCGGCGGCGGGCATCGCCGTAAGCCTTATCCCCATCATCGTAACCCTTATCGTGGCGGACGGCATGATCCGGGGTATTACCGACCGGTACCTGGAACTGGGAACCGGCCACCTTCAGATCTACAGCGCTCCGAAAGGCCGGGAACCCCACGAACTCGCGGAAGATATAGAAGGCATCCCCGGCGTCCGGGGGGTCTGGGCTGAACGGCATGGCATGGGGGTGATTATGGGAACCGGCGGCAAAGCCGGCGCCGACATCAGGGCCACGGATCCCTCGTTCTGGGAAGACCCCGGAAGCGCCCGGTTTCTTACCACCATTGAAGGCAGCGCCGTCCTGGAATCTAACCAGGAAGCGCTGCTGGGAGAAGCTCTCGCCCTTTCCATTGGAGCCGAAGTGGGAAAACCGATTTACATTATGAGCATCCATCCTCAAGCCGACGGTAGAACGATTCCCCTTACGCTGCCCTTCACCGTGCGGGGGATCGTGTCTTCCGGTTACCGGGAACTGGATTCCCTCTGGTGCATCGTGAGCTACGAAGGGGGCGAAAGACTCCTCTCGCCGGAATTCTCCTCGACATACCTGATAGTGAAGGTAGACGATCCGTACGCCGGCGCGGAGCGCTTCTCCCCGCTTTTAAGGCGCGCTCTGGGCTATGGCTATAGCGTCTACACCTGGAAAGAACTTCAATATTCTCAGTACAGCTCCTACGAATCCACCAGGCAGCTTCTGCTCTTTATTATGGCCTTAATCGTTATCGTGGCGGCGGTGAATGTATCCTCCGCCACCTCTATGCTCGTCATGGAGCGTCAGCGGGACATCGCGGTTCTTAAAGCGGCGGGAACAAGCCCCGGAAGTATGGGGCGGATCTTTCTCTTTTCGTCTTTTCTCACCGGTCTTACCGGCGCCGTCATCGGGATAGCCTTGGGACTCCTCATTGGAAATTCTATCAATTTCCTGATCCATGGCCTTGAAGAATTCTTGGGGATTTTCTCCGCTCTCTTCCATGGGGAAAAGCTCCGTATCCTGGATCCCGGTTACTATTTGGAAGAGATACCTATCATCATAAACTGGAAGACCGTCGGGCTTATCGGCTTGCTGACCGTCCTCTGTTCGGTACTGGCTTCCTGGCTCCCCGCCCGCCGGGCGGGCGGGCTTAAACCCTTGGAACTTCTCAGAAAAGTATAACAAAGGATCGCGCTCTTAACACCCGTGTTTGACAGTTTTAAGCGCTTAGAGTATGCTAGGGTAGCATGAAAAAACTGAGCGGTATTTCAGCATCCGCCGGTCTTGTTATCGGCAGGGCTTTGCTTTATGTTGAGGACGAATTCCCCGAAATTCCCCGCTATACCCTCGAAAAAGGACAGGTTGAGGGCGAGTGGAAACGGTTGCTTAAAGCGCTTCCTGAAGCGTCCGAGGAAATCAAGAATTTGCGGGATCAGGCTCGGGTGGAAATAAGCAAAGAGCAGGTGGATATTTTCGAAGCCCACCTGTTGATGCTGGAGGATCCTATTTTTCTGGATCAGATTAAGGCGAGCCTGGAGTCGCGGCTTGAAAATGTGGAATGGGTGGTGTGGGACATCGCCTCCGGAATGTCCCGGAAACTGGCCGCTTCTCCCGATCTCTATCTGCGGGAACGGGCGAATGATATTACCGATGTGTCCCGCCGCCTGATTAGCAGGCTTTTAGCGGTAACTAAATTTTCCCTGGCGGATTTGGAAGAAGATGTAATCCTGGTGGCCCGGGACCTCATGCCTTCAGATGTACTCACTATGAACCGGGAGCGAGTCAAGGCTATCGTGATGGATCAGGGAAGCAGAACCTCCCACACGGCGATCCTCGCCAGAGCTTTCGGGATCCCCGCGGTGCTGGGGCTTTCTTCCGCCACCAAAGAGATTTGCAACGGCGACAGTCTGGCGGTAGACGGCGGTCTTGGGGAAGTAATGGTCAACCCCAGCGGTAAGACTCTCACCAAGTACCGGCGGTATATCGAGCGGTACCAGAAAGAGGAAGACGACCTCACGGCGCTTCAATCCCTGCCGGCGGAAACCACCGACGGCCATCGGGTAAGCCTGAAGGCCAACATCGAGATCCCAGAAGAAGCGAAACGGGCGCTCCGTTACGGCGCCGAAGGTATCGGCCTGTACCGGTCGGAATTCCTCTTTCTCGCCCCTGGTAAAGCCGCCTGTGAGGAGGAGCAATATCTGGCCTACCGGAAGGTACTCCGGGCCATGGGAAAACGCCCGGTTACCATCAGGACGCTGGATCTGGGAGGGGACAAGATCATCCCCGGATTTCAGACGGGGAATGAGAAAAACCCGCTCTTGGGCTGGCGGGCCATACGGTTCTGCCTGGCCTTGCCGGAGATGTTCAAGATCCAACTCAGGGCGATACTCCGCGCCAGCGTGGAGGGCAACGTGCGGATCATGTTCCCCATGATCTCCGGCCTGGAAGAGTTGGAGCAGGCTCTTGCCTTATGGGAAGACGCCAAGGACGAATGCCGCCGGCTTAAGCAGCCCTTTGCCGAGCGTATCGAGGCGGGTTGCATGATCGAGATCCCTTCCGCCGTTATGACCGCAGACATCCTGGCGAGGCGGTCGGATTTCTTTTCCATCGGCACCAACGACCTCGTGCAGTATACCTTGGCGGTAGACCGGGGCAATGAACGGGTCAATTACCTGGCCCAGCCTACCCATCCGGCGGTACTCCGTTTCCTCAAGCAGGTGATCGACGCCGCTCACGCCGGGGGAATCAAGGCGGCTATGTGCGGAGAACTGGCGGGAGACCCTTCGTATACCCCCTTGCTCCTGGGACTGGGGCTTGACGAATTCAGCATGACCGCCTCGTCCATACCGCAGGTAAAACGGATCATCCGAGGCGCCGCCCTGCGGGACTGCTGCTGTCTGGTGGATAAAGCGCTGAACTGTAGTTCTTATCACCAGGCGGCGGCGCTCGCCACAGAATGGCTGGCTGAACGATTCCCCACATAAGGACCTCTTTATGGAATTCAATCCTTCTCTCGCGTACCGGAATACGCCGGTGGTGGTTCTCGCCGGACGTCCCAATGTGGGAAAGTCCACCTTATTTAACCGCCTGCTGCGCCACCGGCGGACTATCACCGATCCAACTCCCGGCGTAACACGGGATCCGGTGGAAGTCCGCGCCTTTATCGCGGGACATCCGGTGCGGCTCATCGATACCGGGGGCTTCAAGCTCGACCGGGAGAGCGGCGCTTCGAGCGGCGCTTCGAGCGGCGCTTCCGATGGCGCGGCTTTGGACGACCTCGTGGTAGAACGCGCCCTGGCGACCCTCAAGCGCGCGGATCTTATTGTCCTGCTCCTGGAAGCGGGGGAGTTGACGCCGGAAGATGAGGAATTTATCGAACTGCTGCGGCCCTGGGGAAACCGGATCCTCGTCGCGGTGAACAAAACCGAAGGGGGCAGAAGGGCGGACGAGTCCTGGAACCTCCTCTCCTATGGGTTTGAGAAGGTATTTATGATCTCCGCCGAGCATGGCGACCATGTGGGAGACTTGGAAGCGGCCATCGTGAGCGCCCTGGACTTCTCTCGCGTGGAGTTCGATGAAGCGGAGACCCGGCCCATCCGTATTGCCCTGCTGGGGAAGCCCAATACGGGAAAGTCCACCCTGTCTAACCGGCTTACCGCTTCGGAAGCTTCTATTGTGAGCGAGACGCCGGGCACTACCAGGGACGTGGTGGAGGGGGCTTTCTCCTACAAGGGCCGCCTCTTCCAGGTGCTGGACACGGCGGGAATCCGCCGCAAGACGAAAGTTACGGAGAACATCGAATACTACTCGGTCAACCGGGCCATCAGATCCATCGAGGACGCGGACATTGTCTTCCTTATGATCGACGCCCAAGAGGGACTTACCGAGCAGGACAAGAAAATCGCCGCGCTGGCCCACGAGAAGGGCCGGGGAATCATCCTTACCCTCAACAAGTGGGATATGGCGCCCCCGGTAAAGAACGGTTTTGCAGCCGTCTGCGACAGGATTCGCTTTCTTTTCGGCAAGATGGAATACGCCCCTATCGTGGCGGTGAGCGCCCTGGACGGCACGGGGGTGGAAGAATTGCTACGCACCGCCCTGCGAATGTACGCCCAGCTTAACCGGCGCACCGATACCGCCGCGCTGAACCAGGCCCTGGAACGGTGGCTCGCTGAGTACCCTCCCCCATCGGGCCCCCAGACGCGGTTCAAGGTGAAGTACGCCGTCCAAATTCAGGAGAATCCGGCGCGTTTCGTTTTTTTTGTATCCCGCCCGGCGGCGGTGAGCGAGGCGTACATTGCCTACCTGCGTAACAAGATCAGGAAGGATCTGGGCTATTCCATGATCCCCGTGGGGGTCGAGATACGTCCATCCCGAAAAGAGAAGCCCGCCCGCTGAACCCCTCGGCAGAGAATAGACCTATCCGGAAACCCGGTTGGTTCCCGAAGTATTATCCGTCGAGGTTCAGAAAGACGCGCCGCCAGTTCTCGTCAATACGTCTTTCTAAATCTTCCACCGCTTTTAGCGGCGCTTCCAGCGGTGCCGGGCGTAGTTTCATTATGGCTTTGAGGGTGAGGGGAAGGTCCGCCCAACGGGAATACGCCGCGCCGCGGGGGGGCTGATACGGGGCGTCGGTTTCCGTAAGGAGCCGTTCCAGAGGGAGCCGGGCGCAGGCTTCCATAGCGAGCTTGTGATTCAGCGTGACGGCGGCGCCAAAGGAAAAATATGCGTTAATCCCCCGACGGAGCAACGCCTCACCGTCTCCTAACGCGCCGGAATATGCGTGAAACACCACCGCCGGGAGCCGTTTGAGGGCTTTGGTATGGGCAAAGACCTTATGCAGAGCCCGGCGGACATGCAATACGAGGGGAAGGCCCTTTTCCAAGGCTGTTTCCAGATGAACGGCGAACAGTTCGTCCTGAATCTTCTCGGTTTCCCGGAAAGTTCCGCCATAAAGGTCAAAGCCCGTTTCCCCTATGGCGTGAAGCCGGCCCTCTCCGGCGAGGATGGCCAGCGTCTCCAACGAACGGCCCACCGAATCGCCTGACGCCGCGCCGTCGGCAACGCCGTTGCCGTCCCCAGCGAGGTATGCGGGGAGTTGGGGATGGACGGCAAAACAGAGGGCGAGGGGAGCCGCCCCGTCTTCCCCGGCTTTGCGGGCAAGCGCTTCGTGGCGTTCAAAATCCTCCCGGTTCCAGGCGCAGGCGGCGCAGGATACGGTAAAACGCCGGCGTTCCTCCTCCGCGAGAGGAAAAATCGAAGCAAGATCCGCCGGGTGAGCGTGGGCGTCGCTGGCCACAGCGTTTAAGGCAGCAGCGCGATATCGATCCCTGAATAATCGTTGTCTATCTTGAGTTCATCCAGTATTTGGGAGATCTGGCCCCGGTGGTGCGTATTGTGCGAGTGCAATTGTTCAAGCATAAAATACAGGGGCGTTGAAGCCGGATTACCTCCGTACCACTCTACCTTCACCGGCGCTTGAAAGTCCTCGTCCTTCAAAGCGGAAACGAAGTCTACCAAAGCGGTGTCCGCGCGATCCCCCTGTCCCTCCAGAGCTTTCCATTGGGCGGCGCTCAGCGGGCCTTCAGGGATCGCCTGCCCTAACGCCGGGGCAACGGCTTTCTGGACGCCGGCGTTATTGGGCAGCGCATCCTTAAACAGGCTCAGAAAATAGGAAGTTCCTCCCAAGATATGACGGTACAACCCCGAAAGGCTGCTGTAGTAACTGCCCCGTTCCTTCTCTCGCTCCTCATTGGGTAAGGCGTCAAGGATCGTGTAGATGGTTTTATTATTTTGCCGGTTATAGCGCGCGTGAATATGATACGGTTCCTTCATAAAGTTCTCCTTGTGAGACCGCCGGGGTGGATTCGGCCTCGTAGCCTCCCCTCCCCCGACGCTCGGTTATTCCTATTTTAACAGAACCGTGCTTACCCTGCAATACAAAGCTAACCGAGGAACCTTTAGTTCTTTGTTATATCAGGGTCAACCTTGACAATGCCTTCGTACAGAGCTTCGATATTGCTTGACATACCCGGCATTTTCCAAAGATCTATCATTTTTTCCCAATCAAAACCTTCAGTCTCCTTGGCTAAAGTCGGCATCGTGGCGTGAACCTGTATGTCGTTATAGGACGACACGTTTTGGGGGCAGATCGTTATAGCGATATTGTTACTCCCCTTGCCGGACCAGACATTTCCTTCGGGATCGTACAACGTTTCAATTACCAGGCTGAGCCTACCCTCTATCTTGGCTTCTCCCTTAGCGATATAACCGGCGCTTGCGGTCATCCCGCTTGAAAGCTGTACGTAAATCTTGTAAGACGCCTTGTCGCCGATGGTCGGAGGGATATTGCTTATCTCGATCTTGCTCGTATTAGGATGCGCCGGTGTACCTATTTCATCGTCGGCGGAAACGACCTCATTGTACAACGATTCACGTTCTTGCTGATTCTTTGGCGTTAAATCGCCGGTACTGAAGCTCGTGGATTTGCCGTTCACGGCTACGCCTTCCTTGCCGTAAGCCAGAATTACCTCGTACGAATCCGCTCGCTGCGGGGTAACGATAACATCCATTGTATAGGTTCCCTCGTCAACCTTGATCTTTACCGTTGCCGCGCCGTTTGAAACCTTGGCGTCTCCCGTGGCGACCACAGTGTCCGCGTTTTTCAGCCGCACGTACACCTTGAAGGGATTTTCCGCCGTAATACCGGTTATCACGATCCCCGATCCGGCTTCGTTATCCGGCTGGGGACAGCCGGAAAGAAGCGGCAGCAACGCCAATAAGGTTCCTAAGGTTCCCAATCCGTTTAGAAAAGCTTTTTTCCGCATCATTTTTCTCCTTGATGTATATTTGCTACCTTTAATATACTATACTCATCAAAAGGTTTCTTAAATTTTTTATCTTTTATTAAGTTTTATCTAATCTTTCAACAGATTTTTTAGGAGAGTAGTTTTGTGACCATAAGAAAATGTTTTGCCTGTATGGTTTTCGCCGTGATTTTCTGTCTGGCTGCGGTTCTTCATATTCAGGCGCTCGATTTTTCCTTGGGCGGGGGCCAGCTTATCGGCTATACCTTTACCCGGTATACCTTAGAAGATACGGGAACCATGCCCGGGCAAATATCATCGCCCCGGGGAAACCTGGTATCCAAGCAATCTATGGATAGGTTTGATTACGGCGTGTTCTTATTCTTTGACGCCTCGTATGTAGAATTCTCCATACTCTTCGAGCAGGGAATCAATACATACCATGAAACGCTTGATTTTAAGCTTGCGGAGTTCCCGGCAATATCAATGGGAGACGGAGCCGGCGCCGGCTCTGAATTGAACCTGGGCTTTTCCCTGAGAGGAAAGTACCCCTTTCCGCTTACAAAGCGGCTCTCCGTGTTCCCCCTCGCGGGCGTGGAATACCAGATAGCGCTCTTGGAAGAGCGGAAGCCCAATGGCGAGAACGATACGAAAGATCGGACATCCGGTGAATTGCCCGAAGATGTGGACAAAGACGGCCATTCGTACCCGCTCTCCGCGTGGAATGCTTTGTGGATAAACATCGGCGCGGGTATGGATTACACGCTTTCGGGCGGCCTGTACCTGCGCTGGGAGGTTTTGTTCGGTTTCAGGCTGCCCACCGGCTACGAAAACGGCGCTCTGGAAAACGTTAAAAAGAGATTTAACGCTTCGGATCCAAAACTGAAAGGGCTCACCGGCAGCCCCGTTGTCGTCATCGGGTTTGGCTACCGCTTCGCCCCAGGTCAATGAACCGGCTCGCCCTTTCCACCCCCTTTGACGCGCCGGTATACCACCGGGAAACCGTCGCCAGCACAATGGATGAGTCCCGGCTTCTGGCCGCCCAAGGAGCGCCCCACGGCACGGTGATCGCGGCGGATTTCCAGGAACAAGGCCGGGGCAGAACCGGACGAAGCTGGTACATGGCGGATCGGGGACAAAACCTTTCGTTTACTATCCTGCTCCGTTACGGCTCTATCGAAGCAATACCGCAGGCCATTACCCTCAAGGCCGGTCTGGCGGTGAGTTACGCCGTAGAAGATGTTGCCCCGGCGCTCCGGGGCCGCCTGAGCGTAAAGTGGCCTAACGATATTATGATAGAGGACAAAAAAGCCGCAGGTATCTTGGCGGAGAGCGATGGTCAAACCGTTTACCTCGGTATCGGGGTGAATGTAGGGCAGACGCTCTTCCCGCCGGAACTGGAGCGCAAGGCGATAAGCATCGCCATGGCGATAGGCGCGTCTTTAAGCCCGTTCCCGCTTTTGGAAAAGATTCTTACCCGCCTTTACCCGGTTCTGGGAGCGCCCCCGAGAGCCCAGGCTCCTAGAGCCCAGGCTCTCAAAGCCCCCGCTCCTAAAGCCCCCGCATCCTGGCGGCAAGCGTTGGAAGCGCGGCTGTATAAACGGGGAGCGTTTGTCCGCTTTGCCCAAGGCGCCGCCGATTCAGGCCGGATCCTGGAAGGCCGCTTAACCGGCATAGGCCCCGGAGGGGAACTCCTGCTCCTTCGGCAAGGCGCCGCGGAGAGCGAAGCCTTTACCACCGGGGAACTGCTGGTATACTAGAGTCTGTCTATAATGTGTCTCCATTATAGACAGACACTAACTCCTCTCCTTCACTCGCGGTTGACACGAGCGGAAAATATTTGAGTAATATACTTATCTCTGCAAGCATTAAGGAGTTTTTATGAATACCCGCGTACCTTCCGTTCCCCTTATCACCATTGACCCCTATTTTTCGATCTGGTCACCCTACGACCGCCTCTATGACGGCGATACCGTCCATTGGACGGGTAGAACTAAGCGTATCGGCGGAACCGCCCTCATTGACGGCAAACACTACCAGTTTATGGGCCGGGGCTCGGATCCGGATCTGGTTCAGAAGGATCTGGAAATTACCGCCACTTCCAGCCGGTATGTCTTTGAGGGGGCGGGGATCCGGCTGGAGCTGGTCTTTTTAAGCCCCCTGCTCCTTTCCGATCTGGACCTGCTTTCCAGGCCGGTGTCGTATATTCAGTCCCGGGTATCTTCAATTGACGGAAAAAAGCACAAGGTGGAATTGGTCTTTCATTTTTCAAACAACCTTTGCAAGAACACGGACGAACCGGTTCCCCTGCGCGGGGGGCTTTATTCCCTGAAAAACTGCCGGACGGCCTGGACGGGCCGGCGGCATCAAGCGCCCTTGAGCCACAGCGGGGACGATGTCGCCATTGACTGGGGCTATCTCTACCTGGCCGTTCCCGAAGGCCGGGGCAGCGTATCAGAAAACAACTGGGGCCTCTGGGCTAATCTGGCGTTTGAGGGCGGGGAAGGGGAGGCCTTTATCGCCGCGGCCTACGACGACATCGCCTCCATGAACTACTTCGGCGAAATCCGCCGGGGCTACTGGGCGCGAAACGGGAAGACCATCCTCCAGGCGATTGAGGAGGCGGTGGATGATTTTCCCCAGGTGAAGGAACGCTGCGCCGCCTTTGACCGGGAGCTGGGGGAAAAGGCCCTGGCCGCCGGGGGGGAGGCGTACCGGCTCATCCTCAACCTTGCCTACCGGCAGACCATCGCCGCCCACAAACTCATCACCGATGAGGCGGGAGAGGCGGTTTTTATCTCCAAGGAATGTTTCTCCAACGGCTGCGCCGCCACGGTGGATGTGAGCTATCCTTCGACCCCCCTCTACCTGCTCTACAACCCCGAACTGGTCAAGGGTATGCTGCGGCCCATCTTCCGTTTCGCCAAGCTGCCGGTGTGGACCTTTGATTTCGCCCCCCACGACGCGGGGCGTTTCCCCCACGTGACCGGTCAGGTCTACGGGCTTAACCACGGGGAGAATTTCGGCGCGGAAAACGGCGAGACCTTTGCGCCCCTTTACCAGATGCCCGCCGGCGCGGACGCCTACCAGGAGCGCTATCAGATGCCGGTGGAAGAGTGCGGTAATATGCTTATCATGATGGCGGCGGTGGCGAAGGCCGAGGGGAACGCGGAATTTTCCCGGCCCCACCGGGACCTGGCGGAAAAGTGGGCCCGCTATCTGATTAAGTTCGGCGCGAACCCCGGGGAGCAGCTCTGTACCGACGACTTTGCGGGCCACCTGGCCTCCAACTGCAACCTGTCCGCCAAGGCGATCATGGGCCTGGAATCCTGCGCCATACTGTTTGGTATGTGGGGGGATGCGGCCAAGGCCGCTGAATACCGGGCCAAGGCAAAGGAGTTCGCCGAGGGCTGGAAGAAAACCGCCGCCCGGGGGGATCACAGCGCCCTGGTTTTCGACAAGGAAGAGGGCTGGAGCCTCAAGTACAACCTGGTATGGGACCGGGTTTTCGGCAGCGGCCTTTTCGATGAAAGTTTCTACCAGTCTGAACTCCGCTGGTATATCAAGCGGCAGAACGCCTACGGGGTTCCCCTGGACAGCCGCAAGGATTACACCAAATCGGACTGGCTCGTTTGGGCGGCGGCCTTTACCAAAGACCGGGCCGAACGGGAAACCCTCCTCGCGCCGCCGGCGGCCTTTCTAGGGGATACCCCAAACCGGGTTCCCTTCTCCGACTGGTACGATACGGTCACGGGCAAGCAAATCGGCTTCCAGAACCGCACGGTTCAGGGCGGCCTCTTCATGCCCCTCCTGGCGGACGAGTGGAGTAAATAGTGTCTGTCTATAAAGTAACCGACTTTGTGGACAGACACTGAATAGAGCGGCGTCCCTTCACGCTAACCTACCGCCACACGAGCCAGATAAACGCCGAGGCTGCGGCGGTGGTGAGCAGCGTGAAAGGCAGCCCTATCTTAAGCCAGCGGCCAAAATTCAAGGAGATCCCCTGTTTGCGAAGGATTCCGATGGAGACCACATTGGCGGACGCGCCGAAGGGGGTCAGGTTGCCGCCCATGCAGGAACCGATGAGCAGGGCGAACATGTAGAGTTCCGGTTTCAGCGAGAGGCTGACGGCCATGCTCCCCGCCACAGGCAGCATTACGATGATGTAGGGTACATTGTCCACAAAGCCTGAGATGAAAGTGGACACCGCCACGATAAGGAAGAAGCCCAGGAACACCCGGTTCCCCACCACGCGGGACAGGAGCGCCGCGAAATCTTCCAGGAGCCCCACCGAGGAAACGCCCCCCACCACCACGAAGATGCCGATGAGGAAGAGGAAGGTGTCCCAGTCCAGGCCCTTTACCATCTCCCAGACTTTGCCCCAGGGTTCGCGCCGGCGGTACCACGCCAGCCCCGCCACGGCCAGCGCTATGACGATGATCCCCGAAAGCAGTGAAATTCCTCCATATATAAAGGAAGCGGCGGCCAGGCCCAGGATCATCAGGATAAGGAGGATCGTAGGAACCATGCTGAGAACTTTTTCCCGCTCAACCGCCACCTTGTCCCTGCCGTTTTTCACGAAAAAGGCGTAGAAGAAAAGCGCCCCGGCGATCATGCCGATCTGGACGGCAAAGAAGATCCCCGGCTTCCCCCGGTAGAAGAAGAAATCGTTAAAGCCGTACTTGGCGTAGTCGGCGAAGATCATGGAGGGAGGGTCTCCCACCAGGGTGGCGGTTCCCTGGAGGTTTGCCATCACCGCCAGTCCCACCATGAAAAGGGAAGGATCCAGCTTGAGCTTGGCGCACAGGGCCAGGGCGATGGGGGCCATAACCAGCACGGTAGCCACATTTTCCACAAACGCGGAGATAAGGCCCGTCATCACCAGAATGGCCACCATAGCGATCCCCACGTTGGGCGAGCGTTCCACGATAGAATCGGCGATCACCGCCGGCACCCGTGAATAGATAAAGAGTTCGGCGATCACCAGGCTCCCCACGAAGATCATCAGTACCGTCCAGTTGATGTGCTCTCCCAGGGCTTCCATGGGGCTGACCGCCCCCAAAATGAGCATGAGCAAGGCCGCTCCCAGCGCGGCGAAAGACTTTTTCGCCGGAAATATCACAATCAGGGCGTACATCAGTACCGCCGCCGCCAGCACGATCCACTTTACGTACATTGGTTCTCTCCATAACTCAAGTATACAGAAACTCAAGTATACAGACTTTCCCTACGAAAACCTACATACCGGTCAGGGCGCGGACTCGCGGCTTGCTTCAATCGGGGTAAGGAAAATGAGGGCAGCGCTATTCGCGCCGAAGCAGCGTGACGCGGGCTTTTTTCCCGGATACGAGGATCGGTATAACTTTGGTTATGCTGAGTACGCCGGACTGCTCTGCCGCCTGGGTCAGTTCTTCACCCCGGGCCGTCAACACCACCGCCGCGCCGCCGCGTTTCAGCAGCCTGCCGAACACAGCGATCATGTCACCGTAGAACTGCCCGATAGGAACCGGCGTTTCGGCGTACATGCCCCAGGGCGGGTCGGTAATGATCCGGTCAACGCTTCCTTCGGGAATGACAGAAAAAATATCCCGCATATCTATCCGCCGAATATGACAGCGGTCAAGCAGGGGCCCGGTTATCTTTTTCCGGGCAAAGTCCACCGCCCGGCGATCAATGTCGGAGGCGTAGAACCGGGCCAGGGGAAAATGTTTTACCCGCTGTTCGAGGATCGAGCCGTAGCCGCAGAACGGATCCGCCACAATGTCGGCGGGGCGCGGTTCCGAAAGCCGGCAGAGCGTGTAGGCCAGGGGAGGGGGCAGCTCGCCGGGGTGCAGGGTTTTCTCAAAAGAACCGCGCCGGGTTAGCCGTTTCATGCAGATCGAAAAACCTTCCCGGCGGTAGAGAAACCAGAATTCCGCGCCGGGCCTGCTCCGGTTCACCGCCAGTCCCGACCGCTCCGCGATATACCGTTCCGCGGCGGCCCTGGTTTTTTCATCCACCGCCGTCAGCCGGTTTTCCAGAGAACAGATGATCCTGAAGGATCGGGCCTTTGCCGGAAGATCAGCGTTTTCGGCGATCACCGGCTCCGTTTTCCGCCGGGAGCAGAGAAACCGTATATGATTTTCCAGCGCCCTTTCGGGGCCGGGAGCTTCCAGAATACTCACCACGGCGAATATGTTGTTGAAGCAGCAAAAATCAAACCGGTCGTAACCGGTGGAAGTTTCAAAGATAACGGCCCCCTCCAGCAGTTTTTGTATTTTCACGCCGGGCAGCCGTTCTTTGACTATCGCCTCCACCGGTTCCTCCAGGCCGGGGGCGAAGGTGGCGTAGTACCGCCTTATGAACATCCGGTCGTACCGCCGCAGGTGTCGCATTTCATACACGTGCCGTTCCGTATCAGGGTAAAACAACCGCAGGCGGGGCAGGGATCGCCTTCGTAGCCCTTGATTCGAGCTTGGGCTATTTTGGCGGAGAGGTTTTCGGCTTCATGGGGTCTAAAACCGGCGCTGTTCTTGCCGTGCTGCCGGTGCGATGGCGCGGAACCGCCGGTTCCGGCGGCGCTCGTTGCCAGCAGGTCTTCGGGTTGAATCTGGCCTAAGTCGGCGCGTTTAAGATAGCTGATTCCCAGATCCCGAAAGATATAGTCAATAACGCTGGTAGCCATCTTTACATAGTCGTGGCCTTGAACCATGCCGTTCGGCTCGAATTTGGAGAAGGTAAAGGCGTCTACGTATTCCTCCAGGGGAACGCCGTATTGGAGCCCCAAGGAGACGGCAATGGCAAAACTATTGAGGAGGCTGCGGAAAGCGGCGCCCTCTTTGTGCATATCCAGAAAAATTTCCCCCAATGCGCCGTCGGCGTATTCGCCGGTACGGAGAAAAAACGAGTGGCCGCCAATCTTGGCCTTCTGGGTATAACCGGTACGCCGGCTGGGAAGGGGCTTTCTGACGCCCCGGATGTCCGGTTTGGCGTCGCGCCGGTCTGTCCGGTCTTGCTGCTGAGCCGCCGGCGGATGCGTCGCACCCAGACTCCGTTCCAGTTCCAGGATTGCGTCCGCCAGCGGGTCTGTTCCGGGGGCAAAGGAAGAGAGGGGTTGGGAGAGCTTGGAGCCGTCCCGGTAGAGCGCCACCGCCTTGAGGCCGCTCTTCCAGGCCAGCATGTAGGCCCCTTTCACGTCCTCGTAGTTCGCGCCATTGGGCATGTTGATAGTCTTGGAGATCGCCCCGGAAATGAAGGGCTGCACCGCCGCCATCATGCCGATATGGGCCGTCCAGGGGATAGAGCGTTTGCCGTTTTTCCCCGAAGGAGTGGCGGTGTCGAAGACCCGGTAGTGCTCTTTTTTGAGCCCCGGCGCGCCTTCAAGCCCCATCGTCCCGCAGGTATAGCGCTCCGCTTCCTCAATATCCTCGCCGGTAAAGCCCAGCGCTTTAAGGAGGCTGAACCCCGGCAGCGACCAGGCGGCCTCCGGGATGTTCAGGGTCTTTTCCACAAAATCCCTGCCCAGGATCCAGGGGTTAAAGACCCCTTCCAGGCTGAGGCTCGTCTTGACCGCTTCCTCCGCCGCCGCGAGGGCTTCCGGCGTAAAGCCCTTTGCTTCAAGCGCCTCCGGGTTGATGCCCGGCGCCCCGGCAAAGGTCTTGTGCCCCGTGGCGTAGGCGATGATCTCCTCGATTTCTTGGGAACCGTAGCCCAGGCTTTCCAGCGCCGGGGGCGCCGACCGGTTGATGATCTTGAAGTACCCCCCGCCTTCCAGTTTTTTGAACTTTACCAGGGCAAAGTCCGGTTCTACGCCGGTGGTGTCGCAGTCCATAAGGAGGCCGATGGTACCGGTAGGGGCAATGGCGCTCACCTGAGCGTTCCTAAAACCATGTGCGTTTCCCAATTCAAGCGCCGTGTCCCAGGCTTCCCGGGCGGCTTTGAGAAGGTACGGAGGGCAGGCGGCGGAATCGAGCCCCTGGGGAATGGTACGCAGCGCCTCATACTCAGCGGCGGGGGCGTTGTACGCCGCCCGGCGGTGATTACGGATCACCTTGAGCATAGCGTCTTTGTTCTCCCCGTAGCGGAGGAAGGCTCCAAGCCCCGCCGCCATCCGGGCGGACTGGGCGTACGCCTCCCCGGTGAGGATCGCCGAAAGGCACCCCGCCACTCCCCTGCCTTCGGCGGAATCGTAGGCCAACCCCATTACCATAAGAAGGCTTCCCAGGTTGGCGTAACCGAGCCCGAGCGTTCGGTACTCATAGGAGAGTTGTGCGATGCGGGGGGCGGGGAATTGCGCCATAACCACGGAAATTTCCAGAATGGTTGTCCAGATACGGATGGCGTGGCGGTAGCCTTCGATGTCGAAGGTTCCGCGCTTTGGATCATACAGGGAAGCTAGATTAAGAGACGCCAGGTTACAGGCCGTATCATCGAGGAACATATACTCCGAGCAGGGGTTAGAGGCCCGAATCTCTCCGCCTGCAGGGCAGGTATGCCAGTCGTTGATGGTGCTGTGGTACTGGAGCCCCGGATCGGCGCACTGCCAGGCGGATCGGGCCGCTTGTTCCCAGAGCGCGCGGGCCTTGACGGTCTTTCCGGCCTCCCCGGAGACCCGGCCCGTAAGGGGCCAGTCCCGGTCTTCCCGCACGGCGCGCATAAACGCATCGCTCACCCGAAGGCTGTTGTTGGAAGCTTGGCCCGATACGGTATTGTACGCTTCATCATCCCACGCGGTGGTAAAAACCGGAAGATTCATCTCGGCGTCCCCTTGTTCCAACCGCCTGAGAAGCTGATACAAGTAGACGGGGGGAATCTTATCCTCCAGGGCGGCTCGTAAGGCCGCAGCGAGTTCGAGGTTCTTTCCGGCGTTGAATTTATCCGCGTCAGGCCCCCGGAAGGAAGCCAGCGCTTTTTTGATGGCTTCCATATTTTTTTTTATAAGAGTCGATCCGGTAACCAGAGACGCGACCTTGTGCTCCTCCGCGGCCTTCCAGCCGATGTAGCTTTCTACATCAGGGTGATCCGCGTCCAGGGTTACCATCTTGGCGGCCCGCCTCGTCGTGCCGCCGGACTTAATGGCCGACGCCGACCGGGCGCCGATTTTGAGGAACGAGAGGAGTCCCGAAGACACCCCGCCGCCGGAAAGCCGCTCGTTCAGCCCCCGGATTCGGGAGAAGTTGGAACCGGCGCCGGAACCGTACTTAAAAAGCCGGGCTTCCCTGGTTACCAGATCCATGATGCCCCCCTCGTTTACCAGATCGTCATCAATAGAAAGGATGAAACAGGCGTGGGGCTGGGGCCGTTTGTACGCGCTGTCCGATTTTTTCACCTTCCCTTCACGCGGATCGAAGTAGCAATGCCCCTGGGCAGGCCCGTCGATGCCGTAAACCGCGTAGAGCCCGGTGTTGAACCACTGGGGGCTGTTGGGCGCCGCCATCTGGTGGGCAAGCATATAGCAGGTCTCATCGTAGAACGCCTTAGCATCCGCGTCCGTGTCAAAGTAGCCGTTTTGCCGGCCCCAATCCATCCACGTATAAGCGAGCCGGTGGAAAACCTGGCGGGCGTCGTGTTCAGCCCCGTCTTCGGGCAGATCGTTCCCCACATCTCCCGGCGAAAATTCCGGCGATGTTTTACCGTTCTCTGGCCGCGCCCAGTCTTTCCAGGCGTAGATCCGGTCCGCCGGAACGCCGGCTTTACGAAAATACTTCTGCGCGAGTATATCCGCGGCTATCTGGCTCCAAAAAGCCGGAACAATCACCGTATCGGCCTGAAAAACCGCCTTTCCATCAGGATTGCGGATCTCGCTCCTGCGTTTTTCCCACACAATATCCTTATACGGCCCCGTATCGGGACCGGTAAAAAACCGCTCGAATTGCATTGTACACTCCTCCATTCCCCGCCGTTCCCCGCCTCTCCCCTCCCCGCCTCGTAAGGCGACGAGGCTCCCTGGTAACCAGGTTACCAGCTTACCAGTTTACCAAGCTACGGCATATATAGCGGAACATGAATTAACATATACTATATAAAGTAGTATGTCAAGAATGGAGGGTAATTGGTTGATTTTTCAGCCGGGTCTATGGTATACTAAACAAGGAGGCGGCGGCAATGAAAATCTTAATCTTTATAGATTTACTAGGATTTGTGCTCTTAGGGCCTTGTATTGCCCAGGACAATGAAACAGGCAACGCCAGGTGGCACGTGTCCTCCAACTCTATTCAGTATGCGGCTCATGCGACTATTCCTATTGGAACGAATATAAAGGTAACGAACATTGCCAGCGGTGACTGGATAGTTCTTCCGGTAGGGGGGCGTATCCCAGAAGATCCTGTTTTGAAAGTGGATCTTTACCTGACCGCCGGAGAAGCGCGAAAATTAAAAATGAATTCAAGCGGCGTAACGGCGGTACGAATCGAGAAAATTCCCCGAGTTATAGCGACTCGGGTTGCCCGTACCCAACTCCGCAATTTCATTCAGACCGGAAACGCGATAATTGGGGATTTGGAAGCCGAAGCGGAAGGGTTCTTCGCGGCTCACGCCAGTTTGCCCCTGGGAACGAAGGTGCGGATAATGAACTGGAGTAACGGGAAGCAGACCGTTGTGACCATTACCACCCGCAACAGAGCCAGGACGGATAGAATTATCGAACTGTCTTTTTCAGCGGCTTACGCCTTGGGAATAAGAGACTTCGCCGAAGTAACGATACGAACGCTCGATAACTAGTGTCTGTCTATAATGTAGACAGACACTCGATAGACACAAAAAGGGAGGAAAAAATGAAGATGATAAAAGGAACGCTCCTGTTGGTAGTGTTGATGGGGATAGTTTTACCGCTTTCCGCTCAAACGAGGCGGCAGTTGGTTCTCTATACCTGGGAAGAAATGTTTCCCGCGTCGGTGCTGAACGGGTTTAAGGCGGACTATAAACGAAAGAACAATGTGGATATCGATATTGTATATAAAAATTTCGAGATGAACGAAGATATGCTCGCCGAACTGGAAAGGACGAAAGGGAGCGGGTACGATCTGGTGATTGCCGATGACTATATCACTGAATTCGTCGTTCAAGAAGGTTTGGCTCAAAGACTGAACAAAACCAAACTTTCCAATTTTCGTAATATAAACCCCTTCTACCAGCACCAGTACTACGATCCCAACGATGACTATACCGTTCCCTATGGAGCCGGGGTTCAGACCATCATATACAATCCGGCAAAGGTGCGGAAGAATATCACCGGGTACAGCGATCTATGGAGCAATGACCTGCGCCTTTCGGTGGGATTGGTCGGTAACTACCGGGTAGTAAACGGTATAGCCCTCAAAGTGCTGGGAAAGAGCTACAACACGGAAGTAATAGCCGATATTAACGCCGCGGGCCAGCGGCTCCTGACATTGGCGCCGAACATTCTCCTGCTGGATGATTTTTCTCTGGATCAGGAACTTTTATCCGGCGCTATATCCGTGGCGGTAACGTATACCGATCAGGTTTTTAGGGCGCGGCAACAGAACCCTAACCTGAAGGTGGTTTTTCCCAATGAAGGGATAGGGTTCGGCATCATGGCGGCCTTTATCCCCAGCAGGGCGGCAAATTCAGACGCGGCTCACGCATTTTTGAATTACCTCCTCGACGCCAAGGTGGGGGCGCAGTGTTTTGAGCACCTTGGTTATTACTGTACCTTCAAAGCGTCGGAAGCGGAGCTTAACCCCCGGCTGAAAGATCTGCTGATTCTGCCCAATTTTAACAGTTTTGAAATGATCGAAAACCTTACACTAGAGGCTGATGACGCGCATAATCAGATTTGGGTACAATTTTTAGCGTCAATTGGAAGATAATACCGGGTAATGGAAGCAAAGGTTGTTACCCGGGACTACATAAAAAATTTCTTCAGACTGGAAGATTCAGCGAAAGACCGGCGTATTCTCGATTATATTATGGAGCGGCTGGTACTACGGGAATATCACCATAACAGTTATATTTGCCGTATTGGAGACGCCGCCAAAGCCATGTACTTTATCGAGGCCGGAGTGGTGAATGTACTCGGCGGCAAGGATGAAATCATCAATCAGCTCTACCCGGGGCGTTATTTTGGTGAAATCGCCGCCTTAACTGACGAGAAGCGTAGTTCCGCTATCCGGGCTAACGGAACGGTACTGGTGTATGAGCTTGACAAGCATATTCTAAATACCCTGACCACGACCCACAAGAAGATCTACGGTATTTTCCTCCAGAACGTCTATGATCAAGCGTCGGAAAAATACCGCAGCCTTATTAGAACGCTCAATTTACGACGAGGCCAGGGCATCTCCGGCGCCCGGAAGAAATCAACCCCGGTGTCGCTGTTTATCAACTATTACCTGGTATTTTTTATTTTTCTTAATCTCTTTCTCTTTTGCCCTACCCCGGCCCAAGGCAGGCTGCCCCCGGTACTGCTCTGTTCTCCCCTCATATTCCTGGTGGGCTATATCATTATTACCAAACGCGCCTTGGAATCGCTGGTTCTTTCGATGATGTACCTGGCAATTATGATGGCGAAGCTCAACTTTATCGTAACCTTCACCGGGCAGATAGCGGCGACAATTATCGAAACAACGGATCTGCTGCTTATTGTGCTGTTGATGGGCGTTTTAACCCGGCTTTTTTCAGCTTCCGGGAGCATCAACGCCCTCAAGTATGTGGCGGAACAGGCGATCAAAACAGCCAAAGGCACTATGCTGGCAGCTTTCTGTTCGATGTTTCTTATCGCTATCGATGAATACCTCTGCATCCTCGTAAACGGCGCCTGTTTTAGGGCCTTGGCCGATGACAAACGGATACCTCGTGAAAAATCTTCCATTGTGATGGGGATGATGCCGGGGGCGCTGTGCATACTTAACCCAATTTCCCTTACCGGCATATACCTTACCGGTCTTATCGTCATAAACAGCGGGCGGCGGGGGCTGTTCATCCAGGCGGCGCGGTTCAACTTTAGCGCCATACTAACCTTGATAATCATTCTCCTTTTAGCCTTAGAAAGGCTGCCCTTGGCGGGGGATCTGAGAAAAGCGGTTCGCCGGGTAAAAGAAGGCGGCGCGCTGTGGCCCCCCGGCACCGATGACGGAGGCGATGACGATACGAAAAACCGGGGCAGGGTGATAAACCTGGCGCTTCCCGTCTTCGTATTGATAGGTTCGTCGGTGGCGTTAGGCAGTCTGGAGGCGGGCGTTTTTTCAGTGAACGTGCTCTCCGGTTTGATCATAACGCTGGTTGTAACTTTTTTTCTCTACTGTTTTCAGCAATACATGACGCCGGATCAGTACTTTAACCATGTGATCCATGGCATAGAAAGTATGCTCGTCCCGGTCGTTATGTTCATCATGGGTAAGTGTTTCGCGTCCGGAATGGATGAAATCGGCTTTTCCGCGTGGCTCAACGAGGCGGTGAAAGGGCTCATTGCCGGCCAGGAATGGCTTCTGCCGGCGCTCATATTCGGCGTCTTTACCCTGGTAGGCGCGCTTTTCGATAACCCCTGGGCGATGTACGCCATCGGCATCCCCATCGCGGGGGAACTTGCCCTATCGGTGAACGGCAACGCCGGTCTTTTCACCGGCGCGGTCTGCGCGGCGGGTCTTATTGGGAACGAGATCGCCCTGGGAGATATTTTCTTTATCGGCCCTATGCTCGGCGTAAATCCCATGGCCTATTACCGCGCCAAGCTGCCCTACGTAATCCTCATCACCGCGCTGTCATTCGGGCTCTATGGGGGAATAGGGTACTATGAGGCATTTAGCATCTCGTCTGGCGCGGCGGAGAAATTGCTCCTCTTCCTCGGCTCCTTAGTGGATATGCTCGGGGGATGGGGGCGGTACATTCTGGATACGTTCTTCTTGTATTAACCCCTGCGTCTATCGTATATGGGCGATTGCCCCGGAGATGTTGTAGCAATAATCCCCTAGTTTTTCGATACGCCGGACGAGATCGATAAAGAGCAGTTCGGTTTTGACGTTTTCCCCGGCTTCGATGCGCTTACGGCTTCGCTTGCGAAGTTTATCACGGTGTTTGCCGATGCGCTTTTCTAAATCTTTTACATAAGCGGACTGCTCAGCGGAGAAATTCCGGCCAACCTGCCCTTGGACGAAAACCAAGAAGTCCTCTACGAGGTTTACATAGGGGGACAGGGCCTCCAGTTCCTTCACCTTAAAGAGGTGGTTCTTTTTTATGCTCCGTTCCAGAAGGAGGCCCGTACCGTAACAGCTATCGGTCATATCTTCGAGATCCGCGACAATGCGTAAGAGTTGGGAAACATTCTGTTCAGACCGGTAATTGAGCGGCTGCCCGGCGCACTCCATAAGGAACCGGGTTAGTTCTTCCCGCATTTCATCGGCAACTATTTCTTTTTCTTGCATCTGAGCCAGCAGGGTTTCTACCGCTTTTTCTCGAGCGCCGGGATCATGGTTCTTGAGCGCCTCCAGAAGAGAACCGACCTGGGCGTACATAGAGGAGGCGACTCCCGCCATATCCCGAATCTCCTTCTCCGCCCGGATAATGTTAAGCTCCGGCGCGTCTTGGATAGCGCCTGAAACATAGGCGAACCGGTAAGGGCGCCGGCGCAAAGCTTTGTCTTCTTTTACCCATTCCTCTTCTTTTATAAGGAAGGAAACCAGCGCGGCAAAGGGCTTTACAAAAGGGAAGAAGAGGAGGGTATTCAGCGCGTTAAAGATCGTGTGGAGCATGGCCAGATGGGTGGTAATCCCCGGCCCTGAAGCCGCGCCGGGTGTCGCCAGATCCACCAGCGCCAGCAGGGGCGTAAGGAAGATGAGCGCCCAGACCGTACCAATCACGTTGAAGAGTATATGCACCAGCGCCGCCTGTTTTGCGGCGGTTTTCGCGCCGATAGACGCCAGCGCCGCGTCAAGCGTGGTGCCGATGTTGGCCCCCAGAATCATGGCGGCGGCAAAGGGATAGCTTATCATCTCCTGGTGGGCCATGGTGAGCATGATCGCCGTGGAAGCGCTGGAAGAATGGATGATCAAGGTCATCACGAGGCCGATCCCGGTGGCAAGCAAGGTGGAGGCATAGCCCCGGTTCGCCAAGGAGCTGATGGCTTCTATGGCATCGGGCCTCAGCTTGGGCATAGAATTGGTCAAAAAATCTAAGCCGACGAAGAGGAGTCCAAAGCCGAGGATCACCGTCCCCAGATCCCGGCGCTTCCACTTGATCATCATCATCACAAAACCTATTCCCACTGCGGGCAGGGCCAGCGCAGAGATTTTGAAGGTAAACCCGACGATAGACACGATCCAGGCGGTTACGGTGGTGCCGATATTGGCCCCCATGATCACTCCAATAGATTGGGTAAGGGTCAAAAGTCCGGCGTTCACAAAGGAAACGACCATCACCGTTGTGGCTGATGAGGACTGGATAAGGGCGGTTACCACAAAACCGGTGAGCACTGCGGTAAAGCGGTTCCCGGTCATAAATCCCAGAACCCGCTGCATCCGGTCTCCCGCAATCTGCTGGATTCCGTCGCTCATTACCTTCATTCCATACAAGAAAAGGCCCAACCCTCCGGCTATAGAAAAAAACGTACTGATATACCCCATGCTCATGTCTCCGTAAATTTGAGGTAAGTATAGCATAGCGATCCCGGCCTATGCTATGTTTACGGGTATGGTAAAAGACCGTTCCTTCTATCGAACCCTGGCGGGGATCGCCCTGCCCCTGGCGCTGCAAAATTTAATCAGCGCTGGGGTGGGGCTGGCGGATAATTTTATGGTGGGCTCCCTGGGAGATTTGGCCCTTTCGGGGGTATTCCTGTCCAACCAGATACACTGGCTTCTTACCATGCTGAACGCGGGGCTTACCGCAGCCATGGTGGTGCTGGCGGCCCAGTACATCGGCAGAGAAGATAAGGTTCGGGCAAAGGTGGTTATCAATATCACCATAAAGCTGGGAGTGAGTATCGCGCTCGCGCTGACGGCGCTGGTACTGATTCTACCCCGGCAGATCCTGGGGCTCTTTACCGAAGACGGCGCCGTTATCGCTGAGGGGATGAAGTATATCCGCATCGTATGCTTTTCCTACATTTTTTTTACCTGCAACGGCGCGCTTTTGGCCTCCATGCGCTGTGTACAGAACACCCGGATCGGACTTCTTACCGCTTTTACGGGTTTCTGCATCAACATATTCTTGAATTGGGTGTTGATCTTCGGAAATTTGGGAGCGCCTTCTCTGGGGGTGACCGGCGCGGCTCTCGCCACGCTGATCGCCCGGATCAGCGAATTCACCCTTACGTTCTGGTATATTCGCTTTAAGGATACGGCGTTGGCTTTCAGGCTCAAGGATCTGGGACTCCGGAGCAAAGGACTGGTGAAGGATTTTTTCAGATACGGTTTCCCGGTAATCCTGGGGGACATCACCTGGGGAATCGCCGGGAGCGCTCAGATCGCCATTCTCGGCAGGCTCGGGGCGGAAGTACTGGCGGCCAATACTATTGCGGCAAACCTGCACCAGCTTTTCAGCCTGGCGGTCTACAGCATCGCGGGCGCTTCGGGGGTAATTATCGGGAGAACGGTCGGTTCCGGGGATCTGGACAAGGTAAAAGCCTACGCCAAGACCTTGCAGGTGATCTTCCTCTTCTTTGGAGCGATCACGGGGCTGCTGATTTTTATCTCCAAAGATTTGATTGTGACGCATGGCTTTCCCAACATCTCCGTTGACGCCGGACGCTACGCGATTCAGTTCCTGACGGTTTTTTCCGTTACCATCATCGGGACTTCTTATCAGATGTCGGTACTCACCGGCATTGTCCGGGCCGGGGGGGCTACTCACTTTGTGCTGGTGAACGATCTCTTCCACGTGTGGCTTATCGTCATTCCTTCGGCGTTGCTTTCGGCTTTTGTGTTCCACTTCCCCCCGGTAGTAACGTTTGCCTGTCTCAAGTGCGATCAAGCGCTCAAGTGTATTGTGGCGGTGATCAAGCTCAACCGCTGGGACTGGATGAAAAAACTCACTAGGGATTAACGGTTATGACTCTCTGGTTTGCCAGCGGCAACGCGCACAAAAAACAAGAACTCCAGGCCATCCTGGGGGAATCGGCGGAAAACTACCGCATCATGAGCCCTGCCGAAGCGGGGATCGCCTTTGATCCTCTTGAATCGGGAAGCGATTTTTTAGAAAACGCGCTCATCAAAGCCCGCGCCCTCTACCGGATCCTCGCGGAACAGGGTAAGGCGGCGCCGGTTATCGCCGATGATTCCGGGCTCTGTGTGGACGCGCTGGGCGGCAAGCCGGGAATACGAAGCGCCCGGTACGGTTCCACTGACGGGAAGAAACTGAAAGACGCGGAACGGAACGCCCTACTCCTCTCCGAATTAGGGGACAATCCCCTGCGGAAGGCCCGGTTTGTCTGCGCTATGGCGCTCCTTTTGAGCGAAGACCGATTTTACGTGGTTCAGGAAACCTTAGAAGGAGAGATTATCACCCCGGATCTTGGTTTAGGGCGGGGAACCGGCGGTTTCGGCTATGACCCTCTCCTCTACCTGCCGGATCGGGGACTTACCGTCGCGGAACTTACCCCCGACGAAAAAAAGAGACTGAGCCACCGGGGCAAAGCCGGAAGGGCTATCGCCGCGTTTTTAACCTAACACCATACGCCGCGCAACCGCCCCGGAGGAAATATCATCCACGGTTTTGACCGCTTCCTGCATGGAAAGCTTGCGGTATTCCGCTTGCCGGCGCTCCTTGAGCTTATCCAGGATCTTCCGCTCCCGTGAGGCATCCATAAAAAGCCGCCGGGCTTCCTCTACTTTAAGCTCCGCCTGGGCCGCTTCTTCCAGAAGCCGTTCACGGGAGGCGTCTAAACGCCGGAGGTAGCGATCAAAGACCCCCAATTCAGCGGCGTTAACGCCGGAGGTAAAGCGATCCGCCGCAGCGTGAGAACGCTCTTCCGCCAGAGATTTAAGCTGTCCTTCGATGACGGCAAGCGCGCCCACGGCCCGGCCAAGAGCTATCTCCGCTTCCTGTTCGCGGTGAACGCGGATGCTGAGAATCTTTTCCATATCAAATTGAAAGCGCTTCAATCAACCACCGTCCTCTTTTTATCGAGCGGCGCATGAGGCTCAACCTGGTAAGGGCCTCTCTCCCCGGCGGGGATCTCGATACCGGAGATAAGGGACATGGCGGTTAATGTCTCATTGAGGGATGAAGGCTCATCTACCGCCTGAATCAGGAAGGATTCAATAGCCTGCCGTTTGGCAACCGCCTCATCAACGGCGGGGTTGGAACCCGCGTGGTAAGCTCCCACATTGATCAGATCCTCCACCTCGGTATAGACCGCCATGAGCCGGCGGAGATAACCCGCCGCCTTTTGGGTGGTCGGCCCGGATATGGTGGGCATGAGCCGGGAAATACTACCTAAGACATCAATTGCGGGGTAGTGATACGCCTGGGCCAAGCGGCGGGAGAGAACGATATGACCGTCCAGAATCCCCCGAACCGTATCAGACACGGGTTCGTCCAGATCATCGCCGTCTACGAGGATCGTATAAAAGCCGGTAATCGTCCCTTTTTCGGAAGTACCGCAGCGTTCCAGGAGCTTGGGCATAGAATCAAAGACGCTGGGAGGATAGCCGCGGGTAGCGGGAGGCTCGCCGGCGGCCAGCCCTATCTCCCGCTGAGCGCGGGCAAAACGGGTCACCGAATCAAAGAGGAGCATCACGTCCTTGCCTTGATCCCGGAAATACTCCGCTACGGCGGTAGCCACATAGGCCCCCCGCAAGCGCGCCAGTGGAGGAGCGCTGGAAGGCGCCACAACCACCACGCTCCGGGCTAGTCCTTCGGGACCAAGGTCGTTCTGGATGAATTCATTCACTTCCCGCCCTCGTTCCCCGACAAGGGCAACCACATTCACATCCGCATTGGTATTCCGGGCGATCATGCCCAGAAGGGTGGATTTTCCCACGCCTGAGCCGGCAAAGATCCCCAGCCGCTGTCCACGGCCCGCGGCAAGGAGCCCGTCAATAGCCCGTACGCCGGTAGCGATCCGCTCGGTGATGCGCCGGCGCCGCAGGGGATCCGGAGCGTTCGCCAGCGCCGGATAGCGGGTTGCGGACTCTATGTCCCCCATGCCGTCAGTCGGCCTTCCCATAAAATCCAGCACCCGGCCCAGCAACGCGCCGGAAACAGGTACTTCAAGAAGGCTTCCGGAGGCTATCACCCGGTTACCCACCTCAATACCCCCGGTTTCTTCGTAGGCCATAAGCTGTACCGTATCGTCCCGGAGGCCGACAACCTCGGCGGGGATAAGCCGGCAGGCGGCGTTCCTGACCGTTTCGATACGGCAGACCTCCCCAATAACGGCGACGGGGCCCCGGCTTTCAATAAGGAGTCCCTGAACCTTGGAAACTCGGCCTACACATTTGATAGGATCGATCTTTCGAGCGGCGTCTAGGTATTTATGAATAACCCTCTCAATCGTATAGGAATCCAGATTCATAGCTTAGACATTCCCCGCGTCAGCCGGGGGCGGCGGTTTGATCCTGCCTTTCAGGGGAGACATCTCCAGGATCTTCGTCTCCAATTCCGTAAGCTGGCTGGCGATTCGGGCGTCAATCTCCCCAAAATCGGTTTCAATGATACAGCCGCCCTGGTCAACAGAGGAATCCTCCACCACTTGAAAGCCTTTAGCCCCTTCAACAAGCTGAATAAAGTCCTTGGTATGCTCTGTGGTCAGCTTGAGGTCAGCCATATTCACCCGGACAATGATATTTCCCCGGCCTTTCACTTTCCGAAGGGCCTGCATAACATTGGCGCCAACTACCGTCCGTTGGTTTTCTGAAATAGACTTAACCACCTTGCGGGAGATAAGCAAAACCAGATCGATAATCTGCTGTTCCGTTTCCGCGAGGATCTCCGACCGTTTATCCTGAGCCCGTTCCAGCATAATTTGGGTACGCTCGATCAGCCGGACAACCTCTTCCCGGCCTTCCCGAAACCCCTCTTCCCGGCCCATGCTTCTGCCCTGCGCCTCCGCGTCCTGCCGGCTCTTTTCAAACGCGGCCTTGGCGGACGCCTCTATCTCCGCAGCCTTCTGCTTCGCTTCGGAAAGGAGCCGTTCTATCTCGTCTTCCGCGGCGCGGCGTTCGGCCTGGGCTTCATCGGTATGGCGCTTTACCTCCCGGAAAGCGGTCTCTTCCGCTTCCCGTATGATGGTATCCGCTTCTACCCGGGCGGATTGAATCATCGCTTCCCGCTCGGTGTCCCATTGGCTCTTGAAAAGTTCCGCTTCTTTCCGTAGATCCTCTACGGTAGGCCCTGCGTATTCCTCAACGCGCTCAATTTCCTCCGGCTCATCGGAGGCCGGGGCAAGATGAGGCGCTTCCTGATACGCTTGGGGAGGATCCAGGAGTACTTTTTCGCCGATAACCGTGATTTCACCGGGCCTGAATACCGCTTTTGCCATAACTCTCTAATCCTATTCCTTTAAAGGTAAACCCCAGACCCCAACAGGTTTGTCAAACAACCATTTCATCCTCGCCGGCCCGGGCCACCACAATCTCGCCGGTGTCCTCAAGATGGCGGATAATAGACACGATTTTCTGCTGGGCTTCTTCCACATCTTTAAGCCGCACCGGGCCCATGTATTCCATATCTTCCTTGAGCATTCCCGCAGCGCGTTTAGACATATTCCGGAAAATCTTGTCTTGGACTTCCGTATCCACCGATTTGAGCGCCTTGGCCAATTCATTGGAATCCACTTCCCGCATAACCTTCTGAATGGCCCGGTCGTCCAGCATGACAATATCCTCGAAGACAAACATCCGCTTCTTGATCTCTTCGGCAAGTTCGGGATCTTCGTCCTCCAGGGCTTCGATGATCTGCTTCTCCGACGCCCGATCCACCATGTTGAGGATCTCCACAATGCTCTCCACGCCGCCGGCGGTTGTGTAATCCTCGCTGGACAGGGTGGAAAGTTTCTTTTCCAGAACCCGCTCTACTTCCCGCAGCACTTCGGGGCTGGTTCGATCCATGTTGGCGATCCTCCGGGCTACATCGCTCTGTACCTCATGGGGAAGGTTCTGGAGGATCACGGACGCCTTATTCGGCTCAAGATACGCCAAGATCAGGGCGATAGTTTGAGGATGTTCCTGCTGGATAAAGTTAAGGAGATGAGCAGGATCGGTGCGGCGGATAAAGTCGAAAGGCCGCACTTGAAGGCTCGACGTCAGGCGGTTGATGATGTCAATGGCCTTCTGGCTTCCCAGGGATTTTTCCAAGAGTTCCCGGGCGTAATCAATACCGCCCATGGTGATGAACTGATTCGCCATCATCATTTCCTGGAATTCCGTAAGGATGGCGTCTTTCTGATCCGGTTCTATGGTTTCAAGCCGGGCAATCTCAAAGGTAAGGGTTTCTATTTCATCTTCTCGGAGAAATTTGAAAATCTCCGAAGAAATTTCAGATCCGATACTGACTAAAAAAATCGCCGCTTTCTGCCGGCCTGTATATTCCTTTACCCCTTTTTTCTTAGACCCTCCCGCCGCTTGGGAAGAGTTTGATCCGCCTGGTGTCTGCGCCATAAATTACTCCTCCAGCAGCCAGGTTCTGATAAGCTGGGCTACATCTCCAGGATGCTCTTTTGCCATATTGACGGCGTTATCCAAGAGCTCCATCCGTTTTCTTTCTTCCACCGACATAGAAACTTCCACGCCCTCATTCTCGGCTTCCAGGAGGGCGTTATCTCGTATAGCCTGTTGCTGCCGGGCAAGTTCCTCTTCCCGCTGCCGCCGCCGCCGTTCCAACTCTCGGCTCACCATTCGATATATCATAAAGCCGATAAGGATCAGCGCTAACCCCGCCAGAAAGAGGAGGATCATCAACTGGAATTGTTTATGCCGGGAATATGCGGCGTCTTCATCGGCAAACTGCTTCGTCCGGTCAAATTGGATATTTTCGACCGTCACCGAGTCTCCTTTCGCGGCGCTATACGCAATAGCGCCTTGGATCAACGCCTCAACGCTCCGAATCTCATCGTCGGTCATTGGGATATACTCCCGCTCACGGGAACCATCCGGCCTTAATACCGGATTATTTTTCTCGTCATGCTTAATTTCCCATCTTCCATCGATGTTCACCGATACCGTTTTCCGCTCAATTTGTGGGCTCTTCTCTTGTTTGATAACCGTCTCGTTGAGTTCCTCGTTGTGCGTCCTCGTTGACTGGTTCACTTTACCGTAAAGGTTCTCCATGTCCCTATACGCCGGGGAGGTCTGCCCTTCCACTCCGGCGGGCCCCTCAGGGTTAAACCCCGTACCTTCCCACGTGGTAGTGGAGATACTTTCAGAACGGGTGACGGATATCACTTGTTCTGAATCGTCGTATGCTAACCCCGGCGTTCGTGGTTTGACGGTAATGGGGTCAATTACTTTTTTTTCAACCGTCTGGGAAGACATATCCATTTCGATCTTGATATTGAGATCCCGCACCCGGTCTTCCCCATAGGTATTTTGCAGGCTCTTCAAGATCTGCGCCCGGTAATATGCCTCCTGTCTCTGTATATGTTTCGCTTCCTCCGCAATCTGGTTGATCCGGTCGAAGGCGGCCATACCGGCGAAGTCGTTGAGTACCAAGCCGTTCTGATCGGTGATGACGATATTTTCATCGATCAGCCCTTCAACGGCAAATTTGAGGATCTTCTGAACGCCTTCGACCTTCTTGCGGTTCTGGGTAATATCGCTGCCCGGCTTGGGAGTGATGATCACGCTGGCCGTGACGGGGTTCTGCTGAGACGCGAAAAGGGCACGTTCAGGACTGACGATAGTCACCTTCGCGTCGTCCACATCATCCAGGGCCTTGATATGATCGGTCACCATCTGGGTAATGGCCCGCCGGAGGTTCACATTCCGCTCAAAATCGGTGGTAGTCCAGCGTTCCTGGTCAAAGATAGCCCAGGGATCGGTACCGCTGGGAATAAGATCCTCCCGAATCAAGATGGCCCGCATACGCTTCGCGGACGCTGCATCGGGTACCATGATTACTCCCGTTGGAGAAATCGATGTCTTGATCCCTTCCTGGTTAATCCGGGTAATGATCCGGTCCTGGGCGGCTTCATCTCTAATGGGAGCATCGATTACCGGCGCCATGGCGGGAGCGGAGGAAATTGTTACCATGGCAATAAGACCGGCCAGCGCGGCGACCACTATTCCTATAAGAATAAGCCGTTGCACTAAAGACCACTTGCCCCAAAGCGCGGCAATCTGTCCGGTTATCCTTTTGAAAAAATCATTCATCTCCCCCCCCTTCAGTCAGGAGTTCGAAACCGAGAAACAAGAATTCTTGATACCTTTAGGTAATCAAAAATTACAACTCCCCAATTTCTCCCTCATTCTTTTTTACATATTTAGATTACAATATCACCTTGTATTGATTAAATCCCTCCAACCCTGGACAATACGGTTCAGTACCGTCCTGGTGATATTAAGGGACATACTTGCCTTTGCCTGGGCAATCGTGATGTCATGGGTATCTACCGATCCGGGGTCAGTGACCGCCGCCTGGATAAGATCGTCCGCAACCACTTGAGATTGACTTACCTGATCCAAAGCCCGGAGCATAGCGTCCTCGAATGAACCGGCCCGCAGTACCGCGTCGGCGCCGGTTTTTTGCTCAAGCTCCATGATTGCCTTACCGGAACTGCCCTGATACACAGCCCCCCCCTTATCAAGCGTCATGTGCTTCGGGTGAGTCAGCGTCAGAGGAATCTTGTCGCCGTTTACCAGTTCCGGTCTATATATATTCATTCCTTACCCCTTCCCTAGCGGTTCCCGATTTCCAGAGCCTTGAGGAACATGGACTTCGAGCCGTCAATTATCGATGCGTTCGCTTCGTAAGCGCGGGAAGCGGCTATCATATCCACCATTTCGGTGACAATATCCACATTGGGCATTTCCACATAGCCCGCCCGGGGCCCGGTTTTGATAGCGTCAGGATGAGTAGGATCATACACCAGCCGGAGTTCGGCGGCATAATCTTTCTGAACCTCCACTACCCGTACCCCTTTGCCGCCGCCGTTATCCAACATATCCGGCAAGAAGGGTGAACGCCAGAACGGCTGCTCCGCCCGCGGACGGAGTACCACCCGGCTCCTTCGGAAGGGACCGCCTTCGGCGGTACGAGTGGTAGAGGCGTTGGCAATATTATCGGCAATCACGTCGGAGCGAAGCCGCTCGGCGCTCATCCCGGTGGAAGCGATATTAATCGAATTGAAAAGCCCCATCTTCTATCCTACCTTAAAACCAGATTGATCTGGCTGAACTCAAAACTCTCCGCTTGGGCCAGAAGAGTATACGTCATTTGATTCTGCAATCCCAACATCATCTCTTGCTCGGCGTCTACGTTGTTCCCGTTGTTCCGGGAGGTACTGACATAATCCAGAACCCGCCGGGGCTGAACCTCCCGGTAATCCCGTTCCCGCCAATTGGGGATATGCTTCGGGTTTGTCAGCGTCAATTCCAAGGCCGGGCGCTCTTTTTCCGTTTCAAGAGCCCGCTTGAGTTCGCTCTCGAAATTTACCTCCGAGCGCTTGAAGTTGGGCACTTGTGCATTCGCCAGGTTATCGGCGATAACATCCCGCCGAATAACACTGGCATCCATAGCCCGATGCAGCAAATCTACCGTCTTGGAAAAAGAATTCAACCCCATCACTTTCCTCTCATTATATTATCGGCAACTTCCCCTCGATGGTTTAGAGTTTTGGAATTTATATGGAAATTTATTACCTGTTTCCATCCTCACCTTCTGTTCCGGAGGCGAAACTTTGAGAAAAAACCGCTTTTTTATAAGATATATCTCCCCAGATCCTGATCGGCGGCAATACCGGAGAGTTTTTCACCGACATATTCTTCGGTAATGGAGACCTTTGCGGGCGCTCTATCCGGCGCCTCAAAAGAAAGCTCCTCTAAAAGCGTCTCCATGATCGTGTGAAGCCGCCGGGCGCCGATGTTTTCCAGCCTCGAATTCACATCCGCCGCCAGAGCGGCAAGTTTCTCCACCGCTTCCGGGGTAAAATCGATCTCTATATTCTCAGTAGCCAAAAGTTCGGTGTACTGTTTTATAAGGGCGTTCTTGGGCTCCGTCAATATTCGCAGGAACTCTTCTTTACCCAGAGACTCCAGTTCCACCCGCAGGGGGAAACGTCCCTGGAGTTCGGGAATCAAATCCGACGGCTTACTTACATTGAAAGCCCCGGCGGCCACAAAAAGGATATGATCCGTGTTTACCGGCCCCCACTTGGTATTGACCGTAGCCCCTTCCACGATGGGCAGAATATCGCGCTGAACCCCTTCCCGTGATACGTCCGGGCCGCCGCCCCGATCACCCTTGACGGCGATCTTGTCAATTTCATCGATAAAGACGATTCCCGTCTCTTCAACCCGCTGCCGGGCCTCGTCGCTAACCCGATCCCGGTCGATGAGCTTCTCCGACTCTTCGGCGATGAGGAGTTCCCTGGCCCGGTTGACGGTGACCAGCTTCTTTTTCTTGCCGCCGCCAAAGAAACCGGCTATCCCCGAAAGGCTCGTCTCCAGTTCCTCCATACCGCCGCCCATCATCTCAAAATTGGGAAATTGAGGGTTCTGATTCACCGTAATTTCCACCGTCCGGTCTTCCAGCTTGCCTTCACGGAGCATAGCCCGGAATTTCTCTCTGGTGTGGGATGCGCGGCCATAACCGGCGTCCTCAGCCCCACCGGAAGGTTCTTCCGATACGGTTTCTTCCTCACGTTCCTCTTCTTCAGTATGGCTCCGCATCGTGGGGATCCCTACCTGAACGGTACCCAGGATCCCGGTTACATTTGCGGCGTCAGGATTCAGCGCGAATGTGCCAACCGGACGCATCACGGCGCCGGACTGGGGAGGTTCCTTTGGCTTCTTACCCGTACCGGGAAGGAGCAGATCTAAAAGAGCTTCCTCTGTCCGCCTCTCCGCCTCGGCGGTTACCGATTCCTGCATCTCCTGCTTCACCATCTGAAACCCCGCCGCCATCAGATCCCGTATCATGGACTCTACGTCCCGGCCCACATAGCCCACCTCGGTGTACTTGGTAGCCTCCACCTTGATAAACGGTGAACCTGCCAACCGGGCAAGACGCCGGGCAATCTCGGTCTTTCCTACCCCCGTGGGCCCAATCATGAGGATGTTCTTGGGCGCAATATCCTCGCGCATCTCCGGATCCAGCTTCAGACGGCGTATCCGGTTTCGTAATGCTACCGCCACGGCTCGTTTGGCCTTTTTCTGCCCGACGATATATTTATCCAACTCCACCACAATCTCCCGGGGAGTAAGCCGATCTAAATTCTTGTCCGCCGCTTTTTTCTCAGCCATTAATTGAGTTCCTCCAGGGTAATGTTTCCATTGGTATAAATGCAAATTTCACCGGCGATACGCAGACTCCGCTGGGCGATTTCCGCCGCCGAAAGCTCGCTTCCCTCCAGAAAAGCCAAGGCCGCGGCGTAGGCGTAATTACCGCCTGAACCGATAGCCAGGGCGTCCGTGGCGGGCTCCACCACATCGCCGGTTCCGGCGACAAGCAGCGTCTTATTCCGATCCGCCACCAGGAGCATGGCTTCCAGCCGCCGGAGAGACCGGTCGGTGCGCCAATCGGTGGCCAATTCTACCGCCGCCCGGGCAAGATCTCCCGAATACTCCTTGAGCTTCTCTTCAAAACGGTCAAAAAGGGTAAAAGCATCTGCGGTAGCTCCCGCAAAACCACAGAGAACCTTACCATCCAGGAGGCGTCTAACCTTACGGGCGTTGTTTTTCATCACCGTTTCACCGAAAGTCACCTGTCCGTCCCCGGCCATAGCCACTTTACCGTCTCTACGCACCGCCAATACGGTAGTGCTCCGTACCTTATTCATATTTTATTCCTCCGCTTTTTCCTGTCGCTTACGTTTTTCGGTCCGGGCGTGGGGATGGGCTTTGGCGTAAATCTGCCTGAGCCCTTCGATATTAACATGGGTGTACCGTTGCGTGGTGGAAAGGCTGGCGTGTCCCAGCAGTTCCTGCACAACCCGGACATCGCAGCCAGAATTCAGCAAATGAGTAGCGAAACTATGGCGCAGCGCGTGGGGATGTACATTTTTCCGCAGCCCCGAACGCCGGGCATAACGGGAGATGATCCAACGCAGTCCGGGCACGGAAAGACCGCCTCCCCTCTTATTGATGAAAAGCATATCGGTAGGCCGCTCCGCGGGAATTCGTTCTCGCCTGACCGCAAGCCAGAATTTCAGGGCGTCCTTGGCCTCATCCGAAAAGAAGACAACCCGTTCCTTATTTCCCTTCCCGATGATTCGGGCGCCTCCCAGATCCTCTTCTAATGAGCGCAACGTCAGCGAAGCTGTTTCAGAAATTCGCAAACCTCCTGAATACATCAGAAGGATCAGCGTTTTATCCCGCTCGGGCCAGAGTATCCCCTCCGTTTCGGGAAGTTCCGCAAAATTCGCCATCTCTTCTTCCCAGAGGAACACCGGCAAGGTCTTGGGAACCTTGAGATTCCGCAGGGCGTCGCTGGGATTGTCGAGCCTGAATCCCATCCGGACAAGCCAGCGGTAAAACCCGCGCACCGACGAAAGCGTCCGGTTCACGCTTACCGGCGCCTTGCCGGCGGTAGTCAACACGGCGATAAAGCTCTGTACCAACCGGGGTGAAGCCTTGGCGGGATCTCCGCCCTGCCGGGCGCAATGATCCGCAAATGCCTCCAGATCTTTTCCATACGCCGATAACGTTGAGGGCGACACATCCCGTACCGCCCGGAGATAGCTCAGGTATTCATCAAGACGGTTCGGAACCGGATCGTTCAGGTCATGCGCTTCATTCGACATCGGGGATATCCTCTCCATCTTCCGAATGGAGGTAATCACAATCAGGATTGATACACGCCTTATGGGAACCGTTCTTTTTATCGTACTTTTCTACCATAAAATTGCCGCAGTTAGGGCACTTCTGATTAATCGGCTTAAAGTGGCTGATAAAGTCACATTCCGGGTAGTTGGTACAGCCGTAAAATTCTTTGCCCCGCCCCCGTGTTTTCCGGGCCACAACGTCCCCGCCGCAGCGGGGGCACTTGGCCAGGGGAATGGAACGGGTATTCCGGCACTCAGGAAAGCCGGAACAGGCCAAAAAGTATCCAAAACGGCCCAACTTCTTTACCAGAGGCTTCCCGCATTTCTCGCAGGTGTAGCCGGTCTCTTCGTCCAGGGAGCCCTTGAAAGATTCCAGCGTTTTACCAACCTCGTCAACGCGGTCTTTGAAGGGATCGTAGAATTCCCGTATCATGTCGGGCCAGCGAATATGGCTTTCCTCTACCTCGTCAAGTTTGCTTTCCATGGAAGCGGTAAAAGCGGCGTCTACCACGTGGGGAAAATATTCCACCAGCATATCGCAGATTATCTTACCCAACTGGGTAGGAACGAGTTGGCGGTTGGATCGGGTCACATAGAAGCGCTCAAGGAGTACCGATATGATTGGAGCATAGGTTGACGGACGGCCGATTCCCCGTTCTTCTAAGGTCTTGACGATAGAAGCGTCGGTATACCGGGCGGGGCCCTGAGTAAAGTGCTGCTCCGGATGGAACACATCTAACCGTATATGATCCCCTTTCTTTAAGTTGGGATACGGGTTTCCTTTTTCCTCTTTGGAAGTGAGGAGTTTCAGCGCTTTGTAGAAACCTTTTTCGATGATCTGGGTTCCCGCAACCCGGAAGATCCCTTCCCCGGCCTGAATATCGGCGCTGACGGTCTTCGTCTTGGCGTTTTTCATCTGGCTGGACACAAACCGTTCCCAAATGATCGTATAGAGTCGTAGCTGATCCCTGCTGAGATACTCCTTTACCTCATCGGGGGTGTATGCGGTGTACGTGGGTCTGATGGCTTCATGGGCGTCCTGGGCTTTCTTGCTGAGGGCGTATTCCAGCGGGCGATCCGGCAATTCATCGGGAAACTGTTTGCCGATCCACGCTCGGACATCTTCCAACGCTAAGGCCGAAATCCGCACGGAGTCGGTACGCATATAGGTGATAAGCCCTACCCGGGAATCACCGACATTTACCCCTTCGTAAAGTTGCTGGGCGATCTGCATAGTCTTCTTACTGGTAAACCCCAACCGGTTCGCCGCGGTTTGCTGCAATTGCGATGTGGTAAAGGGGGGCTTGGGCCGCACCGTTTTTTCGAGTTCCCGAACATCAACCACCTCACAATCCGTCCCGGAAAGCTGATCTTTTATAGCGTTTACTTCCGCTTCACTCCGTAATTCCGGCTTCCGGTCTTGCCATAAGACGAGTTGGGCGGTAAAGGTAGTCTTACCGGCTTTAAAATCCGCCTCCAGCGTCCAGTATTCCTCCGGGATAAAAGACTCCACCTCCTTTTCCCGCTCGCAGATGAGGCGGAGCGCTACCGACTGTACTCGTCCGGCGGAAAGACCGTTTTTGACCTTCTTCCAGAGCAGCGGGGAAAGGTTATACCCTACCAGACGATCCAGAACCCGCCGGGCTTTCTGGGCGTTTACCTTCGCTTCGTCGATCCCCGATGGATTGGCCACCGCGCTCATGATCGCCAGAGGGGTAATCTCGTTAAAACTGATCCGTTGAATGGGAACCGCGCCGGTCTTTGCGGATATGGCATTCCGGAGATGCCACGCGATAGCCTCTCCTTCCCGGTCATTATCACTTGCCAGCAGCACCACCCCCGCCTTTTTCGCGTCGTCCTGAAGTTCTTTAAGGAGTTTGGCCCTCCCTCGAACGGTGATATACTCCGGCTCAAAATCATGCACCACATCAACGGCAAGCCGGGATTTGGGCAGATCGATAAGATGTCCCATGGAGGCTTTTACTGAATACGAAGGCCCCAGGTATTTTTCGATGGTCTTTGCCTTGGCGGGGGATTCTACAATGACCAGCGTCTTTTTATCCTGGATTTTCTTGTCTGTCCCTTTCGCAGGCGTTTTTTTTTCGGTTTTTACCGCCATACCGCTCCTCGTATTCCAGCCGGAATAGTATCTCTTGTTTCTCCTTTTACCGCAATACCCCAGTCGCGGAGAATATCTTCCGCTTGGCCGACTACCGGCGCCCCGTCACGAGCTAAGTTTCGGCATCCTTCTCCCAAAATGGAATTAACGCCCGCTTGGGCAACCCACAGATCTCTGCCTTGCTCCAGGGCAAACCGGGCGGTGATAAGCGCCCCTGAAACAGCGGGAGCTTCCACCACCAGCACCCCCCGGGCAAGCCCCGCGATGATCCGGTTCCGAGCGGGAAAATGCCATTTCCGCGCCGGCATTCCCGGAGGATACTCGCCTAAAAGAGCTCCGCCGTTCTCCAGTATCCGCCGGGCAAGCGCCCGGTTAGACGCGGGATACACCCCGTCAAGCCCCGCGCCCAGCACCGCCACAGTCGGCGCATTGCCTTCCAGGTTCCCCCGGTGGGCGAGCGCGTCAATCCCCAGGGCCAGACCGGATATCACGACGACGCCTTCCCGGCCAAAGTCCCTGCTTATACGATAAGCCTGAGCCGCGGCGGCCCCCGAAGGTTTCCGGGTGCCTACCACCGCGACGAGGGGCCGGTTCCCGGCAGGGAGTTTTCCCCGGTAAAACAGCAGCGCCGGCGGATCGTAGATCTCCCGGAGCAGAGGCGGATAGTTTTCTTCGCAAAAGGAAACATAGCCGATTCCCCGCGATGCGGCGGCTGTCGCGTCCGCTTCCGCCTGAGCGCACAGTTCATCCATTGTCCAGGAATATCGGGAGAGCTTCCGTTCCAGAATCGATTCTATATCTTTTTTAGAAAGCAGGATCAGATCCGCTTCCCGGTTACATACTTTACAGAGCCGGAGTTTCTCCAGCGGATGAATACCGGGAATCCGGCTGATGATCAGGTCTAAAAGCCCCCTCTCAGCCATAGTACAGATCCATAACGAACTGCTTATTCCGTTCCGCCTCGCTCCGCCTGTTTTTATCATTCGTCGTCCTGATGATCTGATCATAGGCATCCAGAGCCTCTTCGTAATTTTCATTCATTACATAGGCCCGGGCCAGGACGAACAGCCCATCAACATCATTCTTCCGCAGTTCCATATACCGCAGCAGAGGAGGTATAGCGTCCGCAGGTCTATTTAACTCAAAAACATAGAGTATCCCCAGCGCGTACAAAGGCTTGCCGTATTGTCCGTCCATTTTGATGGCGTTTAAATAAGCGGCCTCGGCGAGGGCATAATAACGGTCGCTGCCTCCGGTATTCCCATCAATATCAAGGTACGATTTAGCCACCATAGCGGCGGAAACCCCCGCAAGATACTGTAAGGTAGGATCTTCAGGATTATAGGCTATACCCCGTTCCAGAGCGGACAGCGCGTCTTGGTGGAGCCCCTGATCCTGAAGCCTGGTGGCAAGGATCTTCCAATAGGTTCCCGCTTGAACAGCGTCCTTAATATAGTGGTCCATGCGCGTCTCGTAGACCGCGATCGCCTTACGCAGTTCTTCCACCGAGGAGGGGATGCCACCGCTTACCTGGGCTACGCGCTTGGCCAAGACAGCCCGTTGTCCTTCCTTTTGTAAGGTATTGATTACCCCAATAGCGCCGGCGATAAGGGCAATAACGATTATTCCACCGACTACTTCTTTTCTCACCTTCATTTCACTTCGCCTCCGGACCCACTCCGCAGTTTCAACTGGGGAATATACCGCCGGTGTTGTTCCCGAAGCATCGATACATCCACATGGGTATAGATCTGGGTCGTCGCCAGATCCGCGTGCCCCAGAAGTTCCTGCACCGACCGAAGATCCGCGCCGCCCGCCAGAAGTTCCGTTGCAAAACTATGGCGCAGTGTGTGCAGCCGGGAACTCATCCCCAACTGAGCGGTAAGGGCCGCGTAGTTTTTCCATATACCCTTCCGGGAAAGCCGCTTGCCCGACCGTCCTATGAAAAGGGCTTGGCTCAACCGAGGCCCCGCCAGGGTCGGTCTGGCGTCCTCTAGGTACCGCTTGAGCCACTTTTCCGCCTCTCCGCCGAATACGACAAGCCGTTCTTTGGTTCCCTTGCCCCGTACCCGGGCGATACCTTCGGTAAAGACAATATCTTCCATATTAAGGGACGCCGCTTCAGAAACCCGTAAACCCGCCGAGTAGAGGAGTTCAAACAACGCCCTATCCCGAATTCCCCGAGGATTCTTGGTATCTACCATTTCCAGCATCCGCTCCACCTGTTCCCGTGAATGAACCAATGGTAAATGGAACGCCCGCCGGGGACTCTCCAGCGCCACCGCGGGGTTATCGGCCCGGAAATCTTCATCAAGCATATACCTAAAAAAGGAACGGAGGGCGGAAATTATCTTAGCGATAGAACGGGCCCCGGCGCCCTCGTCTCGGCGGAACGTCAAGTACCGCGCTAGGACGGCGGTATCCGCCCGCTCAGGCGGCAGCTCTTCCCCTTCAAGCCATTCGAGGAAATGGCGGATCTCCCTGGCGTATGTTTCTACCGTTAGAGAAGCGCGGTGTTCTAACGCCACAAGCCGGTCATGGTAATGCTCAAAGAGCGGATATTTTTTCATACGGCTTAGGCTTTATATCGACCGGCGGCGCCCGGTCTTTCATGATCGTTGGTCTCTCCGCCTGATTTCCGGCTCCGGATATACGCCGGTATATCTAAATCTTCATCCCGGTATGCCGTTTTACCGGAATCACGGGCGCCCTTAGGCTGATGATGCGCCGTAAATCTTTCCCACTCCTTGACATCTACGAAGTCGTCCTTTCCAGTTCCCCGCTTTTCCGGCTCTGGATTCTCCACCGGAATCGCGGCGGCTTGGTTAAAAAAGCCGGTAGCTATCACCGTTACCTGGATTTTATCCTCCAATGAACAATCTACCGAATGGCCGATGATGATATGGGCGTCCGGATCGGCGTTTTTGGTGATATAATTAACCACATCCTGATATTCCAGTATGGCTACTTCCTCTCCGCCCGCTACATTGACGAGGATATGCTTGGCCCCATCAATAGAACAGTCTTCCAGCAGCGGATTTTCTATGGCGGCGGCGGCGGCGTCTTCGGCGCGATTATCACCGGCGGCAATCCCCACCCCTAAAATAGCATCCCCCTGATCCATCATCGTCGTTCTGACATCGGCAAAATCAACATTGATATTTCCCTCTTTGGTGATGAGATCCGAAATACCCTGCACCCCCTGGCGAAGCACATCATCGGCCATTATAAAAGCTTCTGTGATTGAGGTCTTCCGATCCGCGATCTTCAAAAGGGATTCATTGGGAATAATAATGAGGGTATCCACCGCCAACCGCATCTTTGCGATCCCTTCTTTGGCAAGGCTCATTTTATAGCGCCCTTCAAATCCAAACGGCGTCGTCACTACCCCAACGGTCAGCGCCCCCCGCTCACGGGCAATTTGAGCGATAACCGGCGCCGCGCCGGTGCCCGTACCCCCTCCCATCCCGGCGGTGACGAACACCATATCGGCGCCCTTAATGGCGTCGGCGATCATTTCCCGGTCTTCCTGGGCTGCCCGCTCTCCTACTTCCGGTTTACCTCCGGCTCCCAGTCCATTGGTGATGCTCTTACCTATCGCTAAACGTCTATCGGGATCTATCTTACTATTTTTTAGGGCCTGCGAATCCGTATTAACCGCGTAAAACTGTACCCCTTGCAGTCCACATTCAATCATCCGGTTGATTGCGTTTGAGCCGCCGCCGCCGGCGCCGATAACCTTGATCTTGGCCAGTCCGGATTCCGGATCATCAAACACCTCAAGACCACGCAACATGACAACTTCTTCCATGTCTCCCCCCCACATATTAGACATACTATTTTAATAAGGTTCCGCTAGAATCTTACGAACCTTAAACGTATCGTACACAAGAACCGGTTTGCCGGCTCACTCTCAAAAAAATTCCTTAAGCCATCCGCCCAATAGGGTAAAAGGCGACGGGCGTTTGGTTTTTTCCCGTGGGACGGCTTCTCCATTCCACTCGGAACCGGCCCGGCGTTCCCGCTCGTCCCCTTCGAGAACCAAGCCCACCGCCGCGGCGTAAACCGGGCTGCGGTATTCCTCCACCAACCCTCCCATGGACAAGGGAAGCCCCACCCGCACGGGGAGCCTAAAAAGATGCGAAGCTAACTCGGCGGCGCCCAGAAGCTGGGCCCCCCCACCGGTGAGCACGATTCCGCCGCCCAACGGACGGGGCAGTAAAAGTTTATCGAGTTTTTCTTTTACCATCGTGAAGATCTCTTCCATACGGGGCCTGATGATCTCCATAATTTGAGAGCGGGGTATGGCCAGGGGTGAACGGTTTGCCACTCCCGGCACGATGATCTCATCATCCGCCTCGAGGAGTTCCTCCCAGCAACAGCCCGCGTCGGACTTGATCCGCTCCGCCGTCTCAAAGGAAATGTTCTTAATAATGGATATATCGTTGGTAACCTGCGAACCGCCGGCGGGAATTGTCGTTGTTGAATAGGGACTCCCCTGAGAATAGACCATCACCTCGGTAGTCCCCCCCCCTAAATCGATAAGGGCGACCCCCAATTCTTTCTCTTCCTCGGTAAGAACCGCCCGGCCCGCCGCCAGGGACTGAAGGATAAGATCGTTCACCTTGAATCCGGCGCGGTTAACGCATTTGACCAAATTCTGAGCGCTCGTAACTGAACCGGTGATGATATGTACCTCCGCCTCTAAGCGCACTCCGATCATGTCCAGCGGATCGCGGATGCCCTTTTGATCATCTACAATATACGATTGCGGGATCACCTCCAGAACCTGACGATCCATAGGGATCGCCACCGCCCGGGCCGCCTCAAGCACCCGGCTGAGATCATCGGGGCCGATTTCCCTCGTTTCCCGGCTTTTCCCGGTAACGGCCACGACCCCTCGTGAATTGATTCCCTCTATATGGCTCCCCCCGATGCCGGTCCAACAGGTTTTAATCTCTTTGCCGCTCATCATTTCCGCCGCTTCAATGGCGTCTCTTACGGAACGCAGGGTAGCCTCGATGTTTACTACCACGCCTTTCCGCATACCGGTAGAAGGGCACATCCCCACCCCGGTAATTTCGATACCGGTTTCATTCCGCTCGCCGATAATAGCGCATACTTTTGTGGTACCTATATCAAGGCCGACCACCAAATCATCATTAGCCAGAATATGCCTCCTTTTTTATATAAGACGCCGTCCCGGTCCGCAGATCCACTTCATCAACAGTAACGCTCTGTGAAGAAAAAATATCGATCATTAAAAGCATATATCGAAGCATATCGTCATTAAGATCTGATTCCAAGCGGAACCGGATCTGCTGGTGAATTGGATAGAGGATCAAATCATACCCGCTGTAAGTCTTCCAGTTAATATGGATTTCCGATACCGAAGCCAATAGCTCCGGAGAAACGGCGCTTATCTTCTCCAGCCGGGAAAAAAGGGCCTCGAACTGGGGGTGCAGCTTCATCCCCAGAAAAGCGCCCTCGAGCCCAAGCCCGGAGATGAGGGGGAGCGTCGGTACCGCCGGCCCATCTCTGCCGGAATTCCCAATTTTGATAACCACGCCGTGTTTGTCAAAATAGACCGGACGGAGCCGATCTCCGATTGTTATCAGCGCCATAGCCGCAGGACGGCGAGGCTCCAACAATATCTGGAGGCGGTCGGGATACCGTTTTATTACCTTCGCCGATCCCACCTGGTAGAGTTCCTCCAGGGCATCTTTCACCGCCTGGGAATTGACCGTTATATAGGTGGAATGAGAGCCGATTCCCGCCTGGGCCAGTATCGCGGTACGGTCAATCCCGGGAATGCCCGCTACCTCCACCGACGACAGCGGCATCATAGCTTTTATCCCAAAGAGCCAAATAAGCTCCCCCCCCAGCGCCAGCGCAACTACAAAGATGAGTATTTTAAGCCATTTTTCCATGCCCGGAGCGGAATTTTCTTTAACCGCCTCTGTCGTTACCGGATCTTCGGCATAAAGGTAATTATCAGACATGCGGCGCCTCCCTGTTTTTTCTGTGCCGGGAAATATTGACGATAAGGCCGGTCATCGCCAGGGTAGTAAATAAAGAAGAACCGCCCGCTGAAAAAAACGGCAGGGGAAGCCCTGTGGTGGGCAGTATTCCTGATACGACCGCAATATTAACCAGAGCTTGAGAACTGATTATGGTCACCAAGCCGAATGCCAGAAGCCGCCTGAAAGTATCTTCCGCAGCCAAAGCCGTCCGGTATCCCCGAATAGTAAAAATACCGAAGAGCAGGAAGAATAACAGCACTCCCGCGAACCCGAATTCCTCCACATAAGAGGCAAATATAAAATCAGAGTGAACCTCTGGAATACTCGCTATCTTCCGGGTCCCTTGGCCTATCCCCTTACCCCAGAATCCCCCGGAACCAATGGTGATAAGAGCCGATCTGACCTGATAACCGGCGCCCAGAGGCTCCCAATCGGGCCAAATAAAGCTGATAAAACGACGGAGCCGATGCTCTTCGCTGAAAACAAGAAGGCCCGATATGGGGATCAGCATTACCGTAGCGCAAAGAAAATACCGGAGTCCGATACCCGCGAAAAAGAAAACCGCCAGGGCGTTAAAGGCAATAAAAACAGCCGTTGAGAAATTGTTCTGCCGATAGATCAAAAAGAAAAAAAGGCTTGTTATCAGAGCCGGAGGCAGTATTCCGCCGGGAAAAGCGTTGAGCCGTTCTTTTTTTTTGTCAAATATATGAGCAAGATACAAGGGCAGCGTTAATTTCACCAGTTCAGACGGCTGATATGTATAATCCCCTAAGGCGATCCACCGGGAAGCGCCGTTTTTTGTTACCCCTATCCCCGGAATAAAAGGGAATATACACAGTATAAGGGAACTTATAACCAGCAGCGGCACCAGTTTCCGGATAATTTTCACTGAAACGCAGGATGCGAGGAAGAAGAGAAAAATCCCGACGATGCTGCTGACGATCTGCCGGGAAATAAAATGATAAGGATTATGGTCTTCCGTAAAAAGTTCCGCAAAGGCGTAAGAAGAGGAATACAATGTCACCAGCCCAACGCCGGTAAGGACAAAGATGCCGGCAATAAGGAGATGATCGTAAGAGTATTTTTGGCCCGCCGGTTCCATCGATATCATAGCGTCTTCGCTCACTGAATTTTTAAGGTAGAAAGGGCGATAATGGCGAACAGTCCGCCTAAAATCCAGAAACGGATCACCACTTTGGTCTCCGCCCAGCCCGCAAGCTCAAAGTGATGGTGTATGGGGGTCATCTTAAAAACCCGCTTCTTCCGTAGTTTAAACGATGTCACCTGAATAACCACCGACGCGATCTCCAGCACAAAAACGCCGCCGATAATAAGCAACAACATCTCTTTCTTGATAATAAGGGAGATGACCGCCAGTACCCCTCCGAGGGAAAGGCTTCCTACATCTCCAAGGAACACTTCCGCGGGGTGGGTATTAAACCAAAGGAAACCGATACAGGCTCCCACCGCCGCAAGACAGAAAACGGTCAATTCCCCCGCTCCTGAAATATAAGGAATTCCCAAATAGGAAGAGTAGTCGGTTCGTCCGGAAAGGTATGTCAGAATCGCCAATGCGATAAACACCAATATAAGCAGCCCCGCTAAAAGACCGTCAAGGCCATCGGTAAAATTCACCGCGTTAGATTCCCCAACGATAAGGAGGATCCCAAAGGGTATCCAAAGCACCCCCAGATCCACCACCGAATTTTTGAAAAAAGGAATATACAGATTCGTGATACCTTTCTCTCCGGAAAAATAGAGAATGAGCATCACTACCAATGCCACGACAAATTGACCGGCTAGTTTTGCCCCGGCGGACAATCCGCCTGAATTATGCTTCGTCACCTTGAGGTAATCGTCGATAAAACCGATGAGCCCGAAGGCCAAAAAAGCCCCCAAGGTAACCCACACCTTGCTATTAGTCCAGTCCTGCCAGAGTAGGGTTGCCACGGTTACGGAAAGGATGACGAAAAGCCCTCCCATGGTAGGGGTTCCCTCCTTGGTCAGATGCGTTTGAGGGCCGTCCTCCCTGACCGCTTGTCCTACCTTGAGCCGTTTGAGCGCTTCGATAATCCGGGGGCCGAAGAGATAACAGATAGACAGCGTTGTCAAAGCCGCATAAGCGCTCCGAAAGGTGAGGTATTGAAACACATTGAACGGCGTAAAGTACTTTACCAGCGGATAGATAAATTCCAGAAACATCAGAAATCTCCTTTGGCGGAAGTATCTCCCGAATCCGAAAAGAACAACACATCGTTGAGCCGTTCCAAAGCGCATCCCCGTGAACCCTTTAACAACACGAGGTCTCCCGGCAGTACATAATCCGCAAGTTCCCTGGATAGTTCATCCATTGCGTCGGTGTAAAAAAAAGGAATCCTGTCCGCCGCTTGATTTTCTTCTATATAATTGCGGGCGGCGGCGGTTTCCTTGCCAAAGAAAAAAATTTTGTCCGCATGGGAAGCGGCCAGCATACGGCCTAATTCTCGGTGGGCGGCGGGACTTTGATCCCCCAATTCCAGCATGGAGCCGATAACATAAACGCGGCGGCCCGGCCAATCGAGGCTGTCGCAGAACTCAATCGCCGCTTCCACCGATTCAGGATTGGCGTTGTAACAATCCCGAATCACCGTCAACGCTCCCCGGAGAATTTCACTCCTCCCAAAAAGGGGCTTTACCGAGCCCAGGCCCCCGCGGATTGCCTCATCACCCACGGAGATAGCCTTGGCAATGGCCGCTGCCGCCAAGGCGTTTTTTACATTATGCTTTCCCGGAAGACTCAATCGCGCCGGAATCCCCTCCCAGGTTATTTCGGCGCCGTCCAGACCCAAGGTCCGCAGTTCCCCAAGCTCGGTAAAACTCCGACGGCCATAGAAACATATCCGGCCTCGGACGCCGGCAGCCAACTCGTCCCGAAATTCATCATCGTCGGGAATCAAGGCTGTTTCGGCGCCGGTAAAACCGGAAAATATCATCTTTTTTTCATAAAGTATCGCTTCCCTACTCCCGATATTACCGATATGGGAAGACCCAATAGTAGTAATCAACGCGATATGAGGTTTAAGCACCCTTGCCAATTCGGCGATCTCTCCCCGCCGGTTCATTCCAAGCTCGAAAATTCCAACCTCATGCTCACGGCGGACTCCGAAGACGGCGAGGGGTAATCCGGTTTCGGAATTGAGGTTCCCCGGGTTCACCACCACCCGCTTCTCCCGGCCAACCATAGCGGCGGCAATTTCCTTGGTAGTGGTCTTCCCCGATGAACCGGTGATACCTACTCTGCAAAGATTCGGAAAATTCTCCAGGTAACCCCGGGCGGCGTCTTGAAGCCCCCGCAAGGTATCCTCTACGACGACAAGAACGGCGCGGGTTGCCGTCGTCGTCTCCTCGATTCGAAGCGTGGGGTCCTTCACCCGGGATCGGGCCGCCATAATCCCGGCAGCTCCGGCCTTGAGCGCGGCCTCCACAAAACGGTGACCGTCTGTCGTGGCGCCGGGCAGCGCCACAAAAAGCGCCCCCTCCTCCACTTTTCGGGAATCAATACTCACCGAGCTGAATCCAACGTGGTATCCCGCGCCGGGACGCAGTTCCGCCCCGGTAGAAGCCGCGAGGTCGGCAAACTTCATAAGGAGTTCCCTAGCCATCGTTCCGCCGGCCTTTTCCAACACGAATCTGGAGAATCTCCTCGGGCATTTTTTTGGAAAGTCTGAGATCGTTTTGAGCAATCCGCTCTATCCGTGCGGAAGATGAAAGCACGGCAATCCCCGCGATGAGTCGTTTATTGCCTTCCAGCCACGTCTCCTGCTCCGCTTCCAGGCGAACTACCTCCGTTTTAAGGTTGTTATAACGGATAGCTTGCCGGGCGGTAACAAAGAGAAGCGCGGGAAGAGTTAATACAAAAAAATACAATAACAATCGTGCCTTCATACTCGCTTATCCTCATCAAGTAACTTTTCTACTACCCGCAATTTCGCGCCGCGGGAGGGCGGATTACCCTTTATCTCATCTTCAGAGGGAACCACCGGCTTCCGGGTTAGATACCGGACAGCCCGACGCCCTCCACAATTACATATCGGTGCTTCCGGAGGGCAAGTACAATTCCTGTTCTTCTCTCGAAAGCAATTCTTAACAACGCGATCTTCCAAGGAATGGAAACTGATCACCGCCAGTCGCCCTCCCACTTCCAGAACCTTCAAGGCGGCGCAGAGAAGTTCGTCCAACCGGGACAATTCACCATTTACGGCTATCCGCAAAGCCTGAAAAGTCTTTGTGGCCGGGTGCCGGCGTCCACGGCGGTATGCCGGAGGCGCGGCCCGGACTACAAGTTCCGCTAATGCGGCGGAACTATTGATCGCCCCGAAAGAACGGGCTTCCACAATAGCCCGGGCAATCCTCCGGGAATACCGTTCTTCGGCGTTCCGGTAGATCAAGTCTGCCAACTCCCGTTCAGAAAGCCGTTTGAGCAGTTCCGCCGCCCCGATTCCCCGCTCCACATCTATTCTCATATCAAGAGCCTCATCTTTCCGAAAACTAAAGCCTCTCTCCCCCTTTTCGTAGTGATAACTACTCACCCCAAGATCAATAAGAATCGAATCGGGCCGCTTCATCGTCTGCGGAAAATCCGCAAAAAAATCCTGAGACCAGCGGTTGTAAAAACATATCCGATCCCCAAAAACGTTAAGCCGCCGCCGGGCAACCTCCTGAATCGCCCGATCAGCATCGATCCCGATAATCCGCAGATCCGGATACCGGTCGAGGAAGGCAAAACTGTGCCCCCCCTCGCCTAATGTCGCGTCTACCATCAGTTCTCCCGCTTTCCGGGGAGCAAGGCTACGCACGGTTTCCTCCAACAATACCGGAGTATGAACAACTTCCAAGACAGTTTCTATTTTCTTTTCAGAAGAGCACAGAAGCGGGTCCCATTTCTTCCACGATAGCCTTTAACTTCGACATATTACCCTCACAATAGGCGTCATAACGCTCAATATCCCAAATTTCGATGAACTTACCCATTCCCATGATAATGCAGTCCTTATTGAGGCCCGCGAAATCTCGCAGCCTCTGGGGAACGGCAATCCGTCCTATCTTATCTATCTCTACCATCTTAGCCGGGGCGATAAACCGGTGTTGAACCAAACTCAACTTCTCCAGAGATAGCGTTGCCTGGTTCATCAGATTCCCCGCCGTCTTCTCCCATTGTTCCGGAGAAAAGAGCCACAGGCAGTTCTCTATCCCTTTCGTCATCACCAACGTGTTTCCCGGTAGTTCCTCCCTCAAGTGGGACGGCAAGCTAACCCGGCCTTTTTCGTCCAACGTGTTGCTATACTCGCCGGTTAGTAAGTTCATTCCCACTATTTCCTATCAATTAACTCTTTTTACCACTCACCTTATTATCTACGATAGAAAAATAAAGAATCAAGAGCCTACGGCAAAAAATTCACTGTTTATATTCCTTTTTCTGGTTGTACACTATACAAATATAAAGGCTTGAACTCGGCGGGGTTGGGATGGGCTTGAAGGTTGTATTGTCCGGACGGCTCTGTTATGCTCTGTTCATGTTCAGAACCAGGGGCGCTTGCCGACGGTGAGCGTAGAAAAGTTTGCATCGTATGCGGCGCTCTATCGGCGTTGAGAAAGAAAGCAGCCTCCACCAGGCGCTTAAGATCCGTTATACCGGCTCGGAAGAACGGACCGAAGCCCAGGTCGCCGGTTTTGTCTGTGACGGCCTCCGGGAAACCGGAGAGATGATCGAAGTCCAAACAGGTAGCTTTGGCCCGTTGCGGGAGAAAGCGGCGCGACTGTGCGCTCTGGGGCCGCTCCGGATCATCCACCCTATCGCTATTAGCAAGATCATCGAACTCTACGATACGGCGGGTGTTCTGCTCAGCCGCCGAAAAAGCCCCAAGCGGGGTTCTATATGGGATCTCTTCAAGGTACTCCTCTACGCTCCGGAACTCCCTTTGCTTCCCAGCCTCACCATTGAACTGGCCTTGGTAGATACGCTGGAGAAGCGGGTTCAGGATGGCCGCGGTTCCTGGCGCCGCCGAGGGGTGAGCATCGGCGATAAATCTCTCGTGGCCTATCACTCCACACTCCCCTTTCGCTGTCTGAAAGACTATCATTGCTTCATTCCTTTTTCCGAAAAAGAAGAGTTCACCTCTCAAGAATTAGGAAACCGCGCTCATATTAAGCCGGATCTGGCGAGGAAAACGCTCTATGTATTAACTAAACTAGGAATTGTGGAACGGCGTCGCCGAAATGGTCACGCCTGGATCTACCGGCAAATATCCGAAGGCTCAGATTAATACCAAGATACTCGTATAAAAAGATATATTATACCGAGCATAATAGGACTTTCAATGACCTATTATGAGGTTTTTCGTATCCTGGAATTATGGGATTCCGGGAAAACTTAAAAAACCAATTACAGTATTCTGGTATGCTCGTAAAGGAATTGTCCGCCCGGTCAGGCGTAAAAAAGAAAACGATCGATAGCTATTTAGGAACCCGGTGTTATATGCCGTCTGCGGAAGCGGCGGTACATATTGCACAAGCCCTCGGAGTATCGGTTGAATACCTTGTTACCGGAAAGATAGGCTCTCAGGATCGTCCCCTGTCTTCTTTTTCCCCGGATATACAAGCCCTCGTTCGCGCAACGGAACGATTATGCGAAAAAGATCGCCATATCATGCTTACCATAGCCGATTGCCTCAGAAACAGGTAAAAAATCCACTATTCCGGTTTTACCGGACGATAAAAAAGGCGGAGACTAATCTCCGCCTTTTTTATCGCCGTTTTTGGCTTACCATGCATCAGCCATATCGTCGGCATCCCGGTCATCTTCGGCAAAAAGATCCGTTACCGCCCGCAGATCATCTAAGTAGACGTAGTACTTTCCCATTGTTTCCATAGGATCAAAGTCAATGCGGAATCCGATTACCTTGATGCCCATCTGATTATTGTAGTGATAATTCCGCTGAACAATGCCGTTCTTCCCGTCGAGAGCCTGCGGGGGAACCGCTACCGTAAGTTTTTTCCAACCTTGAAAATTCAGTTTTCCCATATACAGTTCAAAAGATCTGCCAAAGAAATCCTGCAACAGAATACTTAACTCATGGTCAAAGTTACGGCCTGCGGCCCATACAGAGATAGTCTTTGTAACCCCTTCAATAGGAATCGGGCGCGTAGGATACAAATACGCGCTTGCGTACCCCCGGTGAAGGAAATCAATCCGTGTTCCCAATACAAACTTATCGGGAATATTCAGATCCGCTTCATCTTCGATGGGTTCTTTACCCGCCGGGCCGCCGGAAAAAAGCCGGGTAATCGCATATCCTGTATCACTCGATATAAAAGAACGCCAAAACCCTTCATTCTCGAATTTATCAACCGAGATTTCTTTAAGCTTTTGCTGAGCCGCATCTATACCAAGCTGATTGGCGTTCGTCCCGCCCACTTCCTCTTGCTGATTTGCCGCTTGTTGGGCACTGAGGAGACCCGCAGCGGCCAGAAACATCATTACAAGAACATACCGTTTCATCGTAGACTCCTTATTTAGTTAGACCCGGCGGCGGCAGTACCGCTAGACCAGAGTTCTTGTACATGGGCCGGATCAGCCAATTCATCACCGTCATGCTTGGACTCAAACGTATCAGTCACTATCTTAAACTGATCAAGATATATGTAGAAATTACCCACCTGCTCTACCGGCTGTGTCCAGACACGGAATTTTACAAATGTGAGCGTGGCAATATGAGGGAGTACCCGCTTGAACTGGGGAATATTGGCGGGAACCGTGGCCCGTAAATTCTTCCAGCCCTCAAATGTCAGGTTTCCCAGAGGAATAATATGCACTACTCCTTGATAATCCCGTACATAGGCTTCCAACGTACACCTCAGATTAGAACCCCAGACCCACATATCCAAGTATTGAACTCGGCCCGGTATCGGAATTTCAGCGGGGCCCGCGTCGTCCTCGCCATCCGCAGCGGTTGGATAGATGTCTATCCAGTTATATCCCTGACGGTCAAATCTACCCCAAATACCAAGACTTTTGAGGTCTTTTCCCTCGCGGTTGGCGCCAAAAACCGCGGAAGGCCATGCGGGCACCAGCAACAACTTAGGATAGGTCTCCCCATCCACCGTTGTAGCAAATTTACTGCCCATGGTCTTCCACGTGTAATTGGAATCGCCATCGAATGACTCCAAAACAATTGATTCAAGATTTAGGGTCCTTTCATCCGCTAAAACTGAACTTGCTATGGAGGCCATCATAATAAGGCACACAACCTTGAAAATGTCCTTTTTCATCCCAACTCCTTTTGTTAAACCTAGGAAATGCGGTTAGGTTGATTATATTTCCTTATGAGATCTTTGTCAAACCTCTCTGGAACTTTTTATCAAAAAAACGCATACGGGTTCTTCATCCTTCAACTCTAAAACCCACCTTATATATCGGCGTTTTCTGCCCTTGGCTGTAGAGAAAAGCGTATAAAGAGAGCCGGCGCGTCGAACCGAAGGTTCGAACCAACCGGGTTCCCGGACAGGTCTAATCATCAGACCGGGATGCCTCTTCGGGAACCTGGGCGTGAAGAACCTTCAACAGCTTCTTCCGGAGGAGCTTATCCGCCACCCTCTGATCTAAAACGACGGCTTCCGATGCCAATAACTCAGGCGCGTTCCCACGGGAAAGCGCTTGTACTATCCGCGCCGCCTGGGCCCAAGGAGAATCATCAAAAATCACCTTAACATTCCGGGAAGTAAAGGCCGGATCCAGCCAGGAAAAGAGAATCACCGGGATTTCCGCTTCCAGCTTCCAGAATTGCTCCCCCACGGTTCCGGCGATAACCGCGCAGGCGATTTTTCCAGGGAAGCTCAACTCCCCGCCGCCGTTAAGGTAACGGGGCTTCCTTTCATAGTTCCCGTCCTGGAGCCCCCGGCTAAAACATTCTCTCTCTTCGGCGGTCAAGGGCTCGTCCCAGAAGAAAAGGACTTCCCCCTCTGTTTCCTCGGCAAAAATCGCGGCGCAGCGTCCTGCCCGGTAATAATCGGTCTCCATATCGGCGCCCGTAAAGGCCGTAAAGGCCGTAAAGGCCGTAAAGGCCCCCGCTCCTTCGCCGGTATGCGCGCGGATCCGTCCGCTCAGAACAACGGCAGGTATGCCGGGATACTCCTCCCGGTATAGACGGGCGGCGGACAGATACCGGTACGGGAAGAGGACGCAAAAAGGTTTCGGAGACGCGGATTCTAAAGCAAAGACCACCACCTCCGCGCTTGAGGCGTCGGCAATCTTTACGGGCTTTACCCGGCGAAACAGAATCAGGGAATGAGCCGCTTGTTTTATTCGGGAACGGAAACCGCCGTATATTCCTTCAAAGACATCGTCGGTTACCAGCAGTACCGGAGATCGGAAATAAAAGACCATACTCACGCTGAGCGGGATGCTCAACGCCAGGATCGCTCCTATCACCCCTCTTACCGATCGACGCATATATTTATTATAAGCGCCGGGAAAGAATCTATCTATATAGAAAGAAGTAGAAAGAAGCTGTTGCAAAACTTCAGGGGCGACGCGAACCTTCGGTTTAACGGGCTACTTCGTACCGGGGGCAGGCGACAAAATGGCCGGCCTCGACTTCTCGCAGTTCGATCTCCTTTTCCACACACTCCGCCCCGGCAAAGGGGCAGCGGGCGGCAAAACGGCAGCCCGGCTTGGGGTTGATGGGCGAGGAGATCTCCCCTTTCAGGATGATCTTCCGTTTCGGCTTATCAAGGTTGATAGAGGGAATCGCCGACAGGAGGGCAATGGTGTAGGGGTGGGCGGGGTTCCTGAAAATATCCTGTTTGGATGCGAACTCCACCAGCCGGCCCAGGTACATCACCCCCACATGGCTGGAAATGTGCTTTACCACGCTTAAATCGTGGGAGATGAACAGGTAGGTCAGGCCCAGTTCCCTTTGCAGGTTCATCATCAGGTTGAGGATCTGGGCCTGGACGCTCACATCCAGGGCGGATACCGGTTCATCGCAGACCACAAAGCTGGGGTTCATGGCCAGGGCCCGGGCAATCACCACCCGCTGGCGGCGGCCTCCGTCGAACTCGTGGGGGTAGGCGTTGTAAGAACGCTCCCCCAGGCCCACCATCTCCATCAGTTCCAGCACCTTGGCCCGCCGTTCCGCGCTGTTCTTGCAGACCCGGTACACCAAGAGGGGCTCCTCGATGCTCTGGGCCACCGAGAGGCGGGGGTTAAGGCTCGCGTAGGGATCCTGAAAGATGATCTGCATATACCGCCTGAGCTGCCGCATCTCCGGCTTGGAAAAGGAGGTGATGTCCATGTCGTCAAACCAGATGCGGCCCGCGGTGGGTTCGTGGAGGCGCAGGATCACCCGGCCCAGGGTTGACTTGCCGCAGCCCGACTCGCCGACAATGCCTAAGGTTTCCCCCTTTTGTATGGAGAAACTTACATCGTCCACCGCCAGGAGGTCCCCCGCCGCCACCTTGAAGCGTTTGCTTAATTTTTTCACTTCCAGCATTACGGACATCGCGTTCCCCCCATATCAATAGAAGCATTTGTACACATGGCCCTCGCCTTTTAGGCCGGGCTTTTGGCGCGAACATTCGGGGCGGGCTTCCTTGCAGCGCGGGTGGAAACAGCAGCCCGGGGGCAGATCCGCCGGGTTCGGCACCATGCCCTCGATAGGAACCAGGCGCTCGCTGTCCTCGTCAAGCTTGGGAATCGAACCGAAAAGCCCTTTGGTGTAGGGATGCCTGGTTTCCAGGAAGACCTCCCGCACCGTGCCCGCCTCCACGATCTCCCCGGCGTACATGATCGCCGCCCGGTCGCAGACCTCCGCCACGATGCCCAGGTCGTGGGTTACCAGGAGCAGGGACATGTTGAATTCCCGGCGCAGCTTTTTGATAAGCTCCAGCACCTGGGCCTGGATCGTCACATCCAGGGCGGTGGTAGGCTCATCGGCGATCAACAGTTCCGGGCTGCAGAGCAGGGCCATGGTGATGACCACCCGCTGCTTCATGCCGCCTGAAAACTGATGGGGGTAGTCGTTGATCCGGTCCGCCTTGACGCCCACGATTTCCAGCATCTCGATCACCTTCCGCCGGGCTTCGTCCCTCCCTATGCCGGGGTTGTGGGTTCTGACCACCTCCGCAAGCTGATCCCCTATCGTCATGATAGGGTTCAGGGCGGTCATGGGGTCCTGGAAGATCATGGAGATGCCGTTGCCCCGGATCTCCTGGTTGCGCCTCTCCGTGTTGTAGATCAGGTTTTCGCCCTTGAACAGGATTTCCCCATCCACGATGAGCCCCGGAGGATCGGGGATAAGCTGCATGACCGCCCGGCAGGCGGTGGTCTTGCCCGCGCCGGTCTCCCCCACCAGTCCCAGGCTTTCCCCCGGGCCAATGTCCAGATCGATGCCGTTCACCGCCTTGACCGTCTCGAAATCGGTCAAGTAGTGGACGTGTAAATTGCGGATGCGTAACAGTGTATCCATAAGCGCCTACTTGAGTTTTGGATCCAGCGCGTCCCGCAGGCCGTCACCGAAAAAGTTAAACGCCAGGACGATCAAGATGATCGCCAGGCCGGGGAAAAGGGCCATGTAGGTGTGGGTTTCCAGGTAGGCGCTGCCCATCTTGAGGATGTTGCCCCACTCGGGTATGTGGGACTGAACCCCCAGGCCGAGGAAGCTCAGGCTGCTGGTGGAAAGCACCGCGCTCCCGATGGTCAAGGTGGCGCGGACGATCATCGGGGCCAGGGCGTTGGGGACGATATGCTTGAAGAGGATCAA
>JAIRPG010000098.1 GCA_031257105.1 Treponema sp.
AGTGTCTGTCTATAATGTAGACACATTATAGACAGACTACCTTAAAAGAGCATTTTCGTAGTCTTTAGACGAGAAAATGCAAGGTCTGTCCACAAAGTAACCGACTTTGTGGACAGACATTAACAAATCTTTTGGATAAGCTATGCAGTATTTTGATACTCACGCCCATATAGGGCTCATTTGTGATGACCCTATCGACCAGCTTCTCGTTATTCAGGAGGCCCGCCAGGCGTCGGTCGCCCGAATTATCTCGATTTGCAACAGCCTCCACGATTTTTTGAAGGTCTACGACAACCTCAAATCGGCGGCCAACGTGTATCACGCGGTGGGAGTAAGCCCTTCGGAAGTGTTGACCCCTGGAAAAGACTGGTTGCAGCTCATCGAACAGAGCGCGCAGCTCCCCCGTATTGTCGCGGTGGGGGAGATTGGCCTGGACTATTACCGTAGATTCGGAGACAAGAAGTCCCAGATCGAACTTTTTATCACCCAACTGGATCTTGCTACCAAGCTGAACCTGCCGGTGATCATCCACAACCGCGACGCCGGCCATGATGTACTGGATATTCTCCGGGATAGGCTGCCCCCTAAGGGCGGCGTCCTGCACTGCTACTCGGAAAACGCCGAGTATGCCCGGCGCGCCTTGAAATTGAACCTCTACTTCTCTTTTGCCGGAAACTTGACTTACCGTAATGCCCGGAACCTTCACGAGACGATAGGGGCGCTTCCTCCGGATCGGATCCTCATTGAGTCTGAAAGCCCTTTTATGGTTCCCGCCGAATACCGGGGTAAGCGGAATATGCCCAAGTACCTTCCCATAACCGCCCGTTTTCTCGCCGGAATGTTGGAAATGGACCGGGAAGAACTGGCCGCTATCCTCTGGGAAAACTCCAACCGTTTCTTCGGCCTCCCCAATGAGTAGATCTGTCTGGAAACCCGGTTCTTGGCTGTAGGGTAAGGCCGGAGGCGCTTGGAGTGGTAGAACGATGTCTGTATCAACCCGTGACCATCGGCTCCCTCAAGCTGCCGGGCAATCTCTTTTTGGCGCCGGTAGCGGGATATACCGACTGGGTTTTTCGGTCTCTCTGCATTGAACAGGGCGCGGATTTAACCTTTACGGAGCTTATATCGGCGGAGGCTCTTGTTCGCAGCCCTGCGGGACGGCAGGGCGCGGCGAAGGCGTTGGACTTTGGCAAAACCGGCGATTTACTCCGCCGGGCGATAAACGATAGCCTGTACGCCGTTCAGCTTTTCGGCGCCGATCCGGAGTTGATGTACCAGGCCGCCTGTCTTTTAGCCCCACTGAAACCGGACATCGTGGACATTAACGCAGGCTGCCCGGTCCCTAAAGTAATAAAAGCCGGCGCCGGCGCCGCCTTAACGCGGGAACCAGCGCGGTTAGGCAAAATTACCGCGGCGGTGGCGCGGGCTTCAGCCGAGGCATTGGGAAACGCGCCGGTAACGGTGAAGATCCGTTCCGGCTGGGATTCCGCATCCCTAACCTTCCACGAAGCCGCCTGGGCTGCGGTGGAAAACGGCGCCGCAATGGTGACGCTGCACCCTCGGACGAGGGCCCAGGGTTACAGCGGTAAGAGCGCCTGGACGCAGATTGCCGATCTTGCAAGCCGTCTTCCGGTACCGGTAGCCGGATCGGGAGATCTCTTCTCGCCGGAGGACGCCCGGGAGATGCTCCGGGAAACCGGCTGCGCCGCAGTGATGTTCGCCCGGGGGGCCATAGGCAATCCTTTCATCTTCTCCACCGCGCGCGCCCTGCTCACGTTAGGCGGCTATACCGCGCCCGATCCGGTGGAACGTATTGCCGCCGGCCTCCGGCACTTGGAACTCCTGGCCGCCGGTTTGGGGGAACGGGGCGCTTGTTTGGAGATGCGAAAACATTTCCATGCGTATACCAAGACCCTTTACCACGGCCCGGGGCTTCCCGGCGGCGCGGCCTTACGGGACAAACTTGCCCACGCGGAAACTATCGCCCAGTACCGCGCGATACTCGGAGCATGGCAAGCTTAGCCCAATCCAACCCCAAAAACGCTTGACGTTTTATTGTTAGCGTTGTATAACATATAAAAGGTAGGATTATGTAAAAAAGCATACTCTCCATTTGCCGATGAGTACCGGGTTCTTCTGCCATAGGAATCCGGTACTCCCGGCTTTTTTTATAGAGGCCGCAAGGCTTGCTCGCGTAAGTCCGATGGCTAACCCCTTGACCGTATAAGCGGAGAGCCGTAGATTTTTAATTATGGAAGTGTATCGGCCCCTGCGGGCGGTTCTTTTTGGTTATGATTGCGTCCGTCTGCTGTTGATAGTGGGATTCATCCTACCGGTCGTACCTTTTCCCGGTATTTCAGGCGGCATGACCTTTCCCTATCTGGTGTATGCGGCGCCAAACGCCCTTTTTCCCTTGATGAGCCTCTTTGTATGGCGCCGGTTTTCCACCCACCGGTCTTATATTATGCTCTACACAGCCGGGAAAAGCATTGTTCTGGCCGCGGCGCTGGGCTGGATTCTTTCTTCATGGAGGGAATTATTCCCAATGCTCCTGGTTCAAGACAGTACAGGGCTGATAACCCTGATCGGTTGCGGCGCTTTAGTACTTGGCGATGCGGGATCGGTGGCAGGTGGAATTCTATTAAAAAAGAACCCGCAATACCCGCACGATGATTCGCAACACGGCTTGCGGGAGGAAGGGGGAGGTTCATCATGCGGATAATTCCGGTGGCAAGCGGAAAGGGCGGAGTGGGCAAATCCCTGGTAGCGGCGAATCTGGCGATAGCCTTTGCCCAGGCGGGTCAGCGGGTCGTTCTCGTTGATCTTGATCTGGGGGCTTCTAATCTGCACCTGGTCATTGGCAGGCAGGCTCTCAAGGCGGGACTCGGCACATTCTTGAATGATACCCGGTCTGACTTTTCAAAGATCATCACCGATACGGATGTACGGGGCCTCCGGTTCATTCCCGGAGACGGGGAGATCCCCGGCATGGCCAATCTCAAGACGGGACAGCGGAAGACCCTTATGAAGCGGCTGCTGGATCTGGAAAACGGGACGGACATCCTGATCCTGGATTTGGGGGCGGGAACCCATCAGACCATTCTGGATTTCTTCCTCCTTTCGGGTCAGGGGATCATCGTGAGCGCTCCGGCGGTAACCGCTACGCTCAACGCCTATGTGTTCCTCAAGAATACCGTGTTTAGGCTGATGTATACGGTATTCACCAAGGGAACCGCCGCCTTTAACTACCTGGAACAGGTGCGGAAAGATGGATCGGGACGGCAGCGGTTGTACATTCCCCAGATGCTCCAGGAGATTGAGCGTATTGATCCGGGGGCATTTGCCGTTTATCAGGATAAAATCAACCGCTTCCACCCCCGGCTGATCATGAATATGCTCGAAGACCCTAAAGACGCGGATGTGGCCCTTAAGATCCGCCGCTCCTGCGAGGAGTATCTGGACATCAAGATAGAGCACCTGGGGGTAATGTACCGTGACGGAATTCAAGATACGGCGCTAGCATCCCGGCTGCCGGTTATACTTTACAAGCCCCAGTCGATCCTTTCCCAGGCGATCTACCGCATTGCCGGCAAGATACTTGAATCAGAAGAAGTAGCGTTTGCGCTGGATGAACAAAGCATCGACGATAGTTTCCAAGAAGCCGCCGCGGAGGCGGAAATCGACTTTGAAAACAAGACCGAGTATGTGGAAGAACTGCTCCATTCCGGGGCGTTAACCCAAGGGGATCTTTTGGAGACGGTTAAATCCCAACAGATCGAGATAGCTAAATTAAAAAAAGAAAATAATTTCTTCAAATTAAAGTTATCCAAGGCAATGGAGCAGGGCTACAAACCCTGATCCGGCACGCTCAAAAAAAGAGGTATCCATGGTATTAGCTGTACAATTCCCCCGCTGGCTTTCTCCGGAGATTATTCCGGGGCTTCCTATCCGCTGGTATGGATTCATGTATATTGTAGCCTTTGGCGTGGCTTTTCTGCTCTACCGGAAGCAGGTTCGGGAACGGCGTTTTCCCATGACCGAAGATGAACTTCATGGACTCTTCGGCTGGGGGATCTTCGCCTTGATCCTGGGAGCGCGGATCTTTGCCACCCTCATTTACGATACCAGCGGCGACTACCAACGGCAGCCATGGCTCATCTTCTGGCCGTTTCGGGACGGGCGCTTTACCGGGTTCCAGGGCATGAGTTACCACGGCGGCGTCATAGGCGGCGTGTTGGCGATCATCCTCTATTCCACGGTAAAACGTTTCGACTACCGGGAGATTGGGGATATGTACGCCGCCAGTATCCCCCTGGGTTATACCTTCGGACGGCTGGGAAACTTTATCAATGGGGAACTCTGCGGCAGGGTAACGACCGGCCCGTTGGGAATGATCTTTCCCAACGCTCCACGGTTCTCCGCATCCGAAAGCTGGGCGCGGACGGTGGCGGAACAAACGGGGATCCCCATTCCCAGCGATACGGCTCTGTTGAACCTGCCCCGCCACCCTTCCCAGCTCTACGAGGCGCTCTTTGAAGGCGTGGTTCTTTGGCTTATCATCTGGTTGTGCCGAAACCGCAAGCCCTTTAAGGGATTCCTCGCCGGCCTCTACCTGGCGGGATACGGCTTTATCCGTTTTATCCTGGAATATTTTCGGGAACCAGACGCGGAGCTGGGCTACCGGATTGAATTGGTCAAAAACGGGATTCCTCCGGCGCTCTTTTCGTCGTTCTGGAATTTTTCCACCGGTCAGGTGTTCTGTTTTGCCATGATTACGGCAGGGCTGATCTGGCTGCTCATCGCCTCCCGGCTTCCCAACAATGAGCCGGTACGGGTATATCCGGCCCAGGAACCCCCCAATATCCACCGGATAGATCAGGTAGATCGAAAAGAAGCCCGGAAACTCCGCCGGAAGCTCCGTAAAAAAAGATAACTCCAAGGAAAACTCATGCGATATTACAGTACGAGAAGCCGGGGGGAAGGGGTAAATTTTTCCACCGCCGCCCTCACCGGTCTTGCGCCGGACGGGGGGCTTTTTGTCCCCGAGGTTATTCCCGCTTATCCGGAGGCGGTACGCGCTTCCCTGGGAAGCATGGACTTTCGGGACATTGCCCTTGAAACCATCAAGCCCTATGTATATCCGGAGATTTCCGGTTCAACCCTCGAAGATCTGGTTCAGGGGGCCTATCCTTTTACCGCGCCGCTCGTTCCTGTGGGAGACCGGCTGGCGCTGGAGTTGTTTCACGGCCCCACGGCGGCCTTTAAGGATTTCGGCGCCCGGTTTATGTCCAGGGCTTTTTCTTTTCTCCGCCGGAACGAGGAACGCCCCCTGCGGATCCTCACGGCGACGTCGGGTGATACCGGCGGCGCTGTGGCGGACGGTTTTTTCGGCGTACCGGGCATTTTTGTAACGGTGCTTTACCCCAAGGGCCGGGTTTCCCCCTTGCAAGAGCGGCAGATCGCCGGCTTAGGGGGCAATATTGGGGCGGTCGCGGTGGAAGGTAACTTCGACGACTGCCAGCGCTTGGTCAAGGCCGCCTTTGCCGACGAGCGTTTGCGGAAAAGGATATGCCTCTCCTCGGCTAACTCGATCAATGTGGCCAGGCTCATCCCCCAGACGGTGTACTACGCGGCGGGCGCGGGAAGGGCCTTTGCGGGTTTAACCGACGCCGATGGCGAAGCGACTCCCCGGAAGGCGGGTTCCGCCCGGCTCGTTCCCGGCGCCGCGTTCCACGGCCCGGTAAAGGGAGAGCCGCTTACCCTGGCGGCGCCGAGCGGCAACTTCGGCAACCTCACCGCGGGACTCTACGCTCTAAAGATGGGCGCCCCTATCCGGGGCTTCATCGCCGCCACCAACATCAACAAGACCGTGCCTGATTATTTAGAAAGCGGTCATTACGAGGCCCGGCCTTCCCTGCCGACCATATCCAACGCCATGGATGTGGGCGATCCCAGCAACTTTGAGCGCATAGCCGCCCACTGGCCCTACGAAGAACTGCGGCGAATCGTCCGGGGGGTGTCTGTTACCGATGAAGAAACCCGGCAAACCATCGCCGGCGTCTACCGCCAGACGGGGTACTTCTTGGATCCCCATAGCGCGGTGGGTTGGAAGGCGGCGGATACTGCGGTAAACGCCGGATTTGGCGCAACGGCGGTACTGGCCACCGCCCACCCGGCGAAATTCAGCGAGACCGTAGAACCGTTAACCGGCCCCATACCTGTTCCTCCATCCCTTAAAACGGTGATGGAACGGGAAGTGAGGGCTCAAACCATCCCGGCGGAGCTTTCCGCCCTTATCACCATTTTGGAGGCATCCTTATGAAAAGCTGTCCGTGCGGTTCAGGCCGCCCCTACCACGAGTGCTGCGAACCCTACATCATCGGGGCGCAAAAACCGGCCACCGCTGAAGCCCTTATGCGAAGCCGCTACAGCGCCTACGTGGAACACGCCGTCGACTACATCATCAACACCTGCGTTTCCGATGGCAAAGAAAAGATCGACCGAAAGGAAACGCAGAACTGGAGCGAGAAATCCACCTGGCTGGGCCTTAGCATCCTCTCGGTGAGCCAGGGCGGGGAAGAGGATACCGCCGGTACGGTGGAGTTCGAGGCGGTGTATGAACGGGATGGCCTTAAAGAAACCCACCACGAAACGGCTTCGTTTAAGAAGCTCAACGGCCAATGGCTCTACGATGAAGGGAAGGTAACGCCTCAAACCGTCAAGCGAGACGGCCCCAAGACCGGAAGGAACGAGCCGTGCCCCTGCGGCAGCGGCAAGAAGTATAAACACTGCCATGGGCGGTGAGGCGGGCGGTTCGTTGAGCGCGCTCGCCGGGCGCTTTAACCTTTTTTTAACGCATTGTTCATCGCCGCTTAACAAAAAAACGGTATACATTACCGTGATATGAAGGGAAAAAGATGAATACCCGGATGCTTTTTCTAGAAGAACTCAACCGGCTCCGGCACGATATTCTGGCAATGGCCACCCGCGTTGAAGAAGATCTGGGGAAAGCGCTCACGGCGCTGCGATCCAATGATATGGAATTGGCCGGGGAAGTTAAGGCGTCTGACGCGATAGTCAACGCTATGCAGCTCCAAATTGAAGACAAGGCGGCTGTCCTTATCGCCACCCAGCAGCCGGTGGCGCGGGATCTTCGGGAACTGGTGACGATATTCAAGATCTCGGGCAACCTGGAACGGGCAGGGGATCACACGGTACATTTGGCAAAGGCGGCGCTCAAGCTGTCTTCGGAGGCCCCGTTCCGGGCGGCGGAACACCTGGAGCGAATGGCCGAAACAGGCCGGGAGATGATCCGCGCATCTATCGCCGCTTACTTGAGCCAAGACGCCGAGGCTGCCCGCCGGGCCGCCGCGTTAGATGACCGGATCGACGCCGAGCATAAGGAACTCACCGAAGCGGTGCTGCGCCTGATGAAAGAGCATCCGGAATTGATTAAGAAATCGGTGCGGCTCCTTAACACTTCGGGTTTCCTTGAACGGCTGGGGGATCACATGACCAACATTTGCGAGGGGATCATCTACATGACCGAAGGCCGGCATGAAGAACTGAACAACGATGCGCCCGGGAGCCGCTGATGATATGGCGGCTATTCTTATCATCGAAGACGACCATGACATTCAAGAGTTGCTTTCCTTTGCCTTTGCATCACAGGGCTGGAAGCTCCTCATGGCAAAAACCGGCGAGGAAGGGCTGGCGCTGCTCCGTTCACCGGGCGGCGTGGACTGCGTTGTCTTGGACATCATGCTCCCCGGCATGGACGGGTTTAAGACCCTCAAGAAGGTGAAGGCCGATGACGCTCTTGCCTCTGTGCCGGTGATCATCGCCAGCGCCAGGGGAGAAGAGACGGACGTTGTGGCAGGTCTGGAACTGGGCGCCGATGATTATGTGGTCAAGCCTTACAGTCCCCGAATTCTGGCCGCCCGAATCCGAGCCGCGCTCCGCCGCGCCGAAGAAAGCGGCTCCACAACAAAAACACAGTTCCGCCAGGGAACAGTGCGGCTTGACGCGGATCGCTACGAGGCGTTCAATGGGGAACAGCGGCTGGAGCTTTCGGCTACGGAATTTTCCTTACTGCGGCATTTCCTTTCCAACCCTGACCGGGTGTTCTCCAGAAATCAAATTATCAACGCGGTGCATGGCTCAGACTATCCCGTGACAGACCGCTCGGTGGATGTGCAGGTACTGGCCTTGCGGAAAAAACTGGGAGACGCGGGCTCCATGATTGAAACAATCCGGGGAGTAGGCTACCGCTTAAAAACCACGTGAAGACATTTTTTCACTACAATTTCCTAGCCCTCGTTCTAGCCGCCGTGGGACTTTCGCTCTACTTCACGCTGTCGATCTTCTTCTTCGCCGATGCGAACTATTACGAATCCAACATGGGGAACCTTCGCTATACCGCCGAGGCTATCGTATCCGCCCTACCCGACGGCGCGCTGCAACGGTGCTTTGAGGAGCAGGCGGAGGGAGCCTCTCAAGAGGGAGCCTCTCTTGAGGGAGCCGCCTTGGTTGAGCGGTTCGACGGCGCTTACCGCATCACCCTTATCCGCCCTGACGGGGTCGTTCTGGCGGACTCGCGCCTGGACTCAGACGGAGCGGTGAATCACGCGGATCGTCCCGAAGTACAGGCGGCCCTTTTAGGGCAAAGCAGCAGCGTCCGGCGAATCTCCTCAAGTCTGGGAACCGCGTTTATCTACACCGCCCTGCCGGTTTACGATCAGAGGGGAAGCATTATCGGGGTGTTCCGGGTATCCCAACTGGTGCAGAGCTTCTGGCTGCGCCTTTCCCCAGGGGTTCTTCCCTTCCTGGGCTGGGGCCTCCTGGTAATTCTGGCGATTTTCGGTGCGCTCTACGCCTTTTCCCGCGCTCTTGCGAAACCGCTGGGCGAACTTGCCGCCGCAGCTCTTACCTATGGCGCTCAGACGGCTCCGCCGGTACTTCAATCCGCTATCTTTGGGATTCGGGAATTCGATCTTCTCGATAGGGCGTTACGATCCATGGCGGTGGAACTCAAAGCGCGGATTGAAAAAGCCCAAGCCGAAGGCCGAAGGCTGACGGCGATTCTTGACGGCATGGACGAAGCGGTACTGGCCCTGGACAAAGATCTCCGGCTTTGCATGGTCAATCCCCGCGCCGGAGCGCTGCTGGGTATTGACCGGGCTTGCTCCCTTCCCCATTCGCTCCTGGAAGCCGCCAAATGCGCGCTCTTAGGGGGACAGGCCTTGGAGCGGGAACTGCGGCTTCACATCGATGGAAAATCCCGGTACTTCCGGCTCTTTGCGGCGCCCTTGGACGGCAGCGTCTGCGGCGTGGTCATGGTGCTGGGGGATCTTACCCGGCTGCACAAGCTGGAACGGATCCGCCAAGATTTTGCGGCGAATGTCTCCCACGAACTGCGGACTCCCATTCAGCTCATCAAGGGATTTTCCGAAACCCTGCTGGAGACATCCGCAGACCAGGAGCGGCTCCGCTGGGGCATTGAAATTATCAGGAAGAACGCCCTGACCATGGAAAATCTGACGACGGATCTCCTTACCCTGGTGAGCCTTGAAGACGAGGAGCAGCCTCGCCCGGAAATGCGTACGGTTGTTATTGAAGAACTATTGGACGAAGCGGTTCGTTCCGTTGAACCTGTCGCGGCAAAGAAAAATATCCGTATTGCGCGGAAGCCCTGCGCCGGTCTTGCCATTCCCGCGTATGGGCATTTTATGGTTCAGGCGTTGATCAACCTGCTGGATAACGCCGTCAAATATTCTCCCGCCGGATCGGAGGTGGAAGTGGAAGCCTCGATTACCGGCGCTCCACCCGGCGGGACGCCGGAATTGAGCGTCACCGTAACGGATCACGGCATCGGCATCCCTATAGAACACCAGAGCCGCATCTTTGAACGTTTTTACCGGGTAGATACATCCCGCAGCCGGGAACAGGGAGGAACCGGCCTGGGCCTTGCCATTGTCCGGCACATTGTTCTGCTCCACCGGGGATCGGTTGAGGTGGAAAGCCATGCCGGTGAAGGATCGGCGTTCACCATAAGGATACCGGCTGGATGAGCGGGATAAAACCTCGCTACACTGGAGGCGGAGTAATCGATGAGGCTTGAAGCGAAAGGGCTGCGAAAACGCTACGGTACATTTGGAGTTACGCTGGATTTTGCGGTGAACAGCGGGGAGATCCTGGTATTGGCGGGGCCATCGGGGTGCGGCAAGACCACGGCGTTGAATCTTATCGCCGGCTTGATCAATGCGGAAGGAGGGGAACTCCTCATCGACGGGGAGGATGCGGGGGGCCTTCCCCCCTGGAAGCGGAACATCGCCGTTGTGTTTCAGGATCTGGCTTTGTTTCCACATCTCACGGTGGGACAGAATGTAGCCTACGGCCCCTTTATCCAAGGTATCGGCAGGGAGGAGCGGCGGCGGATCGTCGGGGAAACCCTGGAAAAAGTACGGCTGCGCGGATTCGAGAAACGCCGCGTCCACACGCTTTCGGGTGGAGAGCGCCAGCGGGCCGCTATTGCCCGGGCTCTGGCGGCGTCCCCCAGGGCGCTGCTCATGGACGAGCCTTTTTCCAGCCTAGACGCCCCATTGCGGCGGGAACTCCGGGGGGAATTCCGGGAAATGCTAAGCCGCTCAAACTGCGGCGTAGAGCGCGGCGTAAGCTCACGCTCCGCGCCGTGCGTGTTCGTTACCCATGACCGGGAGGAAGCCGCCGCGCTGGGCGACCGGATTGCCCTTATGGCTGACGGCGAAATTCGAGAAACAGGAACCGGAAGAGAGCTTTTTCTTTCCCCCAAAACCGAATTCACGGCCCGCTTTTTCGGCGCGGGCGATGTCTGGCCCTGCGTGGTCGGCGGAGGGGAAGGAGGGCGCTTTCGTACGCAATCTCCCCTGGGAACGCTCTCGGTTTTCGCCGATTCCGGCGCCGGCGGAACCGGAACCGCGCCAGAAAATCTCCGCCTCTTTGTCCCCAGGGATGCGCTTTGCCTTCAAGCGCGTCCGCGCCAGAACGGCGTACCGCAGCGCGTTTGTAAAACCATTTTTAAACGCGCCTTATTTGAAGGATCGTCATTGCGTCTGGAATTGGAACTCCCTTCGGGGGAGCGCTTTACCGTGGAAGCCGGCCCGCGGGCGGGACTGCCTGATACAGGAAGCGCCGTCGCGGTATATATCGATGAATCGCTGCTCCGGCTGGTGAGATAGCGCTCCCCCAGCCCCCACAAAAGTGGGGGTCCGGGGGAACGAGTTCCCCCGGCGGGGTAAGGGGCGGAGCCCCTTTAGTAGTACAGTTGTACGTAGTAAATATACTGCTCGGTAGCCTCATTCCAATAGTTCTGGGGAGAATAATTCCCGCCCCCGCTGGACCAATAGAAGCCGCTGTCGCTCACATTCCGGCGTTCTCCGGCGGCGGTTTCGATGTACGCCTGGGCGTAGCGGTTGTAGGCGCTGCTGTTGACGTTGACGGATAGGTTTTTGGGCTGTACGGTAGCCGCCTCCAGTTCAGCCTTGGTGAACTCGATCTTGTTGTTGTAGTCGCTGCTCCTGGAGGTCGTTGACCAGTAGATAACCAGCTTATCACCCTCGGCAAGCGCCCCTTTGATTTGGGAGAAATACGGCGCAACGGCATAGGTTGTGAGGCTGCCGCTCGTGACAGGACTGTTCATGCTGATATAACCGTTGATGAACGCGGTCTTGTCCACCGTTACCGTGCTGGATGTTTTGTACTGAGGAGACTGCCCGGCTTTTTCAGCTTTAATCCGGTACTTGTAAGCACCGGAGGGGACGTTTTGGTCATAGCCGTAGGCAGGCAGGTTGCCCAGAGCGTCCGGGCCGGGAAGGGCAGTATCGCCGGCGCTTTCGGCTTTGAGGGAGATTGCCGTCCACGCGCCTTCAAGGCCGTCGGCGTTCAGCAGCGCCCGCTCATAGCTGTAGGTAACGCCCGTCTTTTGCCCGCTGAAGGATACCCGCACAGCCGCGCCGGTAATCACGGCGTTGCTGGTAACCGCCTCAGCATAACCGGAAATGGTTGCGCTGGTGCTGAACAGGGCTGTGTAGGTTTTTGCCGCGCTCACCTCGTCGCTCGCCTTAAAGTAGCCGTCGCTTCCCGCCTTGCCGGTAACCTTCACCGTGTACGAACTCTCCTGAATGGAAGCCCAATATATTGCACCCGTCGTTGCCGGCGCGGTTATGGTGGCGCTGCCAAGCGTGTTCGAGCCCCGGTACAACTGGGCGGTATAGCTTGTGGGGATAATCCCTGCCGCAGGCGGTGTTACCGTTACCTTAATCTGGTTGTTGTCCTCGTCAAACTCGAAGTCAACTCCGGCGGGCTTGGCAACCTGCGCTCCCTTGGCGGCTACATTCTCCAGCGTGACCTTTTTTTCCCTCTTGCTGATGTTCAACGAACCGGAATACGGCGTTGCCACCACCGTGTAGATGTAGGACTTCCCGTTCTCCAGCTTGTTGGAAGCGTCCGCGATGTCATTGTACACCTTCTTGCCGGTTTCCGCGTCCACCGTCTGGTTGCCGGTAAGCTGGGTATCCGCCTTGTTTTCCTCCCGCCGGTAGACCTTATAGCTCTCCACGTCCGCGCTTGCGGCCCAGGACAGGGTTACCCCCGCCTCGTTCGGGACGGCGTCAATCTCGCCCAGCCCAACCTCCGGCGCGTTGGTGTCCACCTTCCCTTCAACCTGGGTAACGTTGTCGCACCCCGCCAGAACCATGAGCGAAAGCCCAAAGGCCAACACTCCCGCCGCCATGCCGGCGGCCCTCGAAACAGAGTTTTTCTTCATAGAAAAACCTCCTTAAAAAACGTACCCGCCCCCGGAGGGGCAAGGTTCCCGCCAAAGGCGGGTGGGTTTATGGAGTAAAAAACTTCAATAAAGTGTAATTTACCCCATTACACCCATTAATAATAAGCATACTCAATATTATTGAGTTGTCAATATCCAATAATACTTTAAAGTAAAAGCAAGAGGGGATTTTTATCGAAGGGGAGCAGAACATTCGCGGGCTTTTGTCGGCGAATATCAAAAAATATCGAAAAAAGATGTCCCTTTCCCAAGAACAGTTGGCGGAGTTGATGGGCGTTTCCCTCCAAACCGTTAATTGTATTGAGGGTTGTCGTACCTGGGTAAGCGACAAAACATTGGGAAAACTGGCTTCCGTACTGGAGATTGAGGCGTTTCAGCTTTTTGGCCCCCTAGAAAACAGCGAACAGAACGGGGCCGCCCAGGATTTAGCCCTGGAACTTCAAATACAGCGCCTCCAGGAAGAGATAAAAAGCGCCGTTGATGACCGGTTTGCTTTTTTTGCCCAATCTCGCCGCAAGGCGGGTATCAAAATGCCGGTTTAGTCCCCTGACCGTTTGCGTAGCAAATTGCCAGCCCTCCGGCGGTTTTGGCATAACAACGGTGGAAAACCGTCCCCGCGCCTTTTTTAAGAAAATTAGGCGCAACTTATGATTAAAAGCAGGCCATACCAGGAGGCGTTTTGTTTTCCCGCCTCCCAATACGGCATACTAGTTAATAGTTAGTATATACAAGCGAAAATTAGTTGTCAAGCATATCTAGACTGGCCATAGTAAAAAAGTGGATAGCCATGACTTCAAACGTGGAGAAACTGCGGAAGACCCTCTCCGCGAATATCAAAAAATACCGGGCCGAACAGGGCCTTTCCCAGGAAAAGCTTGCCGAGGCGGTCAGCCTGTCGGATCAGACTATCAATGACATTGAAGGATGCCGGAGCTGGGTCAGCGACAAGACCATCGTCAAGATTGCCCAGGCCCTCAACGTGGAAGTCTATCAACTGGTCTATCCCCAAAGCGAAGCCGAAAAGATGAACCCCACCCGGCTTCCCGCCGACATCCTGCTGGAACTGCGAAACAACCTTGAACACGATCTGGCCCGCCGGTTTGACGAAGTACTGACCGATTAAGCCCCTCCAAAAATTATCCCCTTATCCAAAATAACGGCCCTTGTAACTTGCTGTAAGCATATTATAATACAAATAACGTGCTATATAAGTATTGTCAAGAGGGTATATGCTAACGGCATATAAAAATATGACCTTTCAAGAGCTGTTTATTGCCAACTTGAAGGAGTACCGAAAATTGAGGAATTTTTCACAGTTTCAACTCGCGGAACTCCTGGAATCGACGCAAGCCTATATTGCCGAGATAGAGGTTGGCAAGAAATTTCCTTCTCCCGCCATGATTGAGCGCATAGCCGGAGCTTTCGGGATAGAATCGTATCATTTGTTCCAAAACAGACCGGTTGAGGCCGATATTCAAACCAAGATGTTAACCCCGGTTCAAAGAAAGGAAATTTCCGATAAAATACATTCAGCCGTCCTGAAAATTGTTGACCGGTATTAGGGTTCCCGCCAAAGGCGCGTATCAAAACGCCGGTTTAACCCCCTATACAGGTGGAGTTTTTGCAACGCAAAAACTCTCAGGCAGTTTGCGTAGCAAATTGCCCGCCCTCCGGCGGTTTCCAAAGAAAGAGCTAGAAATTATCAATAGGTCAATCTTATTTGACCAGTGGTCTATTTGTCAAGTACCAATAGAAAATTATCATTGCTCAAGAGATAAGCGGTCTGATATGGCAAACATTAGGGAAATATTGGCCCGGAACTTAAAAGAAAAACGGCAGCAAATGGGCATAACCCAGTCCGAACTGGCGGAACGGGCGGATATTTCTACCAACTTTATCGCCTTGATTGAAACGAAGAAAAAATTCCCCGCCCCCGAAACGCTGGAACGGCTGGCGGATACCCTGGACATGGAAATAGCGGAGCTTTTTTCCAACCCCGTCTCCCCCGAAGCAGCCCTCAGAAACCTCCACCACGCCATCTTGCATGATTTGGATCGAGCTATCGGGGAGGCCGTGAAAAAAGCTATAACCAGCCAATATATAGAAGACAAAAACAAGGCATAATGCCCCGGGGGCAAGGTTCCCGCCGCAAGGCGGGTATCAAAACGCCGGTTTAGTCCAGGGCGAGCGCATATAAAAATTTTCCCCCTTGACAGAGACGGCTGGCGGGTGTAGAAGGGGGTATCTTTTCGGGAATTTGACCGGTTTGGCATGAGACGGTATAATGAAAAAGGACAACGAGGCCAAAATCATTGAGCGGCTGGACAGGCTTGTTGACGGCATGGATAGGACCGCCTCGGGTATTGATAAGCTGGTGGAATCTATACCGAAACCGGCAAGCCGATTGAGGCGCGCGATTGAGTTGTTTGTTACAATGGCAACCATCGCAGGCATATTAAGTGCCATCGACACTATAAAGAACTGGATAGGAGGATGAAGATGGCTATTCGTATTATTGTCACCGTGTCGCTTTTTGTTATCGCAATCGGTTTATGGTTCGTGCGGAATGACTTGAAGAAGCGCGGCCTGTAAGTCCGCTGATCGGTAACAAACGCCAATATAATGCCCCCGTGAGAAAACCGGGCCTCGTAAAGAAACGGAATGATGAGGCGCAGCGCCGTGATGATGGTTTTTACGCTTACAAGATCATGTCGTTATAGAGGACGACTTCCCGGAGCCTCTTGATAACCGAAGCGGCGATCCCTTTGGCATCGAGACCGTTTAGCGCCAGGAGTTCTTCCCGCCTGCCTTGAGCCGGGAAGTTTTGGTTGACGGCCAGTATCAGCACGGGGCAGGAATAGCGCTGCCGCACAGAGGCGCTCGATGCGTATTCCCCAAAACCGCCTGAACGCATGCCTTCTTCCAGAATGACCAACAGGGTGTATTGCTTCAGCATCGCCGTCAGGTAATGGTCTATCGGGCTAAGAAACCGAAGATTGTAGAGATCCGCTTCGCATTTCCCTGTCCGCTCAAGGAGCTCTGCGGCGACGACGGCTTGGCGGTACAGTCCGCCGGTAAAGGCGAGGCAGACGCGGATGGTGTTGTGGATGCCGCCGATGCCGCCCTGCCTCCGGCGCAGAAAGACGCCCCGCCCCTTTTTGATGGGCACGGAAAAATACGGCGTTTCGGTGGGACAGCGGGCCTTGGGGTAGCGGATCATGACCGGGCTCTGACAGCACAGCGCCCAATCAAGCATGAGCCGCAGTTCCGCTTCCCCCGCCGGGGCCAGGATCGTCATTCCCGGTATGGAACGGAAGAGGCTGATGTCAAAGAGTCCTTGATGGGTTTCCCCATCATCGCTGACAAAGCCCGCGCGATCCAGGGCGAAAATCACCGGCAGCCTTTGGAAGCTTACATCGTGGAGGATCTGATCGATCCCGCGCTGGGCAAAGGTTGAATAGACGGCTACCACCGGACGCAGCCCTTGAGCGGCAAGCCCCGCGGCAAAGGTCACGGCGTGCTCTTCGGCGATGCCGACATCAAAAAAACGGTTCTTGAATTCGGCCTTGAAAGGGGCAAGGCCCGTTCCCTTTTCCATGGCGGCGGTAACGGCGACAATCCGGCTATCCCGCCGAGCCGCTTCGACAAGGGCGGCGCTGAAAGCATCGGTAAAGGTTCGGCCCGGGTAGGCATCCTTCAACCCCGGCGCCGCCAAGCCTTCATCAATGGAAAAAGAAGAAACGCCGTGATAGCGCCCCGGATCATCCTCGGCAAAACGGTAACCCTTGCCTTTGCGGGTGATCACGTGGATTACCACGGGCCGCTCCAGCCTGCGGACATCGGCGAAGACACGCTCAAGCTGCGGAATATCGTGGCCGTCGATAGGGCCGACATACTCAAAGCCCAGGTCGACGAAGAAATTGTCGGCATAAAATACCGCTTTAACCGCCCGCTTAAGCCTGACAATGGCTGCGAAAAAAACATCGCCTATCAAAGGCAGCCGCTGCGCCATATCGTCAAACTTCCGGCGGAAATTCTGATACCGGGCCTTCATGCTCAAACGGCTCAGATACTTGGAGAGCCCGCCGACATTCGGCCCGATGGACATCTTGTTATCGTTAAGGATGACTACCAGGGGGAGCCCCAACTGGCCCGCGTGGGACAGGGCTTCGTACGCCATGCCGCCGGTGAGCGCGCCGTCCCCGATAACCGCGATGACCCGGTTTTGACCGCCCTGTATCCGATCCGCCGCGAGGAGCCCCAGCGCGGCGGAAATAGACGTGGAAGCGTGGCCCGTATTGAAGACATCGTGGGGGTTTTCGCTGCGTTTAGGAAAGCCCGCGATACCCCCCGCCCGCCGGAGCCCGGCAAACGCCGTATACCTGCCGGTAAGAAGCTTATGGGTATAACATTGGTGCCCCACATCCCACACAATCTTATCATTTGGTGAACTGAAAACCCGGTGGAGGGCGATGGTCAGTTCCACTACCCCCAGATTGGAAGCTAAATGCCCCCCATTCCGGCTGACAACCGACACAATACATTCCCGAATTTCAGCGGCCAACTGGCCGAGTTGGGAAAGGGTAAGGAATTTTAGATCGTACGGCCCGTGAATACGGGCTAATAATGGTTCATCATGCTGCATAGCGGTCGCTGTTGAAAACTCGATTCGTTTTGCACAGCCTCTCTAATCAAAAATAAAGCCGCGGCAGGAACTATCCGCGGCCTTCAAGGGGAAACCCCCCGGCAGATAACGTTTCTATTTAAGACTATTCCAAAGATCGGTTCCCGGAACTCCCTGTCTATTTGTTTTTATGCCGGTTCTTTCTGAGTTTCTTCTTGCGCTTGTGGGTAGCGATTTTTTTCAGCTTACGCTTTCTTCCGCAGGGCACTTCAAACTCTCCTTATACCTGATAGGACGTGAATCCAGTATGGGTCAGCCCTGGAAAAAGGTCAAGTAGAGAGCGTGAATTTTCAGCGTTTTACGGTTGCCTCAAGGCCGTGATATTTGGTATATTATTGTTAACGACCATTCGGTAACTATGAACAAAGCGGACATTATACAGGCGGCCTTCAGGATCTGGGGGCGCGACCTTTACCAGACGACCAGCCTCACCCAACTTGCCCGCGAACTGGGGGTTAGTAAGCCTGCATTATATCGGCATTTTAAAAACAAACAAACCCTCTTGGACGCCATGTACGCCTCTTTTTTCGATGAATACGCCGCCCTGATCAAAGCGGGGTACGAGCGGGTCTTGACGGCGAGAAACAAAAAAGAAGGGCTCTTTAACATGGTTAGGACGCTGGCGGTCTATTACACGGGAAACGTCTATGCTTTTATCTTCTCGCTCGTTCAGGTGTATGGCAGCCTGGAAGACGATAATCTGCGGAACGAGCTTGCTTTTCGGGGCGTTGATCTAAATCGTTTTCTTTCTTTATATGTGGAGACCTCCGAATATCCCCCGATGCTCCAGATGCTCACGGCGACCACGATGTTTTGGACGGCGTGCTTCCACAAAAACGCCGGAAGCTTAGAAACTCCCCCTTCGGAAAGCCGGATCCGGACAGACATTGCCTTTCTGGAGGCAAAATTATCGCGCGGTTTAGGACTCCGCAGGGAACAGGTGGAAGCAATCGATTACGGCGCGCTGGAACAGGCGGTGTTTGCGGCGGGCTTTGAAGACGCCGAAAATGACGCGCTGCTTCGGGCCGTTGCCGGAGCGGTGGCTGAGGCGGGGCCCTGGCAGGCTTCTATGGAGATGGTGGCCCGGCGTTCCGGGCTCTCGAAAAGCGGCCTTTACGCCCATTTTAAGAGCCGCCGGGATATGCTGAACCGGTTCTTCCTTACCGAATTCGACCGGATTCTGACCTATGCCGAGGCAAACATCCATAAATCGACGGTTCCCGAAGAACAGCTCTACCTCTGGATCCTTTCCATTGCCAACTACTTCCGGACTCACCCGGAACTCCTGGCGGCGCTGGACTGGCTGCGAACCCGCCGGATCGATCTGGGACTCACGGCGCCGCCCCGGCTCCACATGATTTTTTGGGACATTAAGCTTGATATGTTTCCGCCCCCGGAAGAGGCCCCCTCCTCCCCGGACTGGTTTCCCCAGTGGATCATCTTCATGATCATCAACACCCCCATTGGGGTTGGTGGGGGGGGGGGGGGGGGGGCGGAAATTCCAGATAATTCCGTGAGAATTTTGTACCGTTTTATTACATTAGGGCTTGAAGGATTTGATCCGTAGCCCAAATACGGTATACATGAAGGTATCAAGGCGGTTTTGACCGCTTTGGCCGCGCATAGGCGGTCTTATTATACGGTTGGCTTGCGATTCGGCGGTACACCGCGTTTCTCTCGTCAATCACAAGGAGTCTTGTATGATCCAAGTGCGAAACAACTGTTTCGGCATGGCGTGGCGGAGTAACAGGCCGCCTTTCACCACCTGTTACAAAGGCGCCGTGCGGGCGTCCGCTTTATGCGCCGCTTTATGCGCCGCTGTAAGCGCTGTTCTGGGAGCGCCCCTGTTCGGGCAGGAGGGCGCTTCCGCTCCGGGAGCCATCGTCAGGCGAATTTCCCCCGACGAAGCGGTCGATCTGGCGATCAAGAACAACCTCAGCCTGGAATCGGCCCGGATTTCGGGGGAAACCAAAAAGCGGAAGTCGGATCTCTCCTGGAACCAGTTCATCCCCAACGTGAATGTATCGGGAAGCCTTGTTCTGGACAACGAGAAGACTTCCCGTTCAATCACCGCGCCGGTAGACCTTGCGGATATAGTAAATAATCTTCTGCCATCTGGTATGCCTGGTATGGGTAAGGGGCTCGTATACGGGACAAGCGCCCCTATTACGATGGACGCCTCCCAATGGCATGTAAACGGCTCTATCCAGGCGTCTCTTACCATAAGCGCCGCGATGTTCGAGAATATGCGCCGCCTCAGGCTGGAATACGAAGGGGGGCTTATCAGTTTCGAGAAGGCCAAAGCCCAGGTGGAGCGGGATATACGGAAGCAGTATTACAGTATGCTCCTTATCAAAGAGAACATCGCCGTGCTGCGGGAGAACTTTGAAGCGGCCAACCGGCGGGTGGAGACCGCCCAAGCCAATTACCGGGCCGGCCTTGCCCCGGAACTAACCCTGCTCCAGGCGCAGGTGTCCAGGGAGAACCTCAAGCCCAACATTGACCAAGCGGAAAACGGCCTTAAGCTGGCGCAGGCCCAGTTCGCCATGAACTTAGGGCTCCCCTACGAAACGGTGTTTGAACTCATCCCCCCGGAAGGGGATCCGGCTTTTATCGCGCTGGACATACGGGAGCTCATCTCCAAGGCCGCCGCCGGAAAACCGGACATTCAGGAAATACGGCAGAACATTCTGCTCCTCCAGAGCGGCAGAAAGGCTCAGCTCCTCTCCCTTACCCCTTCGCTCACCCTCAGTTGGAACACCAGCCACACCTTTATCATGGATCCTTGGAAGGATGACTGGGGCGAGAAGGACTTTTGGCAGCGGTCGGGGGGGCTCACCATTACCCTGGCGCTCAGGCTCAACAGCCTTATTCCCTGGAGTTCCGACTTTCAAGGCGTCAAAGATATCGATGAAAACCTCAAGGCTGTCGGCATCGGCCTGGCCCAGGCTATCCGGGGGACGGAACTGGAGATATACAACACCGTGCTTTCCCTGGAAAAGATTCAGTCCGGTCTGGAAGCTCAAGCCCAGACCATCAACTTAGCGGAGCGATCCTACCGGCTCACCGATGATGCGTACCGGGCGGGTATGCAAGATCTGCTGGAAGTACAAAACGCCGAGTTGTCCTTGCGTCAGGCCCGGGTACAACTGCTGGAGCAGCAGTTTAACTACCTTACCGGACTTATCGACCTTGAATACGCCGTTGGCGTCCCTTTCGGCTCTCTTTCGGGAGCCGCTACTACCAATGGGAGTAAATGATGAAGACGATTACAAAGCGGGCCGTCCTGGGGGCGGCGTTGATCATAGCGGCTGTTTTTGAGGCCGCTCTTTTGGGGAGCTGCGGCAAGGCAAACGCCGCAGCCGGAGCCTCCGCCGGAACCCCCGCCGCCGAAGCGCCGGTTGAGGAGACGCCGGTATTCGCGGTGAACACCACCCCCGCCGTCCAGGGGCAAATTCGGGATTACCTGGCCCTTACCGGGGACATTGTGGCGGGTTCCTCAGTGGACGCCTATTCAGATGTAGCCGGCAAGATAACCCGCCTCTACGTTTCCGTGGGAAGCCGGGTGAGCAAAGGCGCGCCGCTCGCCGAGGTAGACCCCTCCAGACCGGGGATGAACTACGTAGCCGGCGTGGCCTCCGCGCCGATAGCGGGAACCATCGTAAGCCTCCCCGCCCAGGTGGGAATGACCATCAGCCAGGCCGTGCCCATAGCCCGTATCGCCGGGGGAAACGCCCTGGAGATACGGCTCTACGTGGCGGAACGGTTTATCTCCAAGATGACCACGCGGCTCCCCTGCGAGATCCTCTTGGACGCCTATCCGGGAGAGATCTTCCGGGGCAGCGTTACCGAAGTCTCCCCGGTGGTCGATCCCGCGTCCCGGACGATGGAGGTGCGGGTCAATGTGGATAATCCCGGTTCCCGGCTCAAGGCGGGGATGTTTGCCAAGGTGCAGGTTATCACCGAGCGGAAGAACAATATCGTCAAGATACCTTCCACCGCCCTGATCCAGCGCTTCGGCGAAACCTATGTCTTTACCGCCGAGCCCGATCCGGCAAACCCCGGCGTCACCGTCGCCCGCAAGAAAATAATAACCCCCGGCATCCTGGTAGACGGCGTGCTGGAAGTGCAAACCGGTCTTAAAGCGGATGAAGAAGTCGTTGTTCGGGGTCAGAGCCTCCTGGAAGATGGTTCGCGGATCAAGGTCGTCGACCGGGTACCGCCCCTTTCCGCCACCTAATACATTGGAGTATTTATGAGTTTTACGAAAACCGTTGTTTCCCGGCCCACCACGATCTTCATCATCTTTGTGCTGTTGATCATGCTGGGGGTCTTTGCGTGGATAAACCTTCCCATCGACTTGATACCGGAGATCAATCCCCCCTATGTGGTGTTGATGACCACCTATCCCGGGGTGGGGCCCGAGGAGGTTGAACGCTCCCTCACCCGGCCCCTGGAAGCGGCCATGTCCAACGTGTCCAGCCTTGAAAAGGTGACCTCCACCTCGTCCAAGGGTTCCAGCATGGTGCTCATGGAATTCACCTACGGCACGAACCTGGTGGACGCCACCAACTCGGT
>JAIRPG010000148.1 GCA_031257105.1 Treponema sp.
ATTAAACTGCTTCCCAAAAAATAACCGGCAAAAGGCATAAATACGCCGCAGGTTTTATTTTTTGCCTTGTAAGAATAGTCTCCCGCTAATGGCAGCCATGAAACAGGCATCGCTATAGATAATTCAATGCCAAGGGCTATCTTCATGTTGTTTGAAATAACAATGGTATTTGGTTTATAACCGAATGCTTCTATAAAGAATAAAACACAAAGGCTTGCTAAAAGAACAACCGCAATGTCATTTATTTTTCCTCCAGGACTGCCAAAAATCACAGCCCATATTATTTGAAAAACCGATAAAAAAAATGCCGCCGCCCAGAAAGGCAGCCCTGGAAATACCCCGGCAATAGCTCCTCCTGATTGTACCACTAAAATAATAATCCATCCAATAAGCTGCATCAAATTACAAAACGCTATGATTTTTCCAATTATTTTGCCAAGATAAAAAGATACACTGTCCATCGCGTTAATTTTTATGGAATAGGAAACATAAGCGCCCGAAGCAAAAATAAGCGTTCCTATTAAATGTCCTCCAAAAATAGCGATAAATCCTTTTATATAACCCAATGGAGCAAGAAGCCCGCCGGTAAATATTTCCGAAATGGAAATTGAAGCGCCAATCCATAATAAAAACATTGAACTCTTTTTCATGCCATATTCCTTTTGGTCAATTCTACCGCGAGATACAAGCCCAGGGCAATGAAGGGGAAAACAGTAAAAACACTGAACAGCGCCTGGTAGCCCACGAAGTCCACGATAAAGCCGCCGATGCAGTTCCCCACAAGGCTTGGCAGCCCCGATCCAAGAGAGAGGTAGAGCGTAATACCCAGCGCCCGCCGTTCAGGAGGAACACAATCTGTGATAAAGGCCACCGCAGAGGGATGGAAGAGTCCGAAGCACAGGGAGTGGAGCAGTTGAGCGGCAATAACGGCTCCCTTAAAGGGAAAAAGAGCATAGATCCCCAGCCGGATACCCACTGCCGCCGCCGAAAAGGTCAGCAGGGGAAGGGGGCCGAACCGGCGGATCAGCCGGTGGGAGATGTACATAACCGGTACTTCCGAGGCGCTTCCCAGAGCGAACATCAGTCCCACTGCGTCCCAATGAAGCGATTCAACCAGGTAGAGCGGGAAGAACGTGTACACCGGCGTCATAGCGATGCGGTTAAGGAACATGATGACCAATCCGAGAACGAGCAGCGGAGACCAAAGCCGGCCCTTCCCACGCCGGATGTACCCGCCGTCCGGGGAGGAAGCCTTGTGACGGGAAGCGGAGGTAACCGCGCGGGCGGCGGGAATGAAGCTCATAGAGAGCAGCGCCAGCGCCGAGGTAACGCCGATCCACAGACTGATATGCGCCGATGTGTTAGGCCGGAGAATAGGCGTCAGTTGGAGAAAGAGCACGAATACGATAAAACTCACCGAGCCGGCGGTTCTAATTTTTCCGTAGTTGCCCCCTTTTCCCAGGTTGATAGTGGTAATCGCGTCCAGGAGCGGCAGCGAAGAACGGAATCCTATAGCCAGAATCGCCAGAAAGACGGCGCTTAACACCGGATGGGTAAGGAAGGTCAGCGGCGCCGCGCCGGCGATTACCAGCAGGTAGACCAGGATAAGGCCCGGTTTATAGCGTCCCCACCTATCGGCGAAGTACCCGAAGATAAACGGCCCGGCGATACCGGCGCCCTCAAAAACCCCCAGGAGCATCCCCACTACCGCCGGACTGTAGCCCAGTCCCCGGATGAGAAGCGAAAGGTAAGGCGTCACTGCGGCGAAGACAAAATAGGAAGTGATATACGGAGGCAACAGATACAATCCGTTGTCGCAATGTCTCGAATTTCTCAATTTCCAAAAGATTAGCGTATATCGCTCTTCTTTACTACCTTTCCGTACTAGAATTAGTGTCTGTCCACAAAGTCGGTTACTTTGCGGACAGACCTTGCATTTTCTCACCTAACGGCTGCGAAAATGCGTTTTTTAAGGTGGTCTGTCCATAATGTGTCTACATTATGGACAGACACGAATTATGATAGAGCTGTTTCCAGGGCGACTTCTATCATCTGGATAAAGGTAGTCTGCCGCTCTTCGGCGCTGGTTACCTCATGACTTATAAGGCTGTCTGATATGGTCAGCAAAGTCAGCGCCTCCCGCCCGTACTTAGCGGCCAGTGTATAAAGCTCGGCGCACTCCATCTCCAGGGCGAGGCAGCCAAACTTGGCCCAAATTCGCCATTCCTCGGGGTCTTCTGTATAGAACATATCCGAAGAAACCACCGGCCCTACATGAGGACGCCAGCCTCTCGCAAGCGCGGCGTCATACGCGGCCCTGAGCAGGCTGAACGATGCGGTTGGCGCGTAGTTTCCGCCTCCAAAGCGATGAAAATTCACCCCGGAATCAGTGGATGCCGCCATCGCTATCACTAAATCGCGGATCTTCACGTCTGTTTGAATAGAACCGCCCGTACCGACCCGGATAGCCCGCTTAACGCCGTAATCTCTAAACAACTCGTTGGCATATATGGAGATCGATGGAATCCCCATGCCGGTACCCTGTACCGATACTCGTTTCCCTTTGTATATTCCCGTATAGCCCAGAATATTCCGTACTTCGTTGTACTGAACCGTATGCTCCAGAAACCGTTCCGCGATAAATTTCGCTCGCAAGGGGTCTCCGGGAAGCAGTATGGTCTCCGCGATTTCCCCTGGTTTTGCCGTGATATGAATAGACATAGTTTTCGTTGCCTTCAATAGTTTTTCGTTGCGCTCAGGTGAAACCCTTCCCCCAGTGCAAAGACATGGTGTTTCTGGGCGGGGTAGTACTCGTAGAGGTAAGCGGTAAACCGTCCGGGATTATCGCCGTTACCGGGCATCATGTCGTAATGGGCGGGGATAACAAGGTCAACAGGAACCGCTTCGGCAAGTTTAACCGCGTCCTCGATGCTCATGTTGCCGATGATGTTCCGGGCGGTACGCTCCCAATCACCTCCATTAATGGGCAATATGGCAGCGCTCAGAGGCCCCACCGCCTTGAGCGTCTCTACAAGGCGAGGGGTTACAAGGGTATCTCCCGCATGGTACACCTGGAGCTTCCCTGCCTTGAACACGTAACCGAGGCAGGTGTAATCCCCATTTTCGTCTTGCTCATAGTCCGTATGGGCGGCGGCAACCGGTATAAGGCTCAGGTTTTGAGCAAGATCCAGCGTTTCCCCTTCCCTGGCTCCGAGTATCCGGGAAGCCTCGATTCCCCCGTCGATCAGAACCTTCCGCAGCGGCATGGGAACGATGAATGTTGTTTGGGGATTGGCTTGAGCGAGGGGGAACAGCGTCCGCAGATTGAGGTGATCCGCATGGTTGTGGGTACAGAGGAAGTAATCCACCCCTTGCGCTGCGGCAGGGGGAAAGGGCGGGGCGTAACGCCGCAGATCCTTACCATCCACGCCGGGAAGCTCGTTCAGGATCACATCGATATAACAGAGAAGCGCGTTTATCTTAATAACAAACCCTAACTGGCCTAAAAACCACAAAAAAGCGCCTTCTTCCGGGTTAGCCGCCGCGATTTCCCTCAGGAGGGGTTCTCCTTTTTGGTACCATCCGGTTTCCTCTTTTTGCTTATTCACGCCGTTTTTCATTCCGCAGCTCCTTTTCAAGTGCAAAATTTTCAAAAAATCCCATAAGGTGATAATTTTGACCAGAAATCCTTGACTTTTCAAGGCTGGAATTCTAAACTTTCTTTATGAATCTGAAAACAGTGCTTACGAAAGATACAATCAGCTTGCATCTTAAAGGGACTACAAAAGAGGAGATTATCAACGAACTCCTTGATGTATTGGTTGCGGCAAAGAAGATAGAAGACCGGGATGCGGCTTATTCGGCGGTGATGGAACGGGAACAGAAGATGTCTACCGGGATGAAGCACGGCATTGCTATACCCCATGGCAAAAGCGCAACAATCCACGATTTAGTCGCCTGTATAGGTATTTCCGATACTCCTATTGATTTTGATTCACTGGATCACGAGCCATGCCGTATCTTCATTATGACTCTTTCACCACTGGAAAAAACCGGCCCGCACCTGCAGTTCCTCGCCGAGATAAGCCTTCTCTTTAAGAGCGCGGAAAAACGGGCGGAGATTCTCAAAGCGGCTACCGCTGAGGAAATCCTCAAGATTCTCGCTGAATGACGCCTATTGCCCCCTGCCTCCTGCCCCCTCCCCCTAAAACGATAACCCCCGCCTTTGGCGGGGGTTATCGTTTTAGGGGGGCCCCTCGTTAACCGCCGATCTTCTTAAGGGCATCAGCGGCAAGGCGCTTAACCGTGCTGGTCCAACCGGCAGCCTGGACTGCCCGGAGAGCCGATGCCCCGGAAGACCGCTTTGTTTCACCCAAGGCGGGAATTATCGCCCGTACCATCCGTTCATCTCCCCGTGTCAGGGTACCATCTTGAAGTTTCGTGGTAATATCCATCAGGAAGGAGGAAAGCATCTTGGCGGCATCCTCCGTACCGAGCGCCGTTAAGGTGTAAACAGCCCCTAGTTTTTCTTCCTCGTCAGATCCCTCTTTGTAACATCGTTCCACGAGAGGATAAACCGCCGGGTCTTGTATGCCGTAACTACGGATCATGGTAAGGGCCAGCTTACGCATCCGTACCAGATCCATCCTGTACCTAATATCATTGGTGGAAACCCGCCAAGCTTCGGTAAGCGCCACCAGGGCTACCATCGCCTTTTTATCAGAAGGCATCCAAGAACGCTCACAGGTCTGGAGGGCTTCATACTTAATGCTGTAGAGATACGCAGGACTCTGAATGACCGATGTCAGGGGTTCTGCGGGGTCTTCTGTAATCCGAGGCAGGGCGGCTTGGGCCTGGCTCTTTACCCGCTCGTGATACCATCCGGTTGAAGCAAAGAAGACCGGCAGGTACCCCGAAATATCTTTGTAGTTTTCCAAAGCAATGATCGCCCCGGTAGCGATGCGTTCTCCCGATTCTTTGGCAGCCTGATCCGAACGGGGATGGGCATTCAGATCGTTGAGCAACTGAACCACTTGGGGCAGCAGATCCGTAACGCCAATCTTCCCCATGGCAATCAGGGCATTCTGTTTCACTAAAGGATCCGAGAACGTTTCTACCGTCTTCCAAAGGTTTTGACCGGCGTCCTGGTACTTTTCGTTTCCTAAAGCATCGGTAACCAATTGGGCCAAATTATCGGCGGCATTAACTTCCTGATTACCTTTTACCGAGGGGTACTCCCGAAGGAGCCTGTCTAACACCGCGGCATAAAACTCCCCGGCATCGGGCTTTTTGGCATCCACCACACCTTTAACAATGCCATACTGCTCGGTGACCGTATCGGCCATGTTGAAATACTGGAGATCAACCGCCAGTTCATCGGAAAGTCCATAGATAGTCGTAACCGAAACCACCAGCAGAACTAAAAAAATAAACCGTTTCATCGTACTTACCCTTTCTATATTAGAATCAACTATACTTTAGGAAACACCGCTTAACTTGGCGCTAAACAGCATCTGTGTTTTCCCAAAGAACGTTGCTTATATTATACTTGATGTGGATAAAGTTTGAAAGGGGTTTTTAGAAGGGGTTAAAAGGAATGTACATTAAAGGCCGGTTTATTCTCGATGAACAAGGTAGAACGTTGATTCTGCGGGGGTGCAATCTGGGAGGAAGTTCAAAGGTTCCGGCGGATCCCCCCGGCGCAAGCCGGCTGCCGGATTCCCTGGCAAACCCCACAGCCGTATCCTTTGTTGGCCGGCCTTTTCCTCTGGATGAGGCTGCGGCGCATTTAGACCGTTTGAAGAGCTGGGGCTTTACCTTTCTCCGCCTCATTGTCACCTGGGAAGCGCTGGAACATCAGGGGCCGGGTATCTACGATGAGGCGTACCTTGCGTACCTTCGCAAGATATTGCTCCTCATGGAAGAACGGAATATGCAGGCGTTTATCGATCCGCACCAGGATGCGTGGAGCCGTTGGACCGGTGGAGACGGCGCCCCGGCTTGGACTATAGAAAAAATCGGCATGGATCTGGAGCGGCTAGACGCGGTAGGGGCTGCCCTGACCCAACAACATTATGGAAAATTCCACAAGGACGCCTATCCCCGGATGATATGGCCTACCAATTACAGCCGTTACGCCGCGGCGACTATGCTGACTCTGTTCTTCGCCGGCAAAACGTATGCCCCGGAAACCCAGATAGAGGGGGAAAATGTTCAGGATTGGCTTCAAGAACGGTACCTTGCCTGTATGCGGCACGCTTTTCGGCGGCTTAAAAACTGCAAAGCCTTAGTAGGCTGGGGTACCATGAACGAGCCTCAGCCAGGCTTTGTCGGCTGCAGGGATTTGGAAACGCTTGAAAACGCGGTGCTAACCCAGGGAGCCTTACCCAGTCCCCTAGAAGCTATGGCTTTAGCATCGGGACATCCCATGGAAACGCCGGTGTACACCACCGGTATACGGGGTATCCGGATACTCAGACGGGAACTCATCAATCCGGACGGCGTCTCTCTCTTCAAGGAAGGATTCACCTGTCCCTGGAAGCGGGCCGGCGTTTGGACAGACGGCGAAGGCCGGCCTCAGCTTCTCCGCAGGGATCACTTTGCGTCCTATGAGGGTAAGAACGCCGATTTTGTAGAGCATTTCCTTACGCCCTTTATGGAGCGTTGTATAGAACGGCTTCGGGACGCCGATCCCGCGGCAATCTTCTTTATTGAAGGGATTCCTGGAGGGCGCCACCCTTCCTGGTCGCCGGAGAAGCACCCCTTGGTAGTAAACGCTTTTCACTGGTACGACGGGTTGACCTTATATCTCAAGTCTTTCCGGCCCTGGTTCAACATAAACACCCTGAACCGGAAGATCGTCTTGGGCCGTAAGCGAGTGGCAGCCATGTATGCGGAACAGATAGGTATAGGGACGGCATGGACCAGGGAACACATGGGAGACATCCCTTGTCTTTTAGGAGAATTCGGCCTTCCCTTCGATATGAATCGCAGGCGGGCTTTCAAAACCGGAGACTACCGCCTCCACGAGGAAGCCCTTTCCATGTACTATGACGCGATAGACGCTCATCTCCTCCATTCAACGATTTGGAATTATACCGCCGACAATACCCACGAATGGGGAGATCTCTGGAATGATGAGGATCTCTCTATTTTTTCAGAGGGGCGGGGGCGGGCTCTGGGGGGCTGGCTGCGTCCCTATCCCATGGCGACTGGGGGAATCCCTTTGGGTATGGGCTGGAACCGGAAGAAAGGCCGTTTTTGGTACCGTTGCCATCTGAATCCGTCCATAAGCGCCCCCACGGAAATCTTCGCCCCCTTGGAATGTTTTGGAACAAACCCCGCTCTTACGGTAGATTGTCCAGGAGGAGCCGTCCGCGCTGAATACAACCAGGAAGCGCGGCGGATCTACCTCTGGAACGATGGGTTTGAAGGAGAAGTCCTCATTACCGTCCAGGCGGCGCGCGATACAGTCTGCCGGAAATAGGACGGAGAAGGGCCAACCGCTGTTTGGGGAGTTCCTCCGGTTCCTCCTCGATGATGGGATCGGGAAGAGGCGCCGTATCTACGGCCACTTCGGCGGCTATAGCCAGTTCACGGATGTTTTGCAGGTTCTCGGCGTAGCCGGCGAAGAGACGCTCTATCTGTTCCCGCATATTCAGAACATCCGCAATATAATCCAACGTCTTTTTCGGTACCCCTCCGGCATGAACCCGGTTTGTTCCTGCATTGTACATGGCAAGACCCGCTATGGTGGAACCTCCTGAATCGATACACCACCGCAGATGAGACAAACCGTACTTTGCATTGATTTGGGGATCGAACAGCTCCGCTTCAGTCAACTTCGGAAAGGTTGCGGAATTAAGCTGAAAGAGCCCCCGGTCAATGGTACCGTTGAGATTTTTCCGATTGACCGCCTTGATGTTGAACCGGCTTTCTGTCCAGCAGAGCGCCACCGCGAGACTGGGGGATATGTCATACGTCTCGGCATTGTCCAGAATAGCGAAAGCTAAGTCTGGGGAACGGAGAAGTTGGCTGAAAAAAGTAAGCACTTCCTCCCGGGAGCCGCCATGCTGGTAAAATTGGGGAATATGGTCTTTTTCTCCCGTAATGTCCCACAGAGCCGGAATCGGCAGAGAAATTGGGATGACAGCCGGTTCATCCTGAACCGGAGGTTCCGCCACGATCGCCGGTTCAGGCTCCGTCTTTACGGGGAGTAGATCCTGGGGAAAAGCAAAAAAATACACCAATGCGGAAATCACGATGCCGCAAAAAAACGGGTATATTGTATCCATCTTCAAGTTAACCGTATTCATTTCGCTTAAACCGTAATGATTTCAAGATGGAAAGTCAAGCGACTGCGGGGTGAATGTAGCAATTCCGAAATAGTGTCTGTCTATTCGGTAACAGGTAGTGTAATATACAAAGTGGAAAAAAAGAGAGAACCATGAAAAAGAGGCATGGAACCCGAGGAACTGGAACGCGAGTCATTCTAGCCGGCATTGCCGTCATACTGGCGGCGGCGATGTTCCCCCTAACCGGATGCCACAGCGGCACGAGGCGGTGATGGGGACGAATCCCAGTACTTTCAGGGGGGACGATCTGCCTGTGGAGTGTGTGAGTTGGTATGACGCGATAGTGTTTTGCAACAAGCTGAGTATGAGGGAAGGGCTGACGCCTGCGTACACGATCAGCGGAAGTACGAACCCCGCCAATTGGGGAGCGGTTCCCACAGACTCCAACAGTACCTGGGATGCGGTAACGGTGAACTGGAACGCCAGCGGGTATCGTCTGCCCACGGAGGCGGAGTGGGAATACGCCTGTCGCGCCGGGACAACGACGGCGTATAACACGGGGGATACGTTAACGGACAATACCGGCTGGTATTCCGGCAACAGCGAAAACACGACTCATGCGGTAGGAGGGAAGTCCGTAAATGCTTTCGGCTTGTATGATATGCATGGAAACGTGTGGGAATGGTGCTGTGACTGGGATGGGAGATATTCTAGCGGCGCCCAGACGGATCCGCGTGGCCCCAGTGCTGGCTTGAGCCGCGTCTCACGCGGCGGGTCGTGGGACACCTCTCTGGCGGGGCTCCTGCGATCCGCCTACCGGGCCAGCTGCGCCCCGTGGTACGGGGTCGGCGAATATGGCTTCCGAGTGGTGCGGCGCCCCTGAGTTCAGCGGTCAGAGCGGTAGCGAATGGGCGTTGCAGAGCACCAGGGCGCTGACGGCGGGAACGGAAACCGCGCCCCCCGCAAGCCGGGCCAGGGGACGGAGCCCCGCGTGGTCTCCGTTTACCAGCACGTCCCAGTCCCCTTCCGGTATATCCACCCGCCGCGCTTCGGCCAGCCCGTTGAAGATGATAACGAAGCCCGCTTCGGGCGTCCCGTCCAGAGTGTAGGCGATGGTTCCAGGATCGGCGGACAGAAACCGAAGCCGCTCCCGGATTTCCTGGGCGCTTCGCAGGCGGAAACAGGCGCAGCGCTTTCGCAGGGCGATAAGGCCCCGGTAGTAGTCCACCAGGCCGGTAAACCGGGACTTCCGCTCCCAATCGAGCCGGTTCACCGAATCCGGGGAGCGATAGGAATTCTCGTCGCCCCCCTTGGTGCGGGCCATTTCTTCCCCGGCCTGGAAGAAGGGAATCCCCTGGCTGGTCAGCACGATAGCCGCGGCCAGCTTGTTCTGCCGCAGCAAGGTCTCCTCGTCCGCGCCGGGGCTCACGGCGGTCAGCTTGTCCCAGAGTGTCAGGTTGTCGTGGGCGGAAACGTAATTGACCGCCTGGGAGGGCTCTTTTGCCCAGAAAGAGGCGGAATAGCGCACCTTCTGAACATCCACGCCGGGATGCTCCACCGCGGCGGCGATGCCGAATTTCACGTCCTCGTCCCGATCTCCGGCCCGCTCGTGGGAACTTTCCGCCGCGCCGGAATTGATAAAGCCGCCCTGGGAGGCGTAGAAAACGCTGCCCTTCACGCCGTCCCGCATATCGTCGGAAAAGCAGGCGATCCGGGGATGGAGGGCAGGGGCGTTGGCCTTGAGCGCCCGCTGTTCTTCCGGCAGAACGCTGTCCCCGGCAGCCCAGCCCTCGCCGTAGATGATGATGCCCGGATCGATTTTGTCCAGACCCTCGCGGATGAGGTTCATGGTCTCGATGTCGTGGAGGCCCATGAGATCGAAGCGGAAGCCGTCCACCAGGTATTCCTTGGCCCAATAACATACGCTGTCCAGGATGAATTTCCGCATCATGGGCTGTTCCGAGGCGGTTTCGTTGCCGCAGCCCGACCCGTCGCTGTACCCGCCCGTGCGCTTCATCCGGTAATAGCGGCCCGGCGCCAGGATCTCAAAGTTCGAGATATCATCGGTGTGGTTGTACACCACATCCATCACCACCCGCAGCCCCCGCTCATGGAGGGCCTGCACCATCAACTTGAATTCCCGCACCCGCGTCTCGCCGTGAAAGGGGTCGGTGGAATAGGAGCCCTCCGGCGCGTTGTAGTTCTGGGGATCGTAGCCCCAGTTGAATTGGCCCTCCGGGGCGGCCTCGTCAACGGTCTTAAAGTCGAAGCTGGGGAGCAGGTGGATGTGGGTAACGCCCAGCTCCAGGATGTGATCCAGCCCGGTGGAAAGGCCCTCGGCGTTCTTCGCGCCCCCCTCGGTAAGGCCCAGGAACTTGCCCCGGCGGCTGATTCCCGACTGGGGATGGGCGGAAAGATCCCTCACATGGAGTTCGTAGATAACCGCGTCGGTGGGAGCGGCGAGGGGAGGCCGCTTGCGCTCCCGGAAGCCCGGCGGGTCTGTGGCCGGGAGGTCTATCACCATGCCCCGCATCCCGTTTACCCCCACGGCGCGGGCGTAGGGATCCACCGCTTGTTTGGTAAGCCCCTCCCTGGTGACGGCGTAGACATAGTAGGTGTTTTTGAGGTTCCCCGGAATCTCCCCCTCCCAGAAGCCGCCGCCTGAGGGTGTTAGGCTCACCGTTGAAAGCGGTTTTTCCCCGGCAGGATCGCCGGCGAATTGCTCGCCGCCGTGATCGTAGAGCAGCGTTTCCAGGGCGTCCGCGCCGGGGGCCCAGACCCGGAAGACCGTCTTCTTGGGGCTGTATAGCGCCCCCAACACACCGCCGGTATCGATATGTTTCATGCTATGATTATATCCCGGCGCTTGCTGCCCTGCTAGGGCTGTTTTGTGAGCGAGAAAGTGGGAAGAGAATTAGTGTCTGTCCACAAAGTCGGTTACTTTGCGGATAGACCTTGCATTTTCTCGCCTAACGGCTGCGAAAATGCGTTTTTTAAGGTGGTCTGTCCATAATGTGTCTACATTATGGACAGAC
>JAIRPG010000135.1 GCA_031257105.1 Treponema sp.
CCGTATTTCTATCAAAACAGGTTTCCCAATGCGGGCGTTTCAGGGAGCGGCGATACCAGGAAGGGCGTTAAGACAGACCCCTCTGATCCGGCATCTCCCCTGACGGCGCAATACGCGGCAGACCCGGGGAGCCGTACCCTCAAAAAAGGCGGTGTGCTGATCCGGGAGGGCAACAACGTGTTTATCCCGGCGGTTTGGAAGGAATTACAGGTCATCGCCTACAGCGAGACCGGGTACGACGACAGAACCTGGACATTCCTGCCTGACTGGAACGGCGTCTCCCGGGCGGATGTTTACCGCATGACCATCAGGGGTCCGGAACTCAAATCCGCCGATGTGCCCTTGGGCGGAAACGGGAACTCGGGCCGGACAATCACGCTGTCGCTGGCTCCCGGCGAGGGCTGCGTGATTGTCGCCAGGAAGTAGCGGCGTCTACAAGACGCCGTCTACAAGACGCTATTTGCGCCGGTAGGCGTTATAAGCGTCCTGATCGATTTTAACATATTCCGAATATCCCAGCCGCTCCAGTTCCTGTTTGTAAGCGTCCCAGCCGGAGGTAAGGTTCCGCTTGCCGGTAATAAATTCGGCGAATGAATTCTTTACATAGTCGGAAAGAGCGGTGTTGATCTGGCTTCTCCGGGCCGAGGCGGTCTCGCTGTAGGCCAAGGGCGGGATGGTCTGTACATCCGCCGCATAGGGCAGCAATTTGACGGTCTCCTGCAAGAGCCGGCCTTCGTAGTTTACCGGATTTGTAATATCCCCTACCAATTGAATTTGGCTCTTCCAATCTTCCTCCAAAAGACGGAACGCCCAGCCGAGCATATCGTTGCTCGTCGCGGTGGTAGCGTTGACAACGGTGAGGTATTTAATCTTCGCGGGCGTTTTCCCGTCTGGGCCGAAGGAACCGGGATCCGCGTCTGTCCACTGCTTGCCCTTCATGCCAACCTGACCACGGATAGCCCAATCGGCGGTACAGTAGGCGTCGGCAAAACGGAGGGCCAAGGCGGGATTTTTACACTTGTCGGTGATCATGAACATCCCACTGGTAGGACGAACTTCATCGCTGTTCGCGGGGATCCCCCGATAGCCGTTGGGCCCTCGCAGCGGTTCCAGGGTGGTGTATACCTTGGCCCGTTCCACGTTGGCAATGTCTATCGCCATGCCCAAATGTCCGCAGGTTGCCGCGCCCATGATGTTATCCCCGGGGTTATTGCCCACTGCGGTCATCTGCTGCAACGTCTGGGTTAAAGACGCGGGATCGAGCAGGCCCTCATCAAAGAGGCTCTTGATATAGGCCAGGCCGTCACGGATATAGTCTTGGTTCGCCGTGGGCGTAAAAGTATCATTCCGCAGCATCCGTAAACTCTCGTCAAAATAACCGAAGGCATTGAGGAGGAAGAGGTACGGATCCGCCGCCCAGGTGCCGTAAGCCCCGGTAAGGGGGATTTCATCGGCCTTGCCGTTGCCGTTAGGATCCCGTGTTTTAAACGCCCGCAGCATAGTCCTGAATTCTTCCGTGGTCGTGGGCTTGGAAAGCCCCAACTTCTGAAGCCACGCGGTGTTATACCAGAGTTTGTACCCTATCATCCCATGGTTTGCCTGCTTTGCCCCGGAATTTACCGCAGGGATACCGTAGATGTTCCCGTCAGGGGAGGTGATAGACTCCTTCACCCAAGGATACTTGGCAAAATACGCCTTGATATTTGTCCCCTGTTCATCAATCAGCGTGTTCAGAGGAATAAAAATCTTTTCCGTTGTTCCATAGCGTATCAAATCTGTGGCGGAGACGCTGTTAAAAACAATTACCTCGGGATATTGCCCGCTGTTAAGGAGCAAATTCAGGCGTTCCCTGGCGCTTCCCTCTTCGGCTATTGTCAGATTGAGCTTCACATTGACAGCCTTCTGGAATTCGTTCAGCGCCGTATTGGTCAGCAGATCGCCGCTTTGATCGGCGTACTGAACCATAAAAACATCCAGCGCAGCGCCGGAGTCCCGGGTGACGGGGAGCGTTCCCGGCGCCGTCAATGTAACCTGCTTTGAAGCGGAACTTTGAGCGCCGCCGTTCGCAAACAGCGCCGCCGGCGTGAACAGCGCAAGCGCCGCGAAAGCGGACATAAAAACCGTTCTTTTCTTCATATAATCCTCCGAAAAATATATTTGGCGGTTCATCCTTTGAGGGAACCGACCATGATGCCTTTGATAAAAAATTTTTGAATAAAGGGATAAATAAACAGCAGGGGGAGGCTTGAAACGATGATCAGGGAGTATTTCAAAAGCTCCGAGAGGTACTGTTTTTCCAGCATACCGGTAACGTCCATATTCAAGCCCGCGTCTCCCGCCATGCTCACCGAATTCTGTATTAGGATGCTTCGCAGAATAAGCTGCAAGGGAAATTTCGCGGCTTCGTTAAGGTAGAGCATGGCGCTGTAATAAGAATTCCAGTGCCAGGTGGCGAACCCCAGGGCCATTACCGCCAGTACCGGCGTGGACAAGGGGAACACAATTTTAAAAAAGTGATCAAAATAACCGCCGCCGTCCAGACTCGTTGCCTCGAAAAGTTCTTCGGGAATGGAAGACTGGATATACGTCCGGGCGATAATGCCCCACCACACGCTAAAAGCGCCCGGCAGTATCAGCGCCCAGATGGTGTTAAGAAGCCCCAAGTTGGCAATCAGAAGATAGGATGGAATCGTGCCGCCCGAAAAAAACATGGTTATCGTAAAGAAGATCATCACCTGATTTTTTAAGGGGAATTCTTTCCGGGAAAGCACGTAACCTCCCAGCATCGTTACAAACATACCGATAACGGTTCCCGCCGCCGTGTAGAGGATGGTATTGGCGTAGCCCCGCCAGACCCGCGGATCCCCCAAAACCGCCTTGTACCCTTGCAGCCCCGGCTCCACCGGCAGGAAAAACACCCTTCCCGAAATGAGCGCCGTGGGGGAGGAAAACGATGCGGACACCACGTATATCAGGGGATAGAGGATGGTAAGGGCGAAAAAGCCCATGAACAGATACACCACCGTTAGGTAGATCTTATCGCTCCTCGAATTCATCAATCTGTTTTTTACCATTTGTTTTCCTTTTCTCTTAAAACAAACTCGTATCGTTTACCCGCTTGGCGATATGGTTCACCGCGAAGAGAATTACGCAGTTTACAACGGAATTAAAAAGCCCCACCGCAGTGGCGAAACTGAACTGAGCCTGCGCTATCCCTACTTTGTACACGTAGGTAGAGATGATCTCCGAAACTCCGTAATTGATAGGGTTCTGCATAAGGAATACTTTTTCAAAACCCACGCTGAGGATGTTGCCCGTATTGAGGATCAGGGTGATGATGATGGTAGGCGTAATTGCCGGAAGATCGATGTGAAGCAGGCGCTGGAGCCGGGTAACGCCGTCAATGGCCGCCGCGTCGTAAAGGGTAACGTCCACGCTGGAAAGGGCCGCCAGATACAGCACCGATCCGTAGCCCGCGCCCTGCCATACCCCAGACCACACGTATGCGGGCCTAAAAAATCCGTCCAGGCCCATAAAATCCACCGCGTTAAACCCCAGGAGTTTGAGCCCCGCGTTGACCACCCCGTAGCGGTAGGAAAAAATTTGAAACAAAATGCTGACCACCACCACGGTGGATACAAAATACGGGGCGAAGGTGATGGTTTGAACTATTTTTTTGACCCTGAAATTTTCAATCTCGTTAAAAGAAAAAGCCAGCAGGATGGGGAATGGAAAGCCCGCCGCAAGAGACAACAGGCTCAATACCACGGTGTTTTTAAGGATAGCGGGAAAAATGGGGGAAGAAAAAAATTCCGCAAAATACTTAAATCCCGCCCACTCGCTGCCGAAAATACCCCGGCGTATGCTGTAGTTCTTGAAGGCGATAAGGATACCGCCCATGGGCATATAATTGAAAACAAAAACAAACGCTACCGGGAGGAGTATGAGTACATAGAGCTGCCAGATTCCCCGCCCGCCAAGGAGGGCTTCGCGCTTACGACGCTTAAGCGCCTCAAAGTTTACAACGGGGGGAGGGGGAGGATATTTTACAGGCTTTTGTATGCTCATAAAGAAATCATAAGGCGGCCAGCCTGACTTGTCAATGGTCAGGCTGCAATTTACCGCATGGCGCTACCCGCGCCGTCTTATAACGCGCATCGCGTTCAGAATGGCGATCACCGCAACTCCTACATCGCCGAATACCGCTTCCCACATCGTGGCGATTCCAAGGGCGCCCATGACCAGGATTACCGCTTTAACGCCTAAAGCGAAGATGATGTTCTGCCATACAATGCTCCTTGTCTTTCTCGCAATATGAATCGCCTCCAGAATTTTGGAAGGTTCGTCAGTCATCAGCACAATGCCTGCGGCTTCAATCGCCGCGTCTGAACCGAGACCGCCCATGGCGATGCTTACGTCGGCTCTGGCCAGAACCGGCGCGTCATTGATGCCGTCTCCGACAAAAGCCAGCATACCCTTGCCGGATCCGGTTTTTTCAAGTTCCTCAAGTTTTTCTACTTTTTCATGGGGCAGCAATCCGGCGTAAACAACATCGAGGCCGAGTTCACGCCCAACTTTTTCCCCCGCAATTTGAGTATCGCCGGTGAGCATAACGGTTTTTTTTATGCCCAATGTCTTTAAGCCTTCTATTGTTTGCCTGCCGTCTGGTTTCACTTCATCCGCGATAACCAAATACCCGGCAAAAACACCATCCACGGCAAGGTATACGATGCTGCCGGGCGTCTCTATCCGGGGATGCGCGATGCCCGCTCCATCGAGGAGCTTGCTGTTTCCTGCCAGAATCGTCTTGCCGTCAAAAGAAGCGCGGACGCCCTGCCCCGCTATTTCTTCATAGGCGGTGAACGTTCCTCCGGCAATCGGCTGTCTCCAAGCCCTTTGAATGGACGCCGCAATAGGGTGACTGGAATTGCTTTCGGCGCGGGCGGCGTAATACAGCAGTTCATTCTGGGTAAAAGCGCCTGCCGGGGCTATTTCCGTTACGTTAAAAATACCCCGGGTTAACGTACCGGTTTTGTCAAACACGACTGTTTCCAGATTGGTAAGAGCGTCCAGGTAGTTGCCGCCCTTTACGAGGATGCCTCTGCGGGAAGCGCCTCCAATACCGCCGAAGAAACTCAAAGGGATGGAGATTACCAGGGCGCAAGGGCAGGACACCACCAGGAATACCAGCGCCCGGTGAATCCAGCTTGCAAAATCCGCGCCGGGCAGAATCAGCGGGGGAATGACGGCAAGGGCGCAGGCGGCGGCGGCGATAACGGGCGTGTAATACCGGGCGAATTTGGTGATAAAACTTTCAACCGGGGCTTTCGCGTTTGCGGCGCTTTGTACCAATTCCAGGATCTTAGAAACCGTGGATTCTCCCGCCTCTTTCGCTACCCGGATGGTTAAAAGCCCGTTTTTGTTGATAGAGCCGGACAGAACCTCGCTGCCTGATTCCACATCTCTGGGCAGGGATTCCCCGGTCAAGGCGGAGGTATCCAGCGCGGAACGGCCTTCTATTACCACTCCGTCCAGGGGGATCTTCTCGCCAGGCCGCACCAGAATAAGATCGCCAACCGCCGCTTCTTCCGGCGAGACCCGGCGGAAGTCATCCCCAACTTTCAGATTCGCGTAGTCCGGGCGTATATCCATGAGCGCGGAAATAGAACGGCGGGAACGGCCCACCGCGTATTCCTGGAAGGCCTCCCCAACCTGGTAAAAGAGCATAACCGCCACGCCTTCCGGGTACTCCCCGATGGCAAATGCGCCGATGGTTGCCAGACTCATCAAGAAGTTTTCATCAAAAATCCGGCCTTTGGCGATGTTTTTGAGCGACCGCAGCAGCACTTCCCCGCCCGCCAGGAAGTAAGCGGCAAAGAACAGCCCCAACTTCACCGGCTGGGGAAACTCCAGGAACATCCCCAGGGCAAAGAACACGGCCCCGGTTACCAGGGTAATCCTGCCCGTATCGGGCATTTTTTTCTCCGGCGCTGTTTTTTCGCGCATTTCAACGGAAGGCTCTAAATCCTTTACCAGCGCTCCCGCGCGGGCTACAACGCCGCCCGCCGGCGCTCCTTCCGCAAATTCCAAGACAAGCCGCTGATTCGTAAAGTCCACCGCCGCGGAACGCACTCCTTCCAGAGCGGCTATGCCTCTTTCGATTTTATTGGCGCATACCGGGCAGCACAGGCCCTGCAGCATAAATTCTTTTTTGGATTGCTTCATAGGGTTCCTCCTCCATTCATTTCGCACACATGGGCCAAGCCCTGAGCGAAAACATTGCCAACGTGTTCATCATCCAAGGCGTAATAGACCACCTTGCCTTCCCGCCGGTGTCTGACCAGCCGGGTTTGTCGTAGAACTCTGAGCTGATGGGAAATGGCGGACGTCGTCATGCCCAGCAATGCCGCAATATCGCAGACGCACATCGACGACTGCTGCAACGCGCAGAGAATTTTGACCCTGGTAGAATCGCTGAACACCTTGAAGAGATCCGCCAGGTTCAGCAGGATTTCGTCTTCCGGCATCTGTTTCCGTACCTCCGCAATCACCTCTTCATGGATGACATTGCTGTCACACCGATCTATTTCCGCTGTACAATCCGCCATCAGGTTTCTCCTTTAACAAACAATTGAACACATGTACAACTATGAATATATCAAAGCGCATGAACGATGTCAAGGGAATCGCTGTGAATCGCCGGGTTCGGTAGTGCGAGGCTGGAGGGGTTTATTCGTAGTTTTCCGGTTGAAGTACCTGTTCAACCTGATTTGATATGCGGTTTAGGATACGTTTGGTCAAATCTTGCCGTTCTAAGGTAGTTAAACATTCAAGGTAGTCTTCGGCGGCGGGCGGTTTCCCGTTGTCCCGGTCGGCATCGTCCACAAAGAGCCTGAAGGGTTCCACATTGAGGGCTCTGGCGATTCGTTCTACCATGTCCATAGACGGCGCCCGGCTGTTTATCTCTATTTCCCCGATATAGCTGGTTGAGGTGTCGAGCGCTTCCGCCAGTTTCATTTGAGAAAGCCGCCTTTTCTTACGGTATTTTTTCATATTGAAAGCAAAAACCCTCATCATGTCCATGTTTATATGCTACTTGCCGATAAAAAATTTTATCAATACGGTCTATGCAAACAATATAAAGTTTGTTATGTTCTATATGCGGATAATCGAATGACAAAAGCGCTCGGTTCTCCGATATTCCACCCGTGGGGTGGAAAAGAGAAACCGGCTTTGCCAAAAGCGCAAAGCCATCAAGGAGTGTGTATGATTACACAACAAAAACCGGCGGGTGTACGCAAAATGGCGGTGTGGGGGCTTGCGATTTTCGCGCTCGTATTCGGCCTTGTCTTTGCGGGGTGTGAAAACGCCGCCGGCCCCCAGGAAGTTACCGGATCGGTAACTATAAACAACCCCCGGGTAGGCGCGCCCTCGGTAACGGCAACGCCAACTTCGGACGGTCGATACCTTATACTCACCTGGAACGCCGTTCCAAACGCAACCGAAGAATATACCGTTTATACCCAAATGGAAGGCAAGACAACTGTTCATCGTATGGGAACTGCCAGCAACGACTATACTTATGACAACACAAACGGATCTCAGAGCTCTAATTCGGATGTTGACAAGTATGCCTATAGAATCCCACTCATCTCCTCGTCTGGGGATTACTTTGGCAACTACAAGTTCGGAGTACAGGCAAACCCGAGTGAGGCTCTGACGGCAGGCGCATACGCTTCGGAGGTGGCGTGGACCGGGTATTACCAGATGCGGTCTGGCGGCAAGCCCACCTCGCTCTCTACGAGCGCCAGCTATAATACGACGCTAGATAGGTTGGATGAGGTTATCGCGTATTGTACCAGTTATCCGACTGCAACGAACACTCAGGCGAAGAATCGTGCACAAACCTTGCGAACCACCATAACTGACGTGGGTAGTTCTACATGGTCTAGTGTGAGCTCGACATATATTCCAACTATAAACACCATGATCTCTTCCCTAGACTAAAGGCGTCAAGAAGGCGTTCCCTTTAAGCCGTCCGGGTTTCCGGGCGGTTTTTTTTGTCAAAAAATTATTTGACAATCGTTTAGGCGTGGTATAAAGTTAACCTCATGAAACGCGATACTTTACGGGGGAGGGGGGCTCCCCAATTTCTCGTTCCTCTGTTCCTGGCGGCCGTTTTTCTTTTTAGCGGCTGCCCCGACGAGGTAACGGTAGAACAGGAAGCAGTTAAAAATGTCAAGGTTGAAATGCATAACGGTTATAACTTGGTAAGCTGGGACAAAGCCCAAGCCACAAAAGGCGCTGCCTATGCGGTGTACCGGCAGACCGTAGACAAGGAGGATGATGTCAAAACATGGATTACGACAAACCTTCATTACGCCGATACGTCTGTAGAAAACGGCAAAGTCTATCAATACGATGTCCTGGTAAAAGGCGATAACGCTGTCGCTTTCGATTCCCGCAAATTGGGCAATTGGAAAAGCGCCGCCGAGAACGACTCGAAAGCAAAAAATACGATAGAGGAAGCGGTTGCAACAATCGGCTTTTCCTCCTTCACGGTAGTCTTAAAAGAGAAGGAGGCCGGCAATGACTTCACAACCGACGATTCGATTGAGGACTTACAAATTATCGCATCGAAACTTCCTACTTTACTGGGCGTCTACCGCTTCGAGCTGAAAGTTAAAAAAGAAGACGAAACACCATATACGACCGTGTCTGCAAAAGACCTTAAACCGCTCGACGCGCTTGGTTCCTACGAAGAATGGAAGATCATCGATGGCATTACGAATTACAAACAGTGGACTCAATTCAGTGCGGGGAGCAGCCTCGATATGCAGGTGAGCGTCACGTATACGCCGCCTCACGGTTATTTTGCCTCGGCAGCGCCAGCAGAGGAAGGTACCACCGACGAAGGGGACGGGGTCTTTATAAATGCATTAACCATAATTCCGGCGACGGGGAAGAAGAAGTAAGATCTTCCCGCTTTGCGTGGCAAGGCCGTGCATAGAGAAAAACACTACAGCGTTTCTTTTGCCCGGTAGCTCCGATCGAGTTCTTCCAGGGCGTGAAGCATTTCGCTTTCAAATTCGGTGAGCGCTTCGGCGGCGTCATTGGGGACGGAACTCTTGAGCCGGGCAAGACGCTCTCTTATGGTCAGCGCCGCCGAACCACCCGCATCTTCGGCATTTTCCTTCACTTCGCTCCCGGACGTTTTGGTTCCTTGAAGGCCGGTGATCTTGATAAGCGGCGCCCCCAGCTTGATGCAGGCCAAAGCCCGGCGGTGGAAGTTCATAATAAGTTCCAGAAGCCGCACCTGCTTGGCGGGAACGCAGTACATATCCACTTCATCAAAAGAATTCTGCTGGAGAAAGCCGTCTTTGATAATGTCCGCCGTAAGGAGTACCATGCGCTGATCGTCCGGCAGGGCGTCCGGGCCGATAAGCCGGACAATCTCCGCTAAACGCTGCTCTTTTTTTAAGAGATCCAGGGCTTCTTGCCGTACTTGCGCCCACTGGGGGTTCACCCGCTCCCACCACGGTTTAACTTCCTCGGCGTATTCGCTGTAGCTGTCGATCCAACTGATAGCCGGATAGTGCCGGGCGTTAGCCAGATCCCGGTCTAAGGCCCAGAAACAGCGGATAAAACGCTTGGTATGCTGGGTCACCGGTTCGGAGAAGTCGCCTCCTGGGGGGGATACCGCCCCGATAATGGAAACCGAGCCATCGCCGCCTGAAAAAGCGCGTACCCGTCCGGCCCGCTCGTAGAATTCCGCCAGCCGGGTGGGAAGGTATGCCGGAAAGCCCTCCTCGGCGGGCATTTCTTCCATGCGGCCCGAAAGCTCCCGGAGGGCTTCGGCCCAGCGGCTTGTGGAATCCGCCATAATGGCCACATGGTAGCCCATGTCCCGGTAGAACTCCGCTAACGTGACGCCCGTGTAGATGGACACTTCCCGGGCCGCCACGGGCATATTGCTGGTGTTGGCAATAAGGATGGTTCGTTCCATAAGCGAGCGGCCCGTACGCGGATCGGTAAGTTCCGGAAATTCGGTGAGCACATCGGTCATCTCGTTACCCCGCTCGCCGCAGCCGATGTAGATGATCACATCGGCATCGCACCATTTGGCGATAGCGTGCTGGGTCATCGTCTTGCCCGTCCCGAAACCGCCGGGAATGGCGGAGGTGCCCCCTTTGGAAAGGGGGAAGAAGAGGTCGATAACCCGCTGGCCTGTCACGAGGGGCTCGTCCGGAAGAAGCCGCTCCGCGCTGGGCCGGGGTATCCGTACAGGCCACCACTGGGCCAAGGGAATTTCCTGCGGGGTATCGCCGCCGGTACGGGCGATGATGGCGTCGCAGGTGTAGTCCCCCTCGGCGGCGAGTTCTCGGATTACGTCACCCGTAACATCGGGGGGCGTCATAATCGCGCACGTGACGCTCTCGGTTTCCTTGACCCTTCCGAGGATGATGCCCGGCTTTGCCGGTATACGCTCCCCCTTCTCCAGGGCTACGGCAAGGCCCGGATCAGGGATAAAATGCCAGCGTTTTGTCGTATCCAGCGGTTCTCCCCGGTCGCCTGACGCCATAAAAGCCCCGCCCCGGTTGAACAACGTCTCCAGAGGCCGCTGAATTCCATCATAGATGGTCCCGATCATGCCCGGACCAAGGCGCACCGAAAGGGGCCTGCCGGTGGACACCGCCGCAGCCCCGATCCGCAGCCCCGTCTCGTCTTCATAGACCTGGATAACCGCATCGTCCCGCTCCAGCCGGACGATCTCCCCGATAATTCGCTTATCCCCTACTTCTACCACGTCAAAGAGTCCCGCTTGCCCCAGACCGGACGCCCTGATGATAGGCCCGGAGATTCGTTTTATCCGGCCTTCAAGCATAGTCAACCCCCAACGCTTCCGCTCCAATGAGCGCCTCGGCCAATTCGGCGCGTTTATCCAGCAGCAAGGCGTTCACTTCGTGTTCCACAGAAACCGTTACCCGCCAAGCCGGCCCATCGATACGGACGGCGGGGAAGTTTCCCGGCGCATCCGAAAGGCTCAACTTCGCCTCCCCCGGATGAGCGGTTTTTTCGGATAGGGAAGTCCACGCCGCGCCGGGCAGCGCCTTGTCTAAGAGCATCCGCAATTCTTCCGGTTTGAGTCCCCGTGAACTCACCGCGAGGGGCTCAGGCAGCGATGCGGGAACGTCCCCACATTCCCCGGCGCGTTTAACCAACTCCGCGCCCAGGAACGAAAGCAGCCTTTCTCGGGGAAGCGCGTCCAAGAAGGACACGGCGGCGTTCCGCAGCAAATGCTCTATCTTTTCCAGACGGCTCCGCCGCTTATCCAGGGGCAGCCGGGCCATGATCTCTTCCCGGCTCTGCTCAAGGCGGTGAGCCTGGTTTTGCCGTAACTTGGTAAGGGCTTCTTCGGTCTTTTTTGTCCATGACGCCGCAGCGGACGCCGCTGTTTCATCGGCGGCCTTGAGAAGCCGCTGAGCTTTCCGGCGGGCATCCTCGAGAATTTCCCGGTCTAGAACCTCTGTTGATTGTAATTCTTCCATAATTTTAGTTTCTTTGGATTCTTTAGATTTTTACTATAGAAGAATCACCCTGAACTATCAAGCCCATAGCCTCTCCCAACTATGGGCACGGTTACTGAAAATGTCCTTGTTTAATTTCCCGCCCTCGCGCATACACATTTTGTTAAAAGAGAGCGGTTGTAGTTGATAAGACTTCCCTGGAGCAGGAGCTGCCGTTCCTCCGGGCCGAGTTCGGGAACCGCCAATTTCCAAGGCAGGGTAGACGAACCGTTCACCACATAGGCGGTGATAGCAGGAGTCCCCTCCCGAATAGCTTTGGCAATGCCGGGGAGCCAGAGGCAGTCGCCGTTCTTGAAAGGCGGTTCCCCGCCGGTAACGAAGGGGATAAGTCCCCAGTTGATAAGATTGCTCCGGTAACGCTTGGTAGCGTATTCCTGGGCAAAATTCGCCGCCCCTCCTAATACCCGCTGGCAGCTTGCCGCCTGTTCCCGAGCGCTGCCGTCACCGGGTTTAACCGCATAGATGGCGGAGGCAAGTTGTATATCCGCCGGGCCTATCGATTCAAAGCCGGTAATACGCCGGATAAGAGATAAAATACCGGTAAATTCTTGAAATTCCGCTGATTCGGCGGCGTCCATTCCGGCGGCCACGCGCTGCCGCCGGGTAATCTCCGCTTGGCGCGTCGCCTTAGCCCGCTCCACATAGGCGGGATCTTTCCGGGACAGGGTAAACTCCGCCAAACCTACCGGGTTGGAACGGTAAGAAGAGGTCTCCCCAGAAGGGATGATCTCATCGGTCGTGGTGACCGGATCGGTGATAAACGAGACGATTTTAAGCAGGAGATTTTCCCCCAAAGGATCCATGTCCGGCCAACCGGTGATATTGGGGCCGCAGCGCAGTTCTTGTTCCGGATCGGGCCGGGCGGTTCCGGTAAAGACCCGTCTCCGGTATGGGGCGTCGTCGTAGTGGTAGGGGGGAATGGCTTCCTCCGCGAAAGAAGCGGCGGAACAGAGGCAGCCGCCATTCCGGGCGGTAGCGGCTATGCTTCGGGCGTCCATAAGGCATACCGAGGCTATCTGGCCGTTTCCCGGTTTGGAGCCCTCTCTGTTGGGGAAGTTCCTGGTGGTATGCCGGATAGAAAGCCCCTCGTGAGGCGGCACGTCCCCCGCGCCGAAACAGGGACCGCAGAAGGCGCTGCGAACCACCGCGCCCGCGCTGATAAGGCGGCTTACCGCGCCGTTCCGGGTAAGCTCCAGCAGAATGGGCTGGCTGCCGGGGTACACCGACAAAGAAAAACCGGGATTCCCGCCTTCGGCGGCGCTCGCATCCAAAATTGCGGCGCTCGTATCTAAAATTGCGGCGGCGGCCATGATGTTCTCGTACGTTCCGCCGGCGCAGCCCGCGATGATCCCCTGATCAACGCTCACCCGGCCCTGACGGTCAACCTTGCCGGTAAGGTTGAATTGAATCTTGGGATTATCCAGGAGCTTTGCCCCCTCGATCTCTATCTCCCGGAGGATGTCGCCGGGATTCTCTAGGAATGTATCGATCTCCCACGTATTGCTGGGATGGAACGGTAAGGCGATCATGGGCTTTACGGTAGAAAGATCCAGCTTGATGAGCCCGTCGTAGTAGGCCGCCGGGCCGGGGGAGAGGGGCCGGTAGTCATCCGCCCTGCCGTGGAGGGCCAGGTAGTCCTGGATAACTCCGTCGGTTTCCCAAAGAGAAGACCAGCAGGTAGTTTCGGTGGTCATCACATCAACGCCGCAGCGAAAGTCCGCCGAGAGGCCGGCGATACCGGGGCCGATAAATTCCAGCGCCGCGTTTTTTACAAAGCCGCTCTTGAACACCGCGCCGATAAGACTTAAAGAGACGTCCTGGGGGCCCACGCCGTCCTGAACCTTGCCGGTGAGGTACACGGCGATAACCTTGGGGTATGCGATGTCGTACGTCTGGCGGAGCAGTTGCTTTACCAGCTCGCCTCCCCCTTCCCCCACCCCCAGGGCGCCCAGAGCGCCGTAACGGGTATGGCTGTCGCTGCCCAGGATCATGCTGCCGCAGCCCGCCTGCTTCTCCCTGACGTACGAATGGATCACCGCGAGATGAGGGGGGACGAAGACGCCGCCGTACTTCCGGGCCGCCTGGAGGCCGAATACGTGATCATCGCTGTTGATAGTCCCCCCCACGGCGCAGAGAGAATTGTGACAGTTAGTCAGGATGTAGGGAATGGGAAATTCCGTAAGGCCGCTCACCTTGGCGGTCTGAATGATGTTGACAAACGTGATGTCATGGGAGGCCATGGCGTCGAACCGTAGTTTAAGGTTCCGCATATCCCCGGACGTATTATGAGCCTCCAGGACGCCGTATACCATAGAGCCCCGGCGGGCTTCCTCCCGGCGAGCCGCTTCACTCCCCGGAAGCCGCTTCGCACATTCCGGGGCGTTTTCAGCCCGGTCTTCCAGTATCTCCCTGCCGTTAAAAAGGTACACCCCCCGGTCAATAAGCTCTACCATACCGGCTCCTTATTCCTACAGGCCCAGCAGGTACTGGTTCAGCAGGTTCTCCAACCGCTCCTGTTTCCCGCTGACGATACCGGCCTTGCCATAGTCATTGCCCAGCTTGGCGAGTTCTTCGAGCTTCATCTGCCCCTTTTCAAACTTGGCGCCGTCCCCGGAGTCAAAGGAGGCGTAGCGCTTCTTGATAAAGCCGCTCAACTTGCTGTCGGAGAGCATACGAGAGGCGACTTCGAGCCCTACGGCAAAGGCGTCCATGCCGCCTATATGGGCTTCAAAGAGGTCGGTGGGATCGATGGAGTTGCGGCGGATCTTCGCGTCGAAGTTAAGGCCCCCGGTGGTAAAGCCGCCTGCCCGGAGTACGGCGTACATAGCCAGCGCGGTCTCGTAGTAGCTTGAGGGGAACTGATCCGTATCCCAGCCGTTACGCGGTTCGCCCCGGTTAGCGTCCACCGAACCGAACAACCCCGCTGCCCGCGCGGTTTCCAACTCATGGTAGAAGTCGTGGCCCGCCAGTTCCGCGTGATTGGCCTCGATGTTGAGACGGAAGTCCTTGTCCAGTCCGTAATAGCGGAGGAAGCCGATAACGGTCTCCACATCGTAGTCGTATTGGTGCTTGGTGGGCTCCATGGGCTTCGGTTCGATATAGAAAGCGCCTTTGAAGCCTTGCTTGCGGGCATAGTCTCTCGCAGCTATGAGGAAAGACGCCAGATGCTCTTTTTCCCGTTTCAGATCGGTATTGAGGAGGCTCATATAACCTTCCCGTCCTCCCCAGAACGTGTAGCCCTGCCCGCCGAGTTCGATAGTGGCGTCAATCGCCGCCTTAACCTGGTTGGCCGCCAGCGCTACCACTTTAAAGTCCGGGTTTGTAGCGGCGCCGTTCATAAAGCGGGGATGGCTAAAGAGGTTCGCCGTGCCCCAGAGGAGCTTGACGCCCGTAGCCCTTTGCCGCTTTTTTGCTTTGGCAACGAGGGTCTGAAGGTTCATTTCGCTCTCCGCAGGGGTTGCTCCCTCAGGGGCCATGTCCCGGTCGTGGAAGGCGTAGAATTCAGCGCCCAGCTTTGTGATGAACTCAAAGGCCGCGTCCAGCTTGTGTTCCGCCGCTTCCATGGGGGTTTTGGCATCGGCAATCCAGGGGTGCGGATGGGTACCCGCGCCAAAAGGATCGCTGCCGTCGGCGCAGAAACTGTGCCAATAGGCCACCGCGAAGCGCAGATGATCCTTCATTTTCTTCTTGCCCACTTTCTTTTCCGGATCATAGTACTTAAAGGCGAGAGGGTTATCGCTCTCTGGCCCTTCGTACCGGATCTTGCCGATTTTGGGGAAGTATTCTTTGTTCCCTACGTAATAATCTTCCATCTTCCTGCTCCTTTTATGAACGCTATTGGTAAAGGGGACTCAAAGCCCCGAGATACTTCGAATATTCTCTGTACGCTTCATTGTAGGCCGCCGCCTCTGCGGTATCAGGGTTAATGGTAGCGCCGCCTTCCAGGGTAACGTGGGCGTCAACCAAGGATTCTATCGTTGTATCAAGCCCGCCGCTCCGTTCCAGACACCAGAGGGCTTGTATCGCTCCGCCCATAGCGGCGGCTTCATCGCCGGAGGGTACCCGCACGGGGAGGTTCATCACATTCGCGGCGATGCGCTGCCAGAGCGGGCTTTTGGCGCCGCCCCCAATAAGCCGGATCTCCTTTGCCCGGTAGCCCAGGGTATTGAAGCCTTCCAGACCGATACGCATTCCGAAGATGGCCGATTCCAGCGCCGCGCGGGCAAGATTTTCCCGTTTAAAGTTGGCTGCGGTGATGCCGTTGATGCTGGCCCGGCCATTGGGGAGGTTGGGCGTCCGCTCGCCGTTGAAGAAGGGGAGTACCACAATGCCCTCCGCGCCTATGGGGGCATTGGCCGCTTCGGCGTCAAAGGCTTTGACATTGAGGCCCAGAAGCCCCCGGAATTCCTCGCTGGCAACGGTACAGTTCATGGTACAGAGCAGGGGAAGCCAACCGCCTGTGGAGGAGCAGAAAGCCGCCAGGTTTCCCGTGGGATCGATCACCGGAGCGTTGGAAAAGCCGTACAGCGTCCCCGATGTCCCCAGGCTCATGGTGAGGGAGCCGTCCCGCACCGTACCGGTTCCAATCGCGCCCATCATATTGTCCCCGCCGCCGGAAGCAACCAGCGCGCCTCGGGGTATACCGAACTTTTTGGCGGCTTCGTCCGATACCGTACCGGCGCTCTCGTCCGCTTCGATAAGCCGGGGAAGACAGCCCGCTACCGCCGGATCGATCAAGCCCGCAATCTTGGCGGACCAGGCGCGTCTGCGGACATCGAACAGAGCTGTCCCGGAAGCATCGCCGTATTCAGCCACATACTCCCCGGTAAGCAGGAAGTTTATATAATCGTGGGGTAACAGGATATGCCTGAGCCTGGCGAAGATTTCCGGATGGTGGTTTTTGAGCCACTGCACCTTGGGAGCCGTGTAGCCGGGCCGCATGGGCAGTCCGGTTTCGGCGATGAGCTTGTCCTCGCCCCCGGCGGCGATGGTGAGTTGACCACATTCCGCAGCGGTAGCGGTGTCGCACCACAGTTTTACGTTGTAAAGGGCCTTTCCCTCGCTGTCCAGGGGCACAAAACCATGCTGCTGGCCCGAAACGCCGATTGCCGCGATGCTCTGTCTGAGATCCTCCGCGATCGCGTCAAAGCAGATTTTTAAACCCGCCTCGTACCATTCGGCTTTTTGTTCCCTCGTTCCATCGTTCTGGGCTCTCAGCTCAAGAGGGGCTTGGGAACGGGCCAGAACGGATTTTTTCTCGTAATCGTAGATTACGACCTTACAACTCTGGGTACCAAGATCTATTCCACAGACCGTTTTCATATATCCTCCGTGCGCCTATTTAGTGTCTGTCCACAAAGTCGGTTACTTTGCGGACAGACCTTGCATTTTCTCGCCTAACGGCTGCGAAAATGCGTTTTTTAAGGTGGTCTGTCCATAATGTGTCTACATTATGG
>JAIRPG010000008.1 GCA_031257105.1 Treponema sp.
GAGTTATATACCGTTTTATCCATATATGCCAATAAACACCGTTCTCCCTATGTGGATATCAGCGATTTTCTTTCTTCTCTTGAAAGTTTTGCCGTTCACCATTCCGGAGATCGCCCGGAATGGAAAAAGTGGACTATTGACAGTAAAACGACGTTCTGGAAAGAACTGCCCCCGCTGATACAAGCGGAACGGTGCAAGCATATCCAGGATCCAAAAGGGCTTGGTAGAGTTTTAATTGTCGATTTTTATGTAGAGATTGTCTCTCACGCCTACGATAACTTAGAGAAGGCCGCCGATCAGCCCTTTCCTGATGAGCATACCTTCAAACTTCAGATTCCTCAGGATCAACTGCGGGTTCTCAGCGCGGAGGAGGATATGGGCGCCTACCTGGAAACGCCCCAGCCCACCCGGCTTCCCATCCTCAAAATCACCTTTATTGAACGGATAAGCCCCGCCATGGCGCTATCGTCTCATATCCCCCGGCGGCTCCTGGAAGCGGCTGTCCTCAAACTACACAATTACCTGGGGAGCCATAATAACCGGGATTATTTTTTTAACAAATTGGTTCCCCAGATGCAGGGTAAGGAACCTATCATCCGGGAAATACTCGGTCAGTTGGAAAAACAGCCTCTGGACTGCCTAAATAACCTGGAAAGTCCCGGCGAAGTTATGACGCTGTTTTGGGCTTATTTCTATAGTATTATAAAAAACGAGGTGCGGAAGAAACACGATCTGGTGAACGAAGACGTAGCCGCGTGCCAATCAGCGGCGCTCATCCATTCCTGCGTAACCTATTACCGGAAGAAGGCCGCTAAGGCTAAAGAGCGGGAAATAGCCCTGATGAATCTAGACAGCCACTTTGAAAAAGCGCCTTACCTTTTCAAAATGAAGGATATTGTTGAATTTACCGATGGCAGCGGGCATGTCCTCTTGGAACAGTACGGTGAAGAGGATCTGCGGAATGCTCTCCTGGAGAAATCGACCGAGGGGAATGGACAAGAACTGCCCCCCCTCCTTATTCTCCGAGATCAGAAGGATGAGCAGGTTTTTGTGCTGAAAAATAAAATCTTTCCCATTTGTCTGCGGCTTATCAGCGAAATTCGCCCCCTGGCGCAAAAGGCCGTTTTCGAGCGCTGGCTCAAGATGATTCAGAACTTTAAGACAGAGCCGTCTATGGAAAAGGATGAAGAATTCGAGAAGCTGCTCTTTCAATACGCCAATGAGCTGTCCCCTATGCTGTTCGCCTTTTTGAAGGATAAAAAGCTGCCCCAGGTACAGAATGAGTTAGAAGCGACCGAAGGAATGATCCCGCTGAGTTCCAAATTTTACGATATGAATGGCAAACGGCTTCCCATGGAAACCCTGCTCTTGATTAACCGGCGGGATATTCTAAACACCGCCCGAGCCACGCTGCCCTTCTGGTATTCCACGCCGTTCATTTCTTCGCTCATGGCTTTTTTTATGGAGATGAAACGGAAATCTAAAAAGGCCGTGAAACCGTCCGCGGGAAATGGAGATACTTATTCCCCGGAAGAAGGCGATAAGACCGGATCGAGACAGAAGCCGGCTTCAATGGGAAAAGAAATTAAGGCGCTGGCCGCGCAGTATCAGTCAATGCTGGTACCGGCGGGCAGTACCCCGGACGCCTATCTTATGGAATTAGAAAGCAGTTGGCGGAAAATTGTCAAAAAAGATGAACGGCAGGCGCTGGTCGCGGACATCAAAAGCCTCGTGCGGGATCGCCTCCGCCGGACAATGCGCTTACAACACGCCCGCAAGCTGACTCTCCATGATATTGGTTCTCTGGCAAACTCGATAGTGTTAGAAACGCCTTCTCTCAAAAATTTAGCAACGCAAGAATCACTCGTGGAATATATCAAGATTTTAATCGTCCAATTGCTTTCTACTATGAAATAGAGTTGTTCTGAAATTTCAGTCCGCAGAAACCGGATGAATTTCGGAACAACTCCCCCTCCCCAGCCTATTCGGCATTTACCGCTGTATTCAGCCAGAAAGGTTTACTGATGTATGCTCACCAAGGCCGAAAGCCCAGTCAAAATCCCAGAGGGGCCCCATCTTTATCTTTTCCCCCGCGTCTTTGTAGGCATAAGGAAAGACATACGACAAAAAATAAATAAAAATGCCGGGGATAAAATTAATGTAAAAATAAAGGAAAGAGAATAAGGTCTGTCCGCAAAGTAACCGACTTTGTGGACAGACACTATATACCGGAGAATAAAGCCGGAACGAAAGGCGGTTTCCGCCAACTCCTCAGCTTTCCCAAAAGTGCGGTCAAGCAGGTTGATTACTCGCAGGAAGGCAGAAGCTCCCCGGCAACCGCAAATATGAGCCGGCAGCGGCGAGTAAGCCGCCTGCCCCGGGGTGGGAGTTGAGCGAAGTCCGTCCGCTGGCCTTACCCATACGGGGCGGGGTTCGGGCTGTCTTCCACATTCTGAATCGCTGCGAAATTATAACGAGGGCTTGCGAAGAACGTTTTTTTTTGTCATTCTGAACTAAAGCTTTTGTGAAAGCACCACGGCGAGACGCCGTATGTTTTCTGAAAGAAAACACGATATGAGAGGAGACAACTATGGCTCATAAAATGGCGATTATTGGTTACGGCGGCATGGCCGGGCAGCACCATGAATCGATCAACAAACTTTTTTCCCAGCAGATGCAGATAACCGGGGTCTACGATGTCCGGGAAGAGGCGGCGGCCAAGGCCCGGGAACGGGGGCTCAAGGCGTATCCCTCGGCGGAGGCAATTTACGCGGACAAAGAGGTGGAACTAGTCGTGATAGCCACCCCCAATGACTTCCATAAGCCTTACGCCATCGCCTGTTTGCAGGCCGGTAAAAACGTCATCAGCGAAAAACCCGTAACGCTCAACGCCGCCGAGTTGGAGGCTATCATCGCGGTGGCTAAAACCACGGGCAAATTTTTTACCGTCCACCAGAACCGCCGCTGGGATCTCGACTATCTCATCGCCAAAAAGATCTTTGCCGATGGCATCCTCAGCGACCCCTATGTGATCGAAAGCCGCGTCCAGGGTTCCGGGCGGGCGCTTCACGGCTGGCGTGGCTGGAAACAGAACGGCGGCGGCATGGTGCTGGACTGGGGGATCCACTTGATCGACCAGATGTTGGACTTTTTTCCCCAGAAGGTCATCGAGGTTCATTCGGCGCTCCATCAGGTCTTTTCTAATGAGGTGGACGATAACTTTACAGCCTCCTTCCGCTTTGAAAACGGCCTTAACTACATCGTAAACATCGCCACCAACTCTTTCATCCTTCAGCCCCGCTGGCACATCTCCGCCAATGACGGCACGGCGATCATCGAGAACTGGGACTGTGCGGGAAAAATCGTCAAACTCGCTGACGCGAAAAGCCTGGAATGGGCGGAAGATATTGTGTACACCACTGCGGGCCCCACCCGCACCATGGCTCCCCGGCCTAAGGAGACCACCCTGGAACTGGAACTGCCCTTTCCCCCGGGTCACAACATCAACAATAACTGGGATATGCACTGGAAAGCCTACTATACGAACATCCTGGACTGCCTCGACGGTAAGGCAAAGCCCATCGTCACTACCGATCAGGCGCTGCGGGTGATGAAGATTGTCGATCTGGTGTTCCAGTCGGGCAAAGAAAAACACGGCATCGCCTGTAATCTCTAATTTTTCAAGGAGGATGGCTATGAAAAGGGCGCTGATTTTTTGGGGAGGCTGGGACGGCCATGAGCCGCAACTCACCTCCAAACGTTTCGCGGGGCTCCTTACCCAAGAGGGCTTTGAGGTCAGGCTTGAAGATAACCTGAAATGTCTTGAGGACCTGAACGCCCTCATGGAGTTGGATCTGATCGTGGCCTGCTGGACCGGCGGCAAGCTGGAGGGCGAACAAAACCGCAACGTGGCCAAGGCGGTGGGCGCGGGGGTGGGTCTCGCGGGCTGCCATGGGGGTATGTGCGACGCTTTCCGGCAGGACACGGAATGGCAGTTTATGACCGGCGGCCAGTGGGTAAGCCATCCCGGCGGTGAGGTCGAATACATGGTGAACATCAGCAGCTCATCCAACCCCATTACCGCGGGGCTTTCGGACTTTCCCGTCAAGAGCGAGCAGTACTATCTGCACGTGGATCCCTCCATCGAGGTGCTGGCCACGACCCGCTTCCCTCTGGTTAGCTACTACCACATTTCCAACAAGCCGGTGGATATGCCCCAGGTATGGACCAAGATGTGGGGTAATGGCCGGGTCTTCTACACCGCCCTCGGCCACCATGACGATGTGTTTGACAAATCTCCCAACGCGCAGATTATGATGAAGCGGGGGATGCTCTGGGCCGCGGAAGGCAAAGCCTACGTCAAGGAGCACGGGCTCACCACCGCCCGGTTTGAAAACAACGCGAAGATGTATTAAAATTTCCACCTCTTTCCGCGGGCGTCTGTCCAGGCGGGGGTTCCCCCGTTCGGGCGCGCCCGTTTTTAAGAACGCCGTTGACAAAATCGAAGCATCCTTTACAGTATTACCTATGATAGAATTCACTGAACCAACAAAACACCCAGATAATTTTCCCGCGCGGAAGAGAGGTTTCCCTTCTTTCCTTTGGATTGGGTCGACCGTTTTCTTTTGCGCTCTGTTTATTCTCGCGTCAACGCCTATGGCGGCGGCTCAGGGCAAGGAACAGGATACCAAGCAGTATACTTCTATGCTTCAGACTGTTTTTGAATTTATCCGTTCCCATTATGTGGAAGAGGTTGACGCCAAAGCGCTCTACGAAGGGGCCATGACCGGTATGTTTAACGCCCTTGGAGATCCCTATTCCACCTTTTTGCCGGAGTCCGAGATGTCCGATCTCAGCGAAAACGTCATTCAGGGCAGTTATGGCGGAGTGGGGCTCTATATCTCCAAGCCCACGGGAGAACAGCCCGACGGCAGGCTCCCCTATGTAGAAGTGGCCTCTCCCATAGAGGACACTCCCGGCTGGCGGGCGGGTATCCAACCGGGCGATCTCATCATCGAGATTAATGGAGAATCCACAGATACGCTGACCATGGATGATGTTCTCGCCCGCCTCAAGGGAAGTCCCGGCGTAGAGGTGCGGCTCCTGATCCGGCGGGGGGCAAAGCTGGAGTTTCCCGTCTCGATCACCCGCGCCGTTATCGAAGTTCCCACCGTCAAGCAGGCCATGATCGGCGACATCGGTTACCTGAGGCTCATCAGTTTCAGCGCCATGACTGTGGATCGCGCCCGGGAAGCCGTGGAGAACTTCAAACGGCAGAATTACCGGAGCCTCATCCTGGATCTGCGGAACAACTATGGGGGACTCCTCATGTCCGCGGTGAACATCGGCGATCTTTTCCTGGATGGAGGGGTGGTGGTGTCCGTCAAGTCCCGGGTCGCCTCGGAGAACACCGTGTTCAACGCCCGCAAGACGACGCCCGTATCGGCGGACATCCCTATTGTGGTGTTGATCAACCGGGGTTCCGCATCCGCGTCGGAGATCGTCGCGGGGGCGCTTAAAGACCGGGGGCGGGCTTATTTGGTAGGGGAAAAGTCTTTTGGCAAGGGTTCGGTTCAGCAGGTTTACCCCCTCAATTCCCTGAATTCAGGCTTTAAGATAACGACCGCCCGGTACTATACCCCGAGCGATGTGAATATCGATAAGATCGGTATACCTCCCGACCGGGAGGTACGTTTCCCGGAATTCACCGCCGAAGATGCCGAGAAGCTAAGTCTTCTTATTATTGCCAACCGAATTCCCGCCTTTGTGGAGGCCAACCCCCAGGCGACCGCCGCCCAGGTGGATAGTTTGGCCCGTGAACTGAACGGGGAATATCAGCTTGATGTCAACCTGCTCCGCCGTTTAATTCGGGATGAGCAGAACCGGACGGTAATCGCCCCGGTATACGATTTGGACTACGACGTACAGCTCCAGGAGGCGGTCAATATCCTTCGGGGCGGTTCTTACGGCGCTCTGATGAGAACGACAAAAACCCTCAAGACGCTGCAAGAAGAAGCGGACGTAGAAAATGACACGGCGCTGGCTTCGTAGCCGTAAAGCAGGTGAAGCGCTTTATCCTGAGTGAAAAGCCGGACGCGGACGGAAAGGTCCGGCTTTTTGGAAAGGAGTATCATTACCTGGCGCGGGTGAGGCGGCTTGCGCCGGGGGCTGTTTTCGATGCCTTTCTGCCCGACGGAGCGGGCGTCCGGATCCGCGTTTTATCGGTTGATACGCGATGCCTTACCGGAGCGTGTCTTTCCGGCGTTGAAAATCCCGGCGGTTCCGTTTCGTGTTTACCGCCTCTTTACCTCTTTCAAGCCTTACCGAAAGGCGTCAAGATGGATCAGATTGTCCGGCAGGCCGCCGAAGGGGGGATTACCGGGATAATTCCTTTTATGTCCGCCTACAGCCTTCATATAGCCTCGTCCCAGGCGGAAGGCCGGCTTGAACGCTGGCGGCGCATCATTCGGGAAGCCCGCCAGCAGAGCGGTTCTGGAATCCCGACGGAAGTGGAAGCGCCCCGTAGCGGGGAAGAACTTTTGACCTATTGGGAAGAACTGCGGCGCCGGTATCCTCATGCGGCGGGCATACTCTTTCATCAGGCCCCCCTTGAACAGGGGACGCTTCATGGCTATCTTTATAATGCGCCGGAACTAGTGGTAGCCCTTATCGGCCCCGAAGGTGGGTTTTCGCCGGCGGAGACGTCCCGATTCATAGAGGCGGGCTTTAAGCCTCTGGTAATGGGAGATACCGTTTTACGGGTTGAAACAGCCGCTCTTTATGCGGCGGCGGCAATACGTATCATTCTTTTGGAGCGCCTGTCGTGGATGCCGAAAATTCCGTTACCGTGGAAAGAATCAGCCTCTTAAAAGTTCCTCTCGATGTCATTCCCCAGGAACAGCTTCCGGATACTATCAACACGCTGTTGAACGAGCCCGGCGGCAAGAATCTTGTCCTGCTTTCCCTCTGGGATCTCCTGCGGGCGCGCCGAAACGGCGAATACCGGACGTATGTAGAAAAGGCGTCTATCGTCATTCCCATTGCAAAGAGTCTTGTGGGAGGCGCTCAATTCCTCACCGGTAAGACTCCCGTCCGGTATATGCCTTTCGATTTTTTGGTCAATCTGCTGACTATCCTGGAAAGACGGAATTTATCGGTGTACCTGCTGGGGGGAATACCGCGGGTACTCAAAAAAGCGGAAAAGAACATCCGCCAAACCTTCCCGCAGTTACGGATCGTGGGACGCCACATCGGGGCCATTAGACGCCAGGACGAAGCCTTTCTTCTGGAAGCCATACGGAAAGCCGCGCCCTCTCTCCTCATGGTGGGCAGGGGGGTACACGGCAAGGAACGGTGGATCGCCCGGAACAGCGCTTCCCTCAATTCGGCGTTGCGTATTTGGTGCAGCGACCTCTTCGAGGTGTTCGCGGAACGGAGAAAACGCCCGTCTCATCCCGTATTTGACCGCGGTCTGGAATGGATGGGCTTCTGTATTCAAAAACCGTTGCGAATTTTAAGGATTTTCCCGTACCTTTACTATAAATTCCTGCTGCTCATCTACAAGATCTTCAAACGCTAATTGCTTCGTCTGGTTGTGGTAAAGCCATTACCGACAAAGTCTGCAATAGAAACGCCCAGATCGTCTTCCACCGTAACCCGGTAGACCGACATGGTTCTTCCCCGTGAAAGACAGACGGATTTGGCGGTGAGGCGTTTGCCGTTAGAGACCCGTAAAAAGGTCACGTGACAGGATTGGCCAACGGTAATGCCGGCGTCTTCACCGCATACATAGCGCAGATTAGAATGAACGGCAAAAGTAAAATCGGCGAGGGTGAAGATCACGCCGCCTTGAACGATGCCCGCGGCGTTTACGTGCGCGGGCGTTATTTCCATAGAACAGCAGACCGTCTCTTCCTCCGCCGATTCTATCGCGATGCCCGCGAGTACCGCAGGCTGATCAGAGGCAAAGTATTTTCTGAGCCTCTCAATATCGATGTTCATCATGTACTTAGTTTACTTTCGACCTTCATGCTTATCAATAACCACCCGCTTGAAAAGGTTAAAAACGTGGGAAGCCAAATTTTTACGCTCTTCCAGAACATAGCCGGTAAAGTGTTCCAAATCCTCATCGGCGCCGGAAAAGAGGCCTACATCGCCGTTTTGAAAGGTATGTCCCGAATCAAACTGGTCAAATTCCCCGTCTCCGCTCCGGACGGCGATAAGGTTAAGATGATAGGTCTTGAGGAATTCCACCTCTTTAATCGTCTTCCCTATCATGCGTTCAGGGATAGCCAGTTCGGCAATCACCAGTTTTCCGCTGACCGGCAGATAATTGAGCAGGGTTGACGAAAGGAGCAGGGGTGTAATGCGCTTTGCCGCCTCCTGGTTAGGGAAGATGACCTTGGTGGCTCCTACCAGTTCCAGTATCTCCCCGTGTGATTCGGTTTCCGCCTTGACGATGATGGTCTTGATGTTGAGTTTTTTACAGTAACTGGCGGCCAGAATGGAAGCCTCTATGCGATCCCCCATGTCGATGATCACCGCGTCGGTGGAATCGGGCAGCACCTTTCGCAGGGTTTCAACATTAACCACATCCAGCGCCACCGCGCCCGCCGCCGCGTCTTTGTAGGCGTCGATAAGCTGGCGATCCTTATCTACAATAAAAACTTGTACTTTGAGCTTGAGCAGTTCATCCAGTACGCTCCTTCCAAAGTGACTTAACCCTAAAATAGCGACTTCTTTCATCTTGTTTCCCCTTCGTTTCAACGCGCTAACCCAGGAGGACGGAGCCTTCGGGATAGGTAATATCATATTTCCGGTACCGCATAACCGGGAAGGCCAAGGCGATAAGGCCCACTCTTCCGGCAAACATAGCCGCGATGATTACCAGTTTGCCTCCCGCGGAGAGGCTTGAGGTGAGGTTCAGGCTAAGCCCTACGGTGGAAAAAGCGGAAATCGCCTCAAATACGATGGCGTCTGTAGAGGCGTTACTCCGGCCCTCGGTAACAAACAAAGCCGCCACACAGAGAAGGAGCAGAATTATCGCTTTGAGGAAATAAACCACCGCGTGATTAATGGTTTCCGCGCCCAGCCGGTGGTGGAAGATCTTAATATCCCCGTATTCATCAGGTTTCTTTATGGCCACCATGGCGACCACAAAAATAGTTGTCACCTTGATCCCTCCGGCAATGGAACCGGGAGCGCCGCCCGCAAGCATAAGAATATCGGTGAGCATCTTGGAAAGCTCGGTAAGGCTGGTTTGGGGTACCGATTCAAAGCCGGCGGTACGAGGGGTGACGGCCTGAAAGAGGGCGTTGACGAGGGTTCCGCCGGGGCCCATAGAGGCAAACGCCCGGTTCCGCTCGATGAGCCAGAAAAGCAACGTCCCTATCAGAATAAAGCCGGCGGTCATGGAGAGCACGATCCGGCTGTGATAGCTCAGGCGGGGCTTTTGCCCGGTTATCACCATGAACAGATCCTGCAGCACGATGAACCCCAGCCCGCCCATGATGATCAGCGCCATGAGCGTAACCAGCACGGGGGCATTGCCGGAGGAGGAGATCATCCCCGCTTCAAAGGGGGAAAAACCGGCGTTACAGAAGGCGGATATGCCGTGGAAAAAGCCCATGAAAAGCCAATCTTCAACCCCGGCGGAACGGAAACAGGCGGACAGGACGATCATGCCGATTACCTCCACGGTCAGGGTGAGGATAATGATGTTCCGGGCGATACGCCGGGGCCGGTATTCCAGCCCGTCCACGTAGAAGCCCCGGATCACGTTCCGCTGCCACAGGGCAAGCCGGTGTCCCGGAATGGTCATCAGGAGGGAACTCACGCTGACAATCCCCAGCCCTCCCACCTGTACCAGGCAGATCAGGATGAACTGTCCCAGCCTGCTAAAGTTGGCGATGTTCACCGTAGCCAGCCCGGTGACGCACACCGCCGAAGCGGCGGTAAACAGGGCGTCCAGCGGATCAAGCTTTCCCATTTCCGGGTTCAGCGGCTCCCAGGCGGCGGGAATCAGGAGGAGCGTCGTCCCCGCCGCAATGACCGCAAGAAAAAAGACCAGCAGGTAGAGGGCGTCGGATTTCTGAAAAAAGTTGGAAACCA
>JAIRPG010000011.1 GCA_031257105.1 Treponema sp.
TATAGACAGACACTAATTAGTGTCTGTCTATGCGGTTTCTACGGAGCCTTCCCGCAAGGGACGGAATACCTGGGTGACGACCCGCGCGTCTTCCCAAAGATACCGTATATAGAGCCGGGGTTCCAGGACATACCGTTCCCATAACCCATCTTTTTGTAGCTCTATGGCCATCTCAAGCCAGCCGTTCCGGTCAAGGTTTTCTCGTTGCTGGGTAAAAAGGTAGTATCCGGCGGGGATTTCGATTCGTCCGTAAAACTCCATTTCCAAATAGGCGTCCGAGGCAGGCTCGATGCTCTCCGCTTCACGGGGATCTAACTGAAAGGCGCGGAGGACTTCTCCCAGAGAAGGCTCATACACAAACGGAGTTTCCCGCCCTCCAGCGCCGCCTTCGGCGCCGGCGTCGCCTCCGGCGCCGATGTATACGAGAGGAGCGCAGAGGCGCAGTTTCATCATAAACTGATCTTCCATAGCTTTTTATACAAGCTTTTCCTTTTTGGTTGAAGCGCCTGAGGGGAACATTCCGTACAGTATTTATGGAGGTTTTCCTGATGAAAAAGATACATCGAACGCTGTGGAGCCTCGCGCTCTGGATTCCGGTTCTTTCGGCCTGCGCCTGCTCCACCGAGTCGGCGATTCAGCGGATACTTGGAGGAAGTTCGGAAGCGCCGGTTTTCCTTGCCTGTAAAGCGGTTTCCGCCACAGAAATCACCTTTCAGTTCTCCCAACCGGTACACGTATCGGCGCTGTTCTTCGACCCGCCTCTGGAAGTAGCGTCCGTCAACGAAGGCGCCGTTGTGGAGGTTTCTCTAAAAAATCCACCGGATGGCGGTGAACGGGTGACGGCGGATATTTTGGTAGAAGACCAAGAGGGGAATACCCTCAACGTCCTTGTTCCCTTCAGGACGCGGAACGATAATCTGCCTGCCCTGTGTATCACCGAAATCCGCGCCGACTATTCCAAGCCTAAGGTTGAATTTGTGGAATTCCGGACGCTGGAAGCGGGAAACCTGGGAGCGCTGCGGATATTCACCGCACTGGGAAGCTTGGATGTCCCGCTGTTCGAATTTCCTCCGGTAAATGTTCAGGCCGGCGAGTATATCGTACTCCATCTACGCAACCTGTACGAAGGGATCGATGAGACCGGGGATGATCTGGCGGCAAACCCTTACACAAAAGAGAACGAGGCGCTCACAGACGCCAGAGACTTCTGGGTTCCCGGAACTCAGAAACACCTCCGGAAAACCGACGCGGTCTTCCTTATGGATCAGGATGATGCGATTGTTGATGCGCTGATCTTCAGCGAGAACCCCGATGCCTGGTGGAAGGACGAAAAACTTATTCGCGCCGCCGAACTGTTAGGCAGGCAAAAAGCCTGGATTTCCCCCGGCGAATCCGTCCCCAGTCCCGCCGACGCCGCATCCAGTCATAACGTTACCGCCACCCGTACGCTCTGCCGGGATGAAGCTGTTCCCGATACCAATAGCCCCGCCGATTGGTATATTACCGCATCAAGCTGCGCCTCGCCGGGAAAAGCCAACAATACCAGGCGGTATACGCCGAAAGAATAGCGCTGTGTATCCGGAACCCGGCGCGGTTTCCGGATACGTCTTACACCAGACTGCGAAACATATTTTCAATGTCGTTTTTGGGCAGACCGCCTACCTGCCGCCGGATGATTTTGCCGTCCTGGTAAAGCACCATGGTAGGGATAGACACAATATCGTGCCGTCCCGCCAGATCGCTTTCTTCATCTACATTAACCTTGCCAATCTTTATTTTGCCCCGGTATTCTTCCGCAAGTTGTTCCAGCAGGGGGCTCACCGCCCTGCAAGGCCCGCACCACTCCGCCCAAAAATCTACGAGGACCGGAACAGAGGATTGCAATACCTCTTCTTCAAAATTCGTTTTTGTAATAGTTACTCCCGCGCTCATGGGTTCTCCCTTCGATATTTTTTAAGCCTCTTTAACATCAATCCGTTCAAAAAGCCTCTCTCCTATGAGAGTAATCAATGCCGCGCCTAAATGCAATGTTCCGGTATGTTTATGTTATTGTCAAAATAACATAAACAAACTAGAATAGCTTGATAGAGTGGTAAAAAAATGCGGCCCTATAGCTCAATGGATAGAGCGCCGGCCTTCTAAGCCGGCAATGATGGTTCGATTCCGTCTAGGGTCAGAGGCGCGTTAATCGGCGGCGCGCTTTGAGACAATACCGGCGCAGAAGAGCAGAATGACGCTGAGCGCGAGTATCCCCCCCTGGACAAGGACGTTGACCAGCAGCCCGTAGTTCAGCATAAGCCCCACCGTTACGGGGGTTAAGATAAAACCAAACAGAGTGGTCATTGAATAGCCCGTCGAATAGTCATTCAACGCGGGGAGCTGATAATCACGGTCGCATATCTTGAGCAGCATAAGGCCCGTAAAGAATACGCCCGTATAGGTACCCCATACACAAAGCCCTCGCTCAAACCAGCAGTCGGCAAAGGCCCGTTTCGCAAGTCCAAAAACGGCAATATAGGTAAAAACAAAGCCCAAGACGATCAGTACCATGAGGGGAACCGCGTAGCGGAAGACCGCCTGAATAGAGAGGCTCGCAATGGATGCGGTAATAGCGTAATCGGTAAAGACTCCGGAAATCCTTGATTTTACCTTTACATCAATAAGCCGGCGCAGCCCGGTCTTTTGGATCACTCCATTAACGGCAAACATCAGCAAGAGAGCGTAGACCCATACGGGAAGCTGATACAGGATCGGCGTATGATATTTTCGTACCAAGTTCATCACGCCGTACGCGCCGCCGCAGACGGAGAGGACTATCGCCAGGTGAAAAGAGATAGTTTCTATCGAAGAACTGAAGGTGGTTTCCCTGCCGAGGCTCTTCTGTTTTTCCTGATCCGTTTCGTAGCCCCGGAAGAGTTCCGGAGGGAGTTCTTCCGGTTTCTTGAGCAAAGCGGTTTTTCCGGTTCGAGCGGCAATATTAATGGCGGCGATCCCGATGATCATGCCTCCCACAAGCCCGAATGTGGCGGTGGTAGCGGTGAGCCCCTGGGCGCTCTCCCAATAGGGAAGGCCCAAGTCCCGGTAATACCCCCCGATAAAGCCGGCGGTGCCGTGCCCTCCCGCGAAACCTTCGGTCAACTCGTAGCCAAACGTTTTGTACAATTCCAGATCCGGCATAAGGCGCGTAAAGATCTCCCGAACCGCCAGTCCCAGAAGTATCTGAACGCCTCCAATGGCAAAGAGAAGCGCGAACATCTTGATCGCGTTGACCGACGCCTGGCCGGGGCCGCCTTTGCCGTACCGCATCCCCAGGGGTACCGCCGCGATGACCGGAATGATAAGGAGACCCGGCAGCGCGGACCACGCGGCGAGCCATTCCGGGGGAAAAGGTATGCCGCCGCCGTCCCAGAGTACCGGGCCGGCTAAAAGGCCGATAACGCCGCCTATCACCGAAGCGGGCAGGAAGAGTTTTTGAAAGATCTTGAGAACGCTCCGCAAAAAAACACCGATGATCAGCAGAACGCTCAGGACGCAGAAACTATAAAACAACTGGGTAAGGATGGCGCTGTTCATTTGGAATACGAAAAACCTCCGCTTAGGTATGCAATAGCTTGTTTAAAGAGGAGTTTCTCCCGTTCCTCCCCGGTGACGCACCTTGACGCTTCAATAGCCGCGTCCGCTTTGGCCAGCGCGTCCGCCGCAGCCCGCCGGTCATAGCCCATCTCCATAAGGCCTTCCAGCAGATCCCCATGGGGAGCGGAAGCCGCAGCCGGCAGCGCTTTTGCCAGCTTACCCTTGAGGACGAGGATCATCTTCTGGGCGGTCTTCTTGCCCAAACCGGGTACCGCTTCCAAACGGCTCACATCTTCCGCTTCCAGCGCCCGTTCCAGTTCGTCCTGACTTATGCCGCCCATGATCTTAATGGCGCCCTTGGGCCCGATCCCTTCGACTTTGAGGAGTTCCAAGAAGGTGGAACGCCGGGATTCATCGGCAAACCCGTACAGCTTCATCTGGTCTTCCCGGTGGTAGAGCCAGGTATACACTCTCCCTTCCCCGCCTTCCGCCGGCAATTGCCCCGCGTCTATGGCGGGCATAACGACATCCCACTCAACCCCCCCGGTAAGGAGCGTAAGACGGTCGCCGGACTTCCCGGTTATCGTTCCCTTCAGGCTGTTAAACATATTCTCCCTTCTGGACAGACTTTAACCGGTGTCTGTCCCTTTTTCAACGGCTGTGATTCAGAGGCGGCGGCTTGTACACCCATCAAACCGAGTCATTGAATTCTCCATCGAATTTTGTGTACCATAAATACTGAGGTACGCCATGAAGGGGATTGCACTGGAAAAGGCTTACGACCCCAAGGGGTTCGAAGACCGGATTTATACACGGTGGAAGGAGTCGGGGGCCTTTAAGCCCGAAAACGCCGGAGACCGGGGGAAACCCCCTTTCGTCATCACCATCCCGCCCCCTAACGTCACGGGGATACTCCACCTGGGCCACGGCCTGGTGACGTCCATCATCGACATCGTGATCCGCTTCCACCGGATGCGGGGGGAACCGGCTCTCTGGGTACCCGGTACAGACCATGCGGGGATCGCCACCCAGCACGTGGTGGAAAAGATGCTCAAGGCCAAAGGGATCCGCCGTCAGGATCTGGGCCGGGAAAAGTTTGTCAAGGAGACGTGGAAGGTCAAGGAAGAGCACCATGCGGTCATCTCCCGGCAGATGGCCCGCATGGGAGCCGGCGTGGACTGGGATCGGGAGCGCTTTACCATGGACGAGGGCCTTTCCCGCGCGGTACGCGAGGTCTTCGTGTCCCTCTACGAGCGGGAACTCCTCTACAAGGGAAACTACCTGGTGAACTGGTGTTGCTCCTGCGGCACCGCCCTGGCGGACGACGAAGTGGAGCGCGAGGACACGCCGGGTAAGATGTACCATCTCCGTTACGCCTTCGCGGACGGGAGCGGTTACGTAGCATTGGCCACCACCCGGCCCGAAACCCTTCTGGGGGACACCGCTGTGGCGGTTCACCCCGATGATGAACGGTACAAAGACCTGGTAGGAAAGGAATTACTCCTGCCTCTGACCGATAGAAAAATACCCCTCGTGGCGGATTCCTACGTGGATCGGGAATTCGGTACCGGGGTGGTGAAGATCACCCCCGCCCATGACCCCAACGACTGGGAAGTGGCCCGCCGCCAAAACCTGCCGGTACTCAACATCCTTACCCCCGACGGCCGGCTCAACGAGAACGCCCCGGAAAAGTACCGGGGCCTCTCCGTGAAGGATGCGCGAGAGGTGGTGCTGGAAGACCTCAAAGCCGAGGGCTTCTACCTCCGGGAAGATGCGATTACCCACGCGGTGGGCCACTGCTACCGCTGCCATCAGGTTATCGAGCCCTATCTTTCGGAGCAGTGGTTCGTGCGGATGAAGCCCCTGGCGGAGAAAGCCCTGGCGGCTTGGCGGCGGGGGGAGATTGTCTTCTACCCCAAAAAGTGGGAGAACACCTATGAACACTGGCTGGAAAACATCCGGGACTGGTGCGTCAGCCGCCAACTCTGGTGGGGTCACCGCATCCCCGCCTGGTACTGCGCGGATTGCGGCAAGACTTCGGTATCCCGAACCGATCTTTCCGCCTGCGCTCACTGCGGCTCCGCAAACATCGAGCAAGACCCGGATGTGCTGGACACCTGGTTCTCCAGTTGGCTCTGGCCTTTCAGCGTCCTCGGCTGGGAGAACGCCGGAAGCATCCCCCCAGATTTCCAACGCTACTACCCAACCACGGCGCTGGTCACCGCCTACGACATCATCTTCTTCTGGGTGGCCCGGATGATCATGGCCGGCCTTGAGTTCACCGGCAAAGTTCCCTTCCGGGACGTGTACATCCATCAGCTTATCCGGGATAAACAGGGCCGCAAGATGAGTAAGAGCCTGGGGAACGGCATCGATCCGCTGGAAATCGTGGATGAATTCGGCGCCGACGCCCTCAAGTTCACCCTGGCCTACCTTTGCGCTCAAGGCCAGGACATCCTCATGGACAAAGAGTCTTTCAAGCTGGGATCCAGATTCGCCAACAAGGTCTGGAACGCGAGCCGCTACATCCTCATGAACCTGGAGGGCCGCAGCCTGGTAGAAAAACCGGCGCTCCTCCCGGTGGACGAGTGGATTTACTCCCGGCTCAACGGCGCCGCCCGGATTATAACCGACGCATTCCTCTCGTACCGTTTCAACGACGCCGCTCAGGCAGCCTATGAGTACTTCTGGAACGACTTCTGCGACTGGTATGTAGAGGCCACCAAACTTTCCATTAAAACAGAGACCGCCGCCGCGGAGAAAGACCGGGCAACCACAGTGCTTCTGGACGTGCTGGCCGAATCGTTACGGCTCCTCCATCCCCTGCTGCCCTTTGTCACCGAAGAGATCTACGGCAAGCTCCCCCAAACGGAGCAAGGGTTGTTGATCAACGCCCCCTACCCGGTCTTTACCGAAGAACGGGACAATCCATTGGCCGAAGAACGTTTCGGCTTCCTTCAGGAACTCGTGAGGGCAGTGCGAACCCTCCGTAGTGAATGTACCATCCCCCCCGACCGGAAACTCCGTATGCTGGTACGGCTCGATTCGCCGCAGCGGGCAATTCCGGAAGAAGACGCCGCGCTGATCAAGCTGCTGACCGGTACGGGAGAACTGGAGATTCAGGACATTGCAGGCGCGCCCGACGGCGCGCCATCAGGCGGGGCTGTTTTTTCCCGGCCCGCAGGTTCTATCGGCTTGGCAGGTTCCGGCTTTGAGGCGTTTGTGTATATCGCCGATGCGGTGGATACGGTTTTTCTCAAAAAGAAGTTCGCCAAGGAAGTTGAAAAAGATCGCGCCTATATCGCGGCGCTGCGGGCTAAACTGGCCAATGAAAAGTTTATTCAAAACGCTCCGCCTGAACTGACGGCAGGGGAACGGAGAAAGTTGGAAGACGCTTTGAAACGGACCGAAAAGCTGGAAGCTTACATCAGCGGCCTGTGACAACACCGGTAACGCCGTCATAGATGACGCCGTTACCGGTGTTCTCCGAGCTGCGGGAGGGAGGTATAACCCATGGCAATGACTACCGAGGAAATGCTCCGCCTCAAGAGCACTTTTTTAGCGCCGTATATGCAGCTTGCCACCGCTCTCATTGGAAAAACGCGCGAGGGAGGAGGTAATATGTTCCGGCACCAGCTTGATACGATGGCCACGCTTATCGACTACGGCTATATCGATTCGGTGATCCTCAAGGCGTCAACGGTGCATGATTTAATAGAAGATATTCCCGATTTCAACCATAACCTGCTCCTCACGGTGGATTACGACGGCCCTGCGGTATACGACCTGGTGCTGGAAGTGACCCGCTTTCCCCAGGAAACCAAACCCGAATTTCTCACCAGAATTCGGGAAAGCGGTTCCCGGCAAGCCAAAATACTCAAAGTGGCGGATAGAATCTCCAACATGATTTCCCTGGGGTTCGTAAACAACCCTGAATTCATCGAACGCTATACCGAAGAAACGGTACGTTATATCCTTCCCATTGCCGAAGAAGTGGATAAAGCCATGCTTGCCGAATTGCGGTCTCTGGTGGAGTCCCGGCGGCGCTATGTCTCCGCGCTCGCACGGGACACGTGGATACCGTAGCCGCGCACGGTTTACAAGCTCATCCCAAAGAGGGCTAGGTCGTACCGTACCGGATCTTCCGGGCAGAAACGGCGTAATTCCTCTGTCAGCAAGACCACGGCTTTTCGGTCATTAGACGCGCGTTCCAGAAGCCCCAGTTTCCGGGCGCTTCGGGCCGTGTGAAGATCCAATGGTATGTACAGCGAAGCCGGAGAGATGCTTTTCCAGAGTCCCAGGTCTACCGGCCCCTCTCGCCGCGCAAGCCAGCGCAAGGCCAGGTTGATCCGCTTGCACGCCGAACCGGGACGCGCGGTATGGCCGGGGTTGGCGATATGCTTGGTATACGCGCCGCCGTTTCCCGCCGCCATGGTTTCCCGGAACAGCGCGATGCCTTCCCAGAGAGGCCCGGCGGAGGCAAAGAGCGCTTCGAGGCTGCCGTAGGTTTCGTAGCAGTACCTAAACCCCCGGCAGAAGTATCCCAGGTCGCCTTCAAAGAACGTCCGGTGTACGCAGCGGTCGGTAAGGCGCCGTTCCCCGCCGGCCATAACAAAGTCAAAGGGGCTTGGCTGCATGAGGGCGAACATTCTTTCGGCGGAACGGAGGATGAGTTCCCGCCTGCCCCACGCGATGGTTGCGGCGAGAAAAGCGGCTATTTCCACATCTTCCCGGCGGGCGTAGCGGTGGGGAAATTGAACCGGATCATCCCGGCAGAATTCACTCCGGTTGACCTGTTCATACCAGCGATCCAGCTTCCCTTTTAAGAGGTTATCCCTTTGGTTCATTCCCTAACGCGACCGCGTTTCCGCCGGATTCTATCTCCGAATTGATATTCCTTAAAAAATCCGCCGTGTCGTTATGCCTCTTTACAAATACATTGTTCTTGATGATAACGCCCCCACTCGACTTGATCGAAATTGCGGGGAAGCGGCAGCCGCTGACGACGTTTTCCCGGATCACGATATTCCGGTGGGTTTTTTCCGCCGGGTCTTCCGAAAACTCCGTGTTGGTTGGATCCACCCAGACGGCGTAATCCCCGCAGTCCTCAAAAATATTGCGCTCAATAACCAGATCCCGCACCGGGCCCGATTCAAACCAGTTCCGGGCATCCCCCGAAATATACACGCCGCTCATAGCGGTATGGATAAACAGGTTATCCCGTACCGCCGCCTTCCCTCCGGTAGTGATAAGGAGGCCCCTCGTCGGTATCTGTTCAAAACGGCAGCCTGAGATGAGCGCATCGGGAAGCCACGAGCGATTTTCCACGGCGATAATTCGATCCTCCGGCAGGCGCGGCTCCCGGTCGAGCGTAACGGCGATGCGGTACCGATCCCCCTGGGGGGGGCAAACCTCCAGCACACGAAAAAGCCCCTCCTGGGGCAGCAGTTTGAGGGCGTCATAAAATTGAAGTTCGTCCCCTTTGAACACGCAGGGGAAGCCGAAACACTGGGAGTGCATGAATTTCAACACCGCCCGCCGGCCTTCTCTGGATTCCAATTGCAGAAAGACGCCGTGAATGTTGACGGGATCATCGTGGGGGTTTTTAAAATCGCAGTTCCGGACAACAATCCTTCCCCGGCAGTTTGAAAAATGGAGATTGTCCGCCGCCGCGCTGCTCATCCTGCCCGGTTTCCATGGCCGGAAACTCACGGACTCCCAGGTAATGTCTTCGCAGACCTGGGCCAGTACGCCGAAGGCATACAGGTAGCCCACGCGCAGGTTTTCAAACCGGACGTTTTTGCACCGTTCCATAAACACGCCGCAGCCGTCCCGCTTGGTATTCCGTATCTGGAAACAGTCCCCCGGAGAAATATCCCGAATCCGGTTATAAACGATCCGCAGCCGCCCCGGCCCTTCCGCCCGGACGCTTTCGGCGCCACAGAGGAGGCCCTCGCCGGTACGGTACACCCGCCCGGTTTTCGCCTCGTAGCGCTGGGTCAGCATACGGGAACCTTCCGCGCCGTTCACCCAATAGCTTTCTCCGGTATAGGGGCTCCTTTCGCTCCGCCAGAAGATCTCCTTTCCGGCAATGTCCGCTTCGTATACCGCGGGATAGTCCGCAATAACCGTGGTTTTTCCCGCCGTCTCCGCCGCCTCCGCGATAGTCACGTCCACCGTCGAAGGACATTCGTAATCAAGATCGATGCCGGAAAACAAAAGGTCTTCGCAGTCCACAAAAGCCAGGGCCGTAAGCCCGCCGTGGAACACAAACGCCGCTCCCTCGCCTATAAACGAAAGGCCCTTTTTACCTTCCAGATACACGCCGCATTGTTTTTGGGGAAATTCGGCGCTGTCGGTATTGGACATATAGATTTCCCGCTTCGGCGTCCGGTCGGGATAGAAATGATAGACCCCCGGCGAAAATCGAAAGACCGCTGTCCCTTCCACCGCAGACGCGGCTTCTATAACGCCGGAAAAATCTCTCACGCCGTCTAGAGGCTCCCCATCGTCTGGCTTAAAGATTTTTTCCGTTTTCATTGTTTACCGCGTAAATTCCCGCTCAATCTTGAAGACCCACACCGGCCCTTCCGGTTTCTGCTGCGGGGAGGCGATCCAAAGCCCCCCATCCCCCGAATGTTTGAACCGCAAAGGTTCAGGGGAACCCAGCATGGTAACCCGCTTGAATTCCCCGCCGTACAGGGCCCTGAGCTCGGTCAGGGTGTACTCCCCCGCCCAGGCAAAGACGAAGGCGTAAATGGTATCCCCCCGGCGCATATAGCGGATGTCCTGGGGCGTGTAGCTGACGGTCTCCCCCTTCGCCTGGGCAAAGTCACCGCTTCCCGCCTTCGTGGGGCCCTCGCCGTGGGTGAACCAGATATCCGTCCCGTAAACCGCCTCGCCGTTGACCGCGAGCCACCGGCCCATGTCTTTGAGGAGGGTCTGGACTTCCGCCGGAATAGAGCCGTCCGGACGAGGGCCCACGTTGAGCAGGAAAAACCCGTTCTTGCTGATGTTGTCCACCAGATTTTGAATCAGCTCCCCCGCGTTCTTGTACACGAGGCCCTCCGCCCAGGACCAACTGATGAGGGGCCCCCGCTCGACCGTGGTATCCGTGAGCCAGGGGCCGTACTGCATCCGGCCCAGGCCGCCCAGTTCCACGTCGTTCAGGGCCGAACCGGCGATCATGTCCCTCTGCTTATAGGCGATGATCCCCTCCCGGCCCTTCTGTTCCAGTTCGTTGTAATACCAGGCGGCCATTTCCTTTTTGTAATCCTCCCGGGCGAACTGAAGCCCCCCGTCGAACCAGAGCATATCCGGGGAGAAGCGCCCGCAGAGCTCCTTGATTTTTCCCAGCCAGGAATCCAGAGCCTTGATCGAAGGCTTGGTTTGCGGAAACCAGTCCCACCACCCCTTAAACCGGTTCCGCAGGGCCTCGTTGTCCTCATCGTGGATCTCCCCGTAAAGCCCCGCATACTGGGGATCGGCGCAGTCGTATTCCTTCCACCAGTGGGGATAAAAAAACCAGTTTTCCAGGTTATGCAGGGACACCATGAATTTCATGCCCCGTGAACGGATGGATTTTTCCAGTTCCGCCACGATGTCCCGCTTGGGCCCCATCTTCGCGGCGTTCCAGCGGGAAAAGGCCGTGTCCCACATGACAAAACCGTCGTGGTGCTCCCCCACGGGTCCGGCGAATTTCGCCCCGGCGCCGGC
>JAIRPG010000014.1 GCA_031257105.1 Treponema sp.
CCCCCCCCCCCCCCCCCCGTCACCTTCACTTCCTAAGCCTCTCTACAAAGTACCGTCACTTTTCCCCCATTTTTCCTCAAAAAGGAGGGTATGCTCATGGCTAGAACCTTGAGTCACGCCGCGCTGAAACGCCTGGGCGTCCGGATATGGGAACACCGGATTCTCTACCTGTTCATGCTGCCCTGCGTTGTTTCGCTTTTGATCTTCAGCTACTACCCCATGTACGGGGCCACATTGGCCTTCAAGGATTACAAGTACAACCTCGGCATTCTGGGAAGCCCCTGGGTGGGGCTGAAACACTTCAAAGCCTTTGTCTCGTCCCTGGAGTTTTGGGAGGTCATCCGCAATACGGTGGTTATCAGCGGCCTCAAATTGCTCTTCTGCTTCCCCGCGCCCATCATCCTGGCCCTGCTCCTCAACGAGCTGCGCTTCGGGCGATTCAAGCGGGTGGTGCAGACCATGAGCTACCTGCCCAACTTCGTGTCCTGGGTGGTGGTGGTAAGCCTGCTGACGGTGGTGTTCAGCCCTTACGGCGGGATCGTCAACAACATCCGCAACCGTCTGGGCTTTGAGAGCATCTTCTTCTTGGGGGAGGTAAAGTACTTCTATCCCTTTGTGGTGCTTTCGGATATTTGGAAGGGCGCGGGCTGGGGGTCGATCATCTACCTTTCCGCGCTCTCAGGGATCAACCCGGAGCTCTACGAATCGGCCTACCTGGACGGGGCGGGCCGGCTGCAATGCACCTGGTTCATCACCCTGCCGGGGATCAAGATGACTATCGGCATCATGTTCATCTACGCCGTAGGCGGCATCCTTAACGCGGGCTTTGATCAGATACTGCTGCTCCAGCAGCCCGCCAATATGCTCATATCGGAAATCCTGGACACGTTTACGCTCAAGACGGGGCTCAACTTCGGCAGGTTCGAGTACGCCTCGGCTATCGGCCTTTTTAAGTCCGCCTTTTCGTTTGCCCTGATCCTTATCACCAACTGGGTGGCAAGGAAATTTTTTGAAGTGGGTATTTTCTAACCGAAGGAGGTGTTTTAAATGGCGAGATTAATGACTCCCTCGCAGCGGGTGTTTGAGGCGTTCAATGTGGTCTTTCTGGCCCTCTTCGGCATCATTACCCTGTATCCCTTTTGGTACGTCCTGGTGGCGTCCTTTAACGTGGGCAGCGACTTTACCCGCGGGGGCGTGTATTTTTGGCCCCGCGCTTTTACTTTGGAAAACTACGCCCGCGCATTGAAGGACTCCCGTATTTTCGATTCCCTCTTAGTTTCCATAGCCCGCACCGTGCTGGGGGTACTCTTGGGCCTCTTCTTTACCGCGCTTATTTCCTATGCGGTGGTCATTACCACTATGCCGGGCCGTACGTTTTTTACTTTCTTCTTTTACTTTACCACGGTTTTCGGCGGCGGCATGATCCCCTATTATATGCTCCTGCGGGATCTGGGGCTTACCAGGAGTTTCTGGCTCTACGTGATTCCGGGAATCTACAGCTTCTTCAATTTCCTCCTAATGCGGACTTACTTTCAAACGATCCCCCTGGAGATGCGGGAATCCGCCCATATCGACGGCGCGGGCCACGTCCGGGTGCTGTTTCAAATATACCTGCCCCTGGCCGCGCCTATCATCGCCACGCTGGCCCTGTTTATCGGCGTAGGCCACTGGAACGACTGGTTTACCGGCGCGTATTACCAGAGCCGCACGAACCTCTTCCCCGCGGCAACGCTGCTGCAAAAACTGCTGCGGGAATCCTCCCCCACAGCTATGAAGGAGGGGCAGGAGACGGTCTTGAACGCCATGCGTACCTACACGCCCCAGTCCCTGCAAATGGCCTTTGTGATGCTCCTCACCATGCCTATCGTGGTGGTGTATCCGTTTTTGCAGAAGTACTACGTCAAGGGCGTGATGATAGGCGCCATTAAAGGCTGATCCTTATTCCGCGCAAGCGGTTATGGGCGCCCCCGGCGGGGCGGCGCGTCCTGTTGGGGACGCGAAAAAATTTGAGGAGGTTTCTTTATGAAACGAGTTCTTTTAGGTATCGCGGCGGTTGTGATCATCGCGGCGAGCGCCTATGGCAGCGGACAGCGAAGCGCCGCTGCCACCGGTTCCACAGGCGATGTACGGCTGCGGATGCTCATCTGCTGGAACGGCGGTTACAAGGTTCCCAAAGATCAGTACAACAACGCCGTAGCGAAGACGATCCGCGAGAAGATCGGCGTCACCGTGGAGTTCGAAGGCATCATGATGAACGAAATGGAGAAGCTCAACCTAATGTTCGCGTCCGGCGATATGCCCGACATGGTGAACGCGCCCTTCTGGGGTGGAACCGGCGGCGAAACCGGGGTCATCAAGAAAGCCGCGGCGGAAGGAATGTTGCTGCCCATCGAGGATATGCTGGAAAAGTATCCTAACGTAAAGCGCTCGTACGATATCGGCGGTATTTCACAGAAAATGCTGGATACCGAATTGAAAGATCCCAGCTTCAACGGGCATTTGTACCTGATCCCCCAGGAAACCGCCGGTAATATCGATCATATCACCAACTGGACTTACGGCGTGTTCGTCCGGGGAGACGTGCCCAAGGCCCTCGGGATCAACGAAAGGAATATCAAGACCAGCCAGCAGCTTTACGACTTCATGGCTAAGGCCCGGGACTACGGCTTTAAGGACGTGAACGGAAACCCCACCATTGTGGCCACCACCTACCATGACGGCTGGGATTACGGACGCTACGCTGAAAATTTCGACCTTAAGAAGCGAACCGGCTATATTAAGAACACCGATGGGACGGTAACATCGAATACCCTTACCGATACGTGGATCAACCGGAACCTCTTTATCTGGCGGCTGGTGAACCAGAACATCCTGGACAAGGAAAGTTTCAAGCACAATGACAGCGCGGCGGATACCAAAGTGGGCAACGGCACGGCGCTCTTTTTCGCCGCCCAGTACGGGGTGGGCATCAATTCCACCAAGCTGACCGGGCTTTACACCAGCCATCCGGAGATGCGCTACATCCCCGTGGGCCCCCTGACCTACGCCGACGGTCAGCCCCTCACCCAGATTGAGCCCATGGGCCGGGATGGTACGCCGGTTATCTTCTTCCCCAAGACCTGTAAGAACCTTGACGCGGCCTTTCGCTACATCGACTTTGTAAACACCAAGGAAGGGAAGATGCTGACCGCTTACGGCATCCAGGGTCAGACCTACAACCTGAACGCCCAGGGCCAGCCCCGGCTTATCGCATCCTATCTGGATCGAAAACAGAAAGGCGATTCTTCCTGGGAAGACGAACTCCGCGAGATTGGAGGCTTTTATATAAAAGACCGCCTCTGGTACCGCAACCTTGACAAGGATTGGTTCGGCGAGGACGGGGTCGGCAACGCAGACGCCGCAGTGCAGGAGCTGGAGGACTATAAGAAACTGCGGCCCGTGGAGCAGATTCCGGGGATCACCATTTCGTCCTTCGAGACCCAGTTTCCGAACTGGCAGGAATCCCAGCGGATCTTTGAGGGCGACATTGAGAAGAGCTACCGCGAGCGGGCCTACTTCGCCGCCACCGAAGCGGAAGCCCGGAAAATCCTCCAGGATTACCAGACCTACGTGAAAACCGCGTCTAACGGAATCTACCTAAAATTCCTCGATTACCTCACGGGAATCGCAAAAACCCGGAGCGACGTTATTTTCTAACCTTTTAAGCGGGGGCCCGGCCCCCGTTTTTTTTTCAGGATACTCAAAGGGGATAAGAGCGGCTATACTATCTCCCCAAGGAGACTCTATGCCTGATACCGTAACGCAAACAAACGCCAATGCCGAAAGTTCCAAGCTCCCCCTCGAAGAGCGGGTGGAACGTCTTCTGGGTCAGATGACCCTTGAAGAAAAAGTCAATCAGCTTCAAAGCCAGCTTACCTTTTTACATGAGTACAAGGAGCAGCGGAAATGGGAAGTAGGACATTTCCGCAACATCGCCCACTTTATGCACAACACGCCTGACGGCCCCGCAAGCGCCGCCAAATGCGCGGAAGCGGTAAACGAAGACACAAAGAAGTCGATAGCCGCCAACCGTCTGGGTATTCCGGTTCTGCAAAACGGCGAAGCCCTGCACGGCGCGCAGTGGGGCATCGCTACCAGTTTTCCCCAAAGTATTTCTATGGCGGCCAGTTTCGCCCCCGATCTCTATTATACCCTGGGAGCCGCCGCCGCCAAAGAAGTGCGGGCGGTGGGGGTTCGCCAAGTATTCGCGCCGGTCGTCAATGTTTGCCGCGACCCACGCTGGGGGCGCGCCGAAGAATCCTACGGCGAAGACCCCTTCCTCAACGCGCGTATGGGCGCGGCTTGGACAAAAGCCCTTGAAGACAACGGCGTTGTAGCCAGCCCTAAGCATTATGTGGACAACTACGGAGAGGGAGGGCACGATTCTTTCGCTTCCTTCAATTCCTGGCGCGTTCTCCGCGAACTCTTCCTTGAACCCTTCCGGGCGTGTGTCGAAGAAGGCGGGGCGCGTTCTATTATGGTCGCCTACAACTCCCTTGACGGCGTTCCTTGTACCAGCAATAAAGTTCTCTTGACCGATATACTGCGCGGCGAATGGGGATTCAAAGGATTTACCGTCTCCGATTACGGCGGGGTGCCCGGTCTTTATGAGGCGCACAAAACAGCCGAATCCCAGGCCGAGGCGCAGACCCAGGCTTTTGAGGCCGGATTGGACGTGGGCTTGGGCTTCGGCGTCCGGGCCTCGTATTACCTGCTGCTCGACCTGGTTAAACAGGGGAGAATACCGGAAGAAGCGGTCAACGCCTCCGTCCGCCGGGTGCTGAAGGTGAAGTTTGAACTCGGCCTTTTTGAGAATCCCTATGTGGATCCCCAGGAAGCGGACGCTATCGTCAACTGCAAAGAACATAATGACCTCGCCCTTGAAGCCGCCCGTAAAGTGATGACCCTGCTCAAAAACGAAGATCACGCGCTGCCGCTTTCTGACAAGACGGTAAAACGGATCGGCGTATTCGGACCCGCCGCAAATACCGTGAGCCTCGGCGGGTATGCGGGCCCCTTCGGCGGCTTGAAGGGGGAGTTGTTCAGCCGGAACAGCGTAACGCCCTACGAGGGATTGAGGAAACGCCTTGAAGGCAAGGTGGAAGTCATCCTGCATGAGGGTGATACCGGCGCAGCAGCCCGAGCTGAAACCTGCGACGCGGTCATATTCTTCGCCGCCATCCAGGAAGGGGAGGGACAAGACCGCAGCCACCTCACCCTTCCCAAGCGTACCGTGCAGGCGGCAAAGAGCCTGGAACACGCCGCTATTGTTGATACCGGCGGCGGGCAGCAATTTGAAATCGATCAGGAAAAAATGATCGGCGAGATCAGCGGAACCGGCGTAAAGACCATTGTCGTCCTGCAAAACGGCTCCATCATTGATGTCCGCAATTGGATAGACAAGGTGGATGCCGTTCTCGAAGCCTGGTATCCGGGACAGCGGGGCGGGACGGCCATAGCCGAAACCCTCTTCGGCGACAACAATCCCGGGGGCCGCCTGCCTGTGACCTGGGCGCGTCACGCCGGGCAACTGCCGCTCTGCTATTCCATTAAGCCCTCCGGGCGCGGCTACAATTACCTCGACGATGACGGCAAACCGCTGTTCCCCTTCGGCTATGGGTTGAGCTATACCTCCTTTGAGTATTCAAACCTCATCGTCCCCCCGGAGGCGAGCAAAAATCAGGATGTCACCGTCGCCGTTACCGTCAAGAACAGCGGCGGACGCCGGGGCGATGAAGTCGTACAGCTCTACCTGCGCGATGAATACGCCTCGGTAGCCCGCCCCAATAAGGAACTGAAAGCTTTCAAGCGGGTCACCCTCGATCCGGGGGAAAGCAGACAGGTGGAATTGACACTGCCCTGGCGCAGTTTCGGGCTCTGGGATAAAGACCTGCGGTTCATTGTCGAACCGGGAAATTTCAGCGTGATGATAGGCCGCGATGCGGAAAACATCCTGCTCGAAGGCGCTATTACGGTACGATAAAGCGGAGCGCGCCTCCCCGCCGCCGGCGCCGGTAATGTTGTCTACTATTTCTAGGCTGATAATCGGCGCTTGCGGCTTTTATCGGGGAGACATACCTGACCGCGCCTGCATCATTTGCTGGAGCGCGGCGGGTTTTTTTCCAAACTTTGCCATCTTTTTCATCATGCCCCGCATCTTCTCGAATTTCTTGAGGAGCCGGGCAACTTCAGCGACAGAGGTTCCTGAACCCTTGGCAATACGGGCGCGCCTGGTGGGGCCGATGATCAGGTGGTTGGCCCGCTCTTTCTTGGTCATGGAGTTAAGGATCACCTCCTGAGTCTGGAGTTCTTCCTTGTTGATGTCGTCCTCGCTCACCTGGCCGGCCATGCCGGGGATCATCTCCAGCATAGATTGAAGGGAGCCCATCTTCTTTATGGAACGAAGCTGGGTAAGCCAATCCTCTAGGGTGAAATTTTCCTTCGCCATCTTGCGCTGAAGTTCCAGCGCTTCCTTCTGATCGATAACTTCCTGGGCTTTTTCCACCAGGCCGACCACATCTCCCATACCCAGGATACGTCCCGCAACCCGATCTGGGTGGAAGGGCTCGAAGTCTTCAGGCTTTTCACCAACGCCGGTAAATTTGAGGGGTTTACCGGTGATGGTTTTAAGGGACAGAGCCGCGCCGCCTCTGGTATCGCTGTCGAATTTGGTCAGGATAACCCCAGTAAGGCCGATCTTTTCATCAAACGCCTTGGCGATGTCCACCGCAGACTGGCCGGTCATGGCGTCCGCCACGAGGAGCAGTTCATCAGGTTTGGCGGCGTCCTTGAGCCGGGAAAGTTCCGTCATCATGGGCTCATCGATTTGGAGCCGTCCGGTGGTGTCGATGATCAAGGTGTCGATGAGGTTTTTTCGGGCCCAGTTTACCGCCCCGCGGTAGACCGTAACGCTGTCTGTCGCGCCCGCTTCCTTATAAACCGGCGCGTCTATCTGGGTTCCCAGCACCGCAAGCTGTTCCATTGCGGCGGGCCGCACCAGATCGCAGGCTACCAGGAGGGGCTTGCGGCCCTCTTTCTTGAGCCTAAGGGCCAACTTAGCGGAACTGGTGGTCTTCCCCGACCCCTGGAGCCCCAGCATGAGGATGCAGGACAGGGTATCGGTTCCCTTGAGCTTGAGATCCTGCTTCGTATCCCCAAGGAAGGAGACCAGCTTATCGTGGACGATCTTAATGAACTGTTGTCCCGGATCCACCGACCGGAGCACTTTCTCGCCTTTGGCCTCCTCGATGGTGGAATTCACAAAGCGGCGTACCACCCGGAGGTTCACATCCGCTTCCAGCAGGGCCATCTTAATGGCGTCTACGGCGTCATCTATGTTTTTTTCGGTGATGGTGGACTTCCCGGCGACAAAGCGCAGGGCGTCGGATACCTTCTGAGTAAGTTTATCGAACATGAGGGGAGTATACCATAGAATAGGCCGTCCGGAAACCCGCTTACCCAGACAGCTCGCATCTTCTCGATAATGGAGATCAGGCGTTGGCATATTTTATACTATTTTGTATTAAACCACTAACGAGTTATACAGGAATTGTTGATCTCGAAATAACCGCAAATTACATTGGCAGTAAGGCTGTCCGAAAACTGAAGTTTCCAGACAGCTCTCGTAGTGGAGGTGAACGCCGCCTGGCGGCGGCTGCGGACTTCTGATGCAAAATAAACTGATTAAGCCATCTTTTATCTATTTTAACGAAGCAGGTCCAGGCTCAATATGCATGAACGCCTGGCTTGAGGTGCTGCCATCCCATGAGCCGGCAGTTCACCGGCAGCGGGTGCAACTTCTCATTGGAACGGTAAATACCACTGCGAGGGTATCGCTGCTCAGGATGAACGATGATGAACAAAAATCTTGTATCATGCCGGGGAGCGGCGGACCCGTACAGCTTATCACAGATGCTAAGATCACGGCGGCGGCAGGCCGGCGGTTTGTGATTCGTTCATGCAGCCCGCCGGTAACGATCGGCGGCGGGCGGATCCTGCTTCCAAACGCCGAAAGCGTCAGGGACGGAGCGGAGCGTGCGGCAAAGGCAGAAATTGTTGAGGAACTTTCAGACGATTTTGGCCCGGTCTCTCTGCTTGCGGCGATTGTCCGCGACCGGGGTATTCTAAACCACGCCGGCCTGTTCAAGCTGTCCCAGATGGAAAAGAGCTTTTTTGAAAAATGCGCGGATTTACTGCGGGACGCGCCGGATAAATATGGGCTGCTGGAATTCGGAGCGTCGCGGAATTTTATCTCCGGTGAAACCTTTCATGCGGCTGCCCGTTCAGTACTGCGGTTTCTTCATACTTTCCATGAGAAATACCCTGAATCAGCCGGATTAGACGCGGAGAATTTGTACGCATCGATGGAAGGCGTTCACGGGGCCGAACGGCTCAAGCTGGGAGATTTCAAAGATCTTATCGGCGTCATGGCGGCAAGAAATATTATCGCTCCGGCGGCTGCCGCGAGGGGAAAAACGTGTTATGGCACAGCGGGAAATAACCGGTCTCGAAACGGCAGATTGCTGCATCTGGCGGGCCGTATCAGGCAAGAGGCCGCGTCCGCCGGCTTTAACCTCGCAAAACTGCCGGAGCTTGAAAAAAAATTGAACGCAGCGCCGGAAGAGATGAAGCGGGCAATGGCCTATCTGCGGGAACAAGACGCCCTCTGGATTCTGGAAGGCGGCTTACTGTTCCCTCAAGAGACCAAGGAAAAACTTCTTACCGCCCTTGCTTCGATGAACCATGATATAACCGTCGCTTCTTTACGTGACTTCATCGGCGTCAGCAGGAAATATACGCTCCCGATGCTTGAATTTCTGGACGCCCAGGGGCTGACGCGGCGGATCGGGGATAAGCGGCTGCTCATGTAAATAGTGTCTGTCCGCAAAGCCGGTTGCTTTGCGGACAGACCTTGCATTTTCTCGCCTAAAGACGACGAAATGCCTCTTGTATCCTCATGCTGTTCCAGAATATGATACCTCCTAGGGGGCCCGCTTATAGAATCTAGGCTCCCAGGAGATGATAACAGTATGGGTTTGCATGTGATCGTTCTGGTTAAACAAGTGCCTGACACCCAAAATATCACCGGAGAAGCCATGAAAGCTGACGGAACGGTAAACCGCGCCGCGCTCCCGGCTATTTTTAACCCGGAGGATCTCTACGCTTTGGAAGCGGCGCTGCGGATCAAAGATGCCCACAAGGAGACAAAGGTGAGCGTGATCACCATGGGCCCCCCGGCGGCGGCGGCGGTACTCAAGGAATGTCTCTACCGGGGCGCGGATTTTACCGCCCTGGTGTCGGATCGGGGCTTTGCCGGGGCCGATACCCTGGCCACTTCTTACGCCCTTACGTGCGCCGTCAACAAAGCCGGCGGTTATGACCTGGTTCTCTGCGGAAGACAGGCCATTGACGGGGACACCGCCCAGGTGGGGCCCCAGACGGCGGAGAAGCTGGGAATCAATCAGATAACCTGCGCCTCCAGCATCGAAGCGTTAGACGCGGCCAAAGGCGAAATCACCGCCGTCCGCTCTATCGAAGGAGGCTGGGAGAAAGTCAGGGCGAAGCTGCCCGCGCTGGTCACCTTTACCGGCGAGGGAGAGCCCCCCCGTCCGGCATCGGCCATTAAAACCCTTACCTACAAGCGGACGGTTCCCCTTCCGGCTGCGGAGGCTCCGCCGAAACATCCCCTGGTACTCTGGGACATCCCGGCCATCAACGCCGATCCCGCCCAGTGCGGCCTTGCGGGATCCCCTACCAAGGTAAAGACCATCAACTCGGTGGTACTCACCGCCGCCGATATTCGGTACATCGACCCCGGCGAAGCGGGCGTTGCGGAGTTGGTTCACACCCTCATTGCCGATCACACTCTGGGCTAAGGCGCAGCCTACCGGCGGCTTATCATTCATTCAGATTATAAGGAAGTAACAAGATGAGTGCGGAAAACAGCGTAATGGTATATATCCAGCAGCAGAGCGGCGCGAAAGCAGCGGAGGTGAGCCTGGAACTGATCTCCAAAGCCCGTGAGCTGGCTGATGAACTGGGAGTGGAGGTCAGCGCCGCCCTCTTTGGAGAGCGGGTGGCCGCCGAAATCCCCCGGCTCGCGGAACTCGGCGCGGATCGGGTCTATATTGCGGAGGATCCGAGGCTCAAATTCTACACCCCCGTCCCCTACAGCAAGCTTATGATCCGGACAATCCAGGAGCGCAAGCCCCAGATCGTTCTCTATGGAGCCACCACCGAAGGCCGCGATCTAGCTCCCCGGGTCGCGTCATGCCTCAAGGTAGGACTCACCGCAGACTGTACAGACCTGCGTATCGGGGATCATACCCAACAGGATAAAGAATACAAGCATATTCTCTACCAGATCCGGCCCGCCTTTGGGGGTAACATCATCGCCACCATTGTGTGCCCTGAAAAAAAACCCCAGATGGCCACCGTGCGGGAGGGGGTTATGCGAATGGGACAACCACAGCCCGGCAGAAAGGCCGAAACGGTGCGGTTCGATCCCGCCCTGGGACCGGAAGATTTCCCTACGGAAATCCTAAGCCGTGTTCTGGAAGAAAAGACCGTGAACCTCAAAGGCGCGAACATCGTGGTGTCAGGCGGCGTCGGCGTCGGGAGCAAGGAGAACTTCCGCCTTATCCGGGAGCTCGCCGAGACCCTCGGCGGCGAAGTCGGGGCGTCCCGCGCCGCAGTAGACGCGGGCTTTATCGGCAAAGAACACCAGGTGGGGCAGACCGGCGTGACGGTGCGGCCCAAACTTTACATCGCCTGCGGCATCTCCGGCTCCATCCAGCACCGGGCGGGTATGGACGGATCGGCGCGGATTATCGCCATCAATACCGATCCGGAAGCGCCGATTTTCAGTATCGCTCATTACGGCATTGTGGGGGATCTGGGCGAAGTGATCCCTCGTATGATCAAGGCGTATAAGGCCAGGGTTTAGGAAAATTTGGAGTAACCTATGGAAAACTTTTTAACGGATAACGAAGATATTTTGTTCCATCTGGAACATCTGGATTTGGATCGGATCATCAGCCTGCGGGAAGAAAACTTTACCCAAGCCCAGGTCTATGCCCATGCGCCCAAAGATGCGGAAGACGCCAGAGAATCGTACCGCATGGTACTCTCCATCATCGGGGAAATCTGCGGAGACTTCATAGCCCCTCATGCGGCGGCGGTAGACGAGGCAGGCCCCACCCTGGCGAATAACCAGGTTACGCTCAATCCGGCAACCCAGAAGGCCCTGGATATGTTCGCCCAGGCCGACCTTATGGGGTTCTGCGTGCCCCGGCAGTACGGGGGCCTTAATATGCCCAGCACGATCCTCAGTATCGCCGCAGAGATTACCGCCAGGGCGGACGCATCGTTCCTCAACTTCGGTCTGCAACAAGACATTGCCGGAACACTCAACAAGTTCGGGTCTGAAGAACAGAAACAAACCTACCTGCCCCGGCTCTGTTCGGGTGAGTGGGATTCTTCCATGATTCTCACCGAACCCGACGCGGGGAGCGACCTTCAGGCGGTGAATCTCAAGGCCGTACAAGACGAAAGCGGTCAATGGCGGCTCAATGGGGTCAAACGCTTTATCACCAACGGCTGCGGTACTATCGGTCTGGTACTAGCCCGCAGCGAAGAGAAGGGTAAGGGCGCCCGGGGACTTTCGTTCTTCCTCTACAAGCGGGACGATCGTATGATCATCCGGCGATTGGAACACAAGCTGGGAATCCACGGCTCCCCCACCTGCGAGCTCCAGTTTAACCACGCCCCGGCGGAACTGGTTGGGGAACGGCAGCGGGGCCTTACCAAGTACACCCTCTGGCTGATGAACAACGCCCGGCTGGGCGTGGCGGCTCAAGCGGTGGGTATCGCCGAGGCGGCCTACCGGGAGGCGGATCGTTACGCCGCCAAGCGCATTCAATTTGGCGCGCCGATCCGGATTCTGCCGCCGGTCTTCGAAATGCTCACCGAAATGAAGGTTGCGGTAGAAGCGGCCCGGAGCCTGCTCTACGAAACATCCCGTTTTGTTGATTTGAAGGAGTGTCTTGAAGAGTATTCGGATAAACACCCCGAAGAGAAAGGCGAAATAGTGGAGGAGAAAAAAAAGTACGCGAAGCTGGCGGGCTTCTTTACCCCGCTGGTCAAGGCTTACGCCACGGAAACGGCCAACAAGGTTGCCTTCGACGCTATACAGATCCACGGCGGCACGGGCTACATGAAAGAATTCAACGCCGAACGTCACTACCGGGACGCCCGAATTACCAACATCTACGAGGGAACCACCCAGCTTCAGGTTGTGGCCGCTATCGGGCCGGTTACTTCCGGGGTGGCGGCGGCGATCCTGGATGAGTACGACCAGGCGGACTACTCTCACAGCCCGGAACTGCTGGCAAAAGTACGGGAGGCCCGGAAGCTCTTTAACGAAACGCTTGACTATGTGAAGGCGTACAAGCCCGCTGAAAACGGATTCCCGCCGGACCAGTTCTTGACGTACCATTCCAGACGGCTCGTGGAAATGGCCGCCGATCTGGTAATTAGCTACCTGCTCCTCCGTGACGCCGCCCACAGCGATCGGAAACGGAAGGCGGCGTCTATCTTTATTGCCCGGGCGCCCTCCCGTATTCAGGCGAACCGGAACTTCATCTTGAGCGAGGACGGCGTTCTACTCAAAAACTACGAGGCGATCATTGGTTCGTGTCCTGCCTAAAAAGAGCCGCAATCCGTGCGGCGGCGGGCGGTGAGAAACAAACTCAACTTAGTGTCATATCCGAGCCGGATCGTTTTTAGCGCTCGTGTCCCACCGGGACACTAGCCTTTAATCCCGATACTGTCGAGGTTTTCCACGATCCGGCGCTGGATGATGAAGTAGAACACGAGCAGAGGCGCCAGAAACACCAGCACCGCCGCCTGGCGGACCGACTCGACCGCAAGATTATTGGTCGCCGCCGCGCCAAACCAGTCCCTCGTTACGGCGGCAAGCACCCAAACGCTGTCCCAGGGGTAGGCCTGGATCACCATCCCCAGATAGGGCCCGTTGGGGTTGAAGTAGGCGGTGTAGTAGTTATCGCCGTAGGCCCACACAAAAGCCAGCGACGCCACCGTCAGCAGGGCCGGGGCCGCATTGGGCAGCATGATACGGAGATAGGTTTGATTGAACGAAAGGCCGTCAACGTGGGCCGCCTCTTCCAGTTCATGGGGCATAGCCATAAAAAACTGCCGCATGATAAAGATCATCAGGCTTTGGTTGCTTAAAAAGCCGAAGAACGCCATCATATACAGGGTGAGAGGCTGGTTTATCAGATCCAGCGGGGCTCCCCGGAACAAGGTTACCAGGCCGAAGAGATCAAACTGCTTGAAGTTGAGCCACTGGGGAATCAGGAAGGACTGCCGGGGGATAAGGAACACCAGGATCACCAGCAGGAAACCCAGGGTACTGCCCCGGAACCGGGTCCGCGCCAGGGCGTAACCGGCCAGGGAAGACATAAACACCTGGATGGCGGCGATAGAAAAGGCGTAGAACAGCGTATACAAAAAAATGGCCGCCGGCCCGGGCCGTAGTTCCAGGGGAATATCCTTGAGGGCCTCGGAGGTCCGTAATATCCAGTTAAAGACGACATAAAAACTCTGGAGCGAGAATTCCGGCGGAATCCAGACGGCCCCGGGATCCCCCGCTACCCTCATGTCCGTAAAAGCCAGGGGCAGGAGGGCAAGCACGGGGTACAGTATGGCGAAGGAGACGCACACGATCAGCGCGCCGAAGAAACACCGGGCGATAAAATCGGAAAACGCCCGGGCCTGGAAGGGCCGTTTTTCGTCCAGTTCCCGCTTTTTCCGCCGCAATTCGGCTTTTTCTTTACCGGTCAATTATTTTAGCCCTCCTCATAAACACCCAGACAACCCCCAGGGCCAAAATGACATTGAGGATATAGACCACCGAAAGGGCGCTGCCCATGCCAATCTTGCCGCGGCTGTAGGCGTACTGATAAATTTCATTCCCAAAGATCGAGCCCATGAAGAGATCGATAAGGGTATAAATAATGACGAACATCATCACATGGGAAATCGAGGGCAGCGTAACCCGCCAGAAGATAGTATAGGCGTTGGCCCCCTCAATTTTGGCGACTTCGTAGTGCGCGGGGGAAATGGACTGCAGCCCCGCGAGGAAGATCATGGTCTGCACCCCGGTACGGGTGAAGAGGGTAAAAATTCCCTCCATCGCGCTGCTTAAAAACCGTATAAGCCTCAGGGGCAGGAAGGTATAATTCCAGAGCAGCATGATAACGGGATTGTTTTCGTAATAGCGGGCGGCGGCGGCTTCGATAAGGCTCCGGCCCGCGGAATTGATGCCGTAACTGCGGACGAGTTCCAGGCCGAAGACGATGGGTAGGAAAAAGATAACCCGCACGATCCCCCGTCCGGGGTATTTGGCGTTGGCGAGGATCGCCAGAAAAAGGCTGAAAATCGTTATCAGCGGGAGCTGGGTAAAGATAAGTATATTCTCATCCACAAAGAGCCGGGAGAAGGGCTGGGCGTTGGCGGAAACTTCCGAGGTAAAAAGATCGATGTAATTCCCCAGCCCCAGAAAGACAAATTCCGTGCCGCCCTCCGCGGCGACCCGTACCTGGTTCAGGGAATACCAGACGGTGGTAACCAGGGGGCTCAGGAAAAACATGATAAACCCCAAAAGCCAGGGGAGAAAATAGAGGAAGCCCGATATTCTGTTCTGGGTTTCAAAGCCGATTCTTTTCTGTTTCACGCTAAGGCCTCCTTATATGGTAACCCAGGGCTTGAAGGGTTACGCCGTCAATCTCCACGGGGAAATGGTTGTAGTTCACCATAAGCTCCGCGCCGCCTGAGTAGGTCGTCTTGAAAACCTTGTCCCCCAGGATCTCGTGGTTCACGATTTCCCCGGAACCGATGCGATCCGCCTCGTCTTTCCAGCGCCGGTACAGCGCCTTTATTTCCCCGGCCCAGACGGCGTAGGCGGTGGAAAGAAATTCCTTATGGGTGCTGTATTTAAGGGTGTCGGAATTTTTCGCCGTGACGCTGAACTTGGGAACGCTCCCGGTTTCCAGCGCCTGGAGGAGATAATAATCGGGACTTTCCCCGGATTCGTTGACGTTCAAGGTGGTATAGGAGCAAAGGCCGTTTAACAGGAGCTGCCTGAAGGGGACGGAGGTAAAGAAAGCGCCGTAATTGGAGCTTTCCCGGGAAATATTCACCGCCCAGGAGGCGTAGACGAACCGTTCCATCACCGGGTTATTCAGGGCCAGTTTTTTTTGCGAGGAAAGCCGCTTGAGTTCTTCCGCCACGAGCATCCTGCCCGCGAGGGGCGCAACCACGGCGTCCCGCCGGTAGCCGGCGTAATAGTCCGCCCCCAGATCGTTGACGTAGATGTTTTCGTACCGGCCGGCATGGGAAAGAAACGCCTGGACAACGCTGGAAAGATACCGGGGATTGATCCGGGTGTACCTGACGGTGGTCAGGGGGTGGCTCCGCCGGTCGGAACGGTAGTACCCGGCAAAGACCGCCGGTTCGCCGTCAAAGCCCATGGCGGCGTGGGTCCGGTCGTCATAGCCCCGCCAGAAATCGTCCCAGGTTTTGCGGGCCATATCATAATACACCCGGCCCAGGTTGGTTCCGAAAAAAAGCTCCGTCCCCGGGGCGCGGTGAGCGAGATCGAGCAGGGCGTCCAGCTCTTTCCCCGTTCCGTTTCCGGGAACCGGGGCGGCGCGGCTGGGAAGCCTGTTGTCCGTACCCCGGTCAAAAACGCCGCTGTAGGCGGCGGTGACGGGGATGCCCTCCAGATCCCGGAGCATGGCGGCCAGCTCAGAATAGGTGGTCATGGGAACCATGCGGTAGATCGCGAAGCCCGCGAGGCGGTCTTCCACGGGGACGGAGCCGGTTACGTCCAGGTAGATCCGGGGGGAAGCGGGGTAGGCAAGTTCAAGGCCGTATTTGGCCGTGAGGTAGTTTTTGTAGATCATGGCCATATCGAAATAACCGGCGGGGGTATCGAACAACTTGTAACGGACGGCGCAGACCATGTCCAGGGGCCCGGTGCCGGCGATGTATCCCCCGCCGCCTGAGATGTTCAAATACGTATACTGGGCCGTGCTGAAGGAAGGGTACACCTGGTTATAGCGGAACCCCCCGGCGCCGAGATCCGCCTGGGCGGTGCGGACGGCTATGGCCGCCGTCTCGTCGCCGGCCTCGATGATGCCCATAAATCCCCCGGCCTTTCCGCTCCCCGCCCCTTCATAGGTCATCCCGAACACCGGGAGGGTGACCATTTCCGCGAAACCGGGCAGCGTCTCCAGGGTGGAAAATTCGTTGTTGTTGTACAGGGGCCGCTCGTAGCCGTTGTAGTTTTCGTTAAAAGAATTCATCGCCACCAGGGCTCCGGAGCCGTCGGGGACAAACATATACCCCCCCGGGCGCTCCTCCGCCGTGACCGCGCCGAAGTTCGGCAGGAAGCTCACCTTGACCAGGGTGTAATAGCTGTTTTCGTTTACAATGTCCCCGGTGGCGATCTCCGCCAACAGATCCTCCCCGTCCAGCACAAAGTCGATGGGAATATAAAAACCCGCCACCGGGCTGCGGACGATGGTTCCCAGCTCTCCCGCCCAGGGGCTCTCGTCCTGGGCCGCGTGTTCGGCGGTGTAGCCGATACCCCGGGTCATTTGCAGCAGCGCCTGGGTAACGCTGCCCGGGGGCATGGAATCCATTTTGGTATAATAGTACCCATGCACCGCGTCCAGGCCGAATACCATGTCCAGGCTCGCCTCAAAGCGGGACGCTTCCGATTCGGTAAAAACCCCCTCGGCGGTTTTTTGCGCGATAGCCCTGGTGAACGCATCGTTGAAGCGCTCAACGGCGATACGCCGGGGGATGATTTCGGAAATATCCTGAGGGTCGGAACGGACGATATGGAGGGTTATCCGCGCCCCCCGGGGGATTTTCTCAACCGTAAACGTTCCGGCCTTTTGCGCGAAGCTGTACGAATCCCACTGAATAACATCGCCGTTCCTGCCGCTGAACTCAAGCCGGAGGAGGCAGCGGTCGGCGGCTATATCGCTGTCCAGCCGCAGGGCGTTCCACTCCAGGCCGGAGGATTCATCCGCCACCCGGATGTTGGCCGTGAGGGGATCTACATACAATTTTCTGCCGCCGCTTTCCGCCGCCACTACGGGCCCCGCATCTTTTTGAATTTCCCCCAGGGAAACGCGCTTTTCCCCGGGGGGAAGCTCCGGCAGCGGCGATTTTTGTAACCAGAGGGAGGGAAGCCGGCCTGTCAGTTCCGAAAGGACGAACAGGGCGGCGATGATCCCCAGGGCCTTGACCGGCCCATGGCGGGAAAAAAACCGGCGCGCCCTTTTTCCCGCGGCATTGAAAAAAACATAAAGAAAATTTAAAGAAATCATTGCCGCCACCACCTGCTCATGACTTCGATGGAGATCACCCGGAAAAAGGACAAGACCTTGTCCGCCAGCGTGAGGAGCAGCACGGAAACAAAGATGATGATAACCGCCGCCGCCGCCGCGCCCAGCAGGGATCCCAGGTTTTGCAGGGCCGAGTATTCGTGGACAACGCAGAGGCCCGCGAAGAGCAGAAACAAAAACCAGATTATCCCAATCCAGTGAAAGGCCCCGAGGAGCGGCGATTCCTCCAGGATTATCAGATTGCTTGCCAGGGTGAAAATAATATCGAAGAAAATCATGGGAACCAGGGAATAGCAGATCACCAGGTAAATATCCTTGAAACTTCCGTTCCCGTTGAGCAGCATGGCGGCGCAGTAGTCGCTCACCAGGAAAAGCATCAAGGGCATCACCGAGGCGAGAAACACCTGGCCGCTCTCGACCTCGTAGGTTGAGTTATAATTCACCACGAACCCGCTGTACTGGGCGGCGATGATCCGGGCCGCGCCGTAGAGGAGGAGCAGCACGGTCGCCGCGGCGGCGCTGTCCTTGCCCCGGAATTTCGCCTCGTAGAAGCCGTCAAAGGGATGAAACAGCAGATAGGGTATATACCCAAGGCTCTCAAGCAGCCTGCGCATTCTTTTCCCCTCCTTTCTTTGTTTTTTGGTGGTACCTGAATTCCGTGAACACTAAGGCCGTGATACCCGCCATAAACGCCAGGGCGAACCAGACAAAGTTATTTTTTATCCATTGGCTGCGGTATTGATTGAACGCCTTGGAATAATAAGGCCGGTTCTGTCCCAGTTTGAGGTAATACAGGGCTTTTCCGTAGTCCCCTTCCATGAGGTAATACTTGCCGATGCCGGAATAGGCCGAATTGTAGTTGGCGTTAAGCCGCACGGCCTCTTCCAAAAGCCCGGCGGCGGCTTCCCATTCCCCGCGGTAATACCGCTCCGCCGCGCCGAAGGCCAGTTTCCCAAAGGCCGTCAGGGCGTACACATACACGGTATTAAGCTGCCGGTCCGCGGCCACCAGGTAATCGCCGAACCAGGCGATGCCGCCGGGGGAGGGGAGGCTCCCCTTGGCCTGGGCGGGGATATTGATGATGGTCAAAAGCTCCCCGAAGAAATCGTACACGAATATCCGGCCCATGCGCCGGTCCAGCGCCGCATAGGCCCCGTAACCGTTCACGGCAACATCCATGAATTCGCTGGGGAACCCAAAAAGATCCCCCGCGTCCTCTACCCAGCTCGGCTTTTCTTTTTCGATCAGGACGTTCTCCCCCTTGGGGTTCAGGCGGAAGAGCGCGAAGGCCGAAGCGTTGTCGTAACTGGAGGCGTAGATAAAGCCCTTCGCGTCTATGTCGATATTGTTGAAGGCCGGCGCGAAGACCCGGTTCATCTTGGCCCGCTGTTCGGCGGTGGCGAACATGCGCCAGAACAGTTCCAGCAGGTTCACCCGGGGCTTGTTGACCCCGAAGTAGCGGGAAAAATCGCCCCCCGGGGTCAGCTCCACGATGCCCTCGCCGCCGCCCTGAACCACAAAATAGATCCGCTCCGCGTTGTCCACCACGATCTTGGAGGGGGCGAAGCGGGTGCCGCCGCTCATGCCGGCGGGCCGGGTGATGATCCGTTCAAGGCTGTAGGCATCCCCGTCCAGGACCAGTATCCGTTCCGCCCCGGTGTCGGCGATAAAAAGCCGGTTGGTTTTTTCGTGGAAGAAAACCCCCTCGGGGTTGGAGAGGCTTACCCCTTCGCCCGCCGGGCCGCTCAGGGTTTTGAGCATCGCCTCCGGCTTGAAAGCGCCGTCCAGTACCAATATCCGGGACTCCCGGGCGTCCGCGATAAAGAGCCTGCCCCCGCCGGCGAAAATGTCGTCAACGCCCGTGAGCGCCCCCCGGAAGTCTATCGTCCGTTCCACGGTAAAGGCCGGTATTGACGGTTCCTCGTACCCCCAGAAATCGTAGGTGTAGTCGTAGCGGAAGGTTCCCGGTTCGGCTGGGGCTGGGGCGCATAGTATGGTGAAAAGAAAGAAGAAGATGGGGAGCCGAAAGGCCCCCGCCCCCCGGTTGGTTTTGTTCATCCGGCTACCCCTTTAATCCTGATGTGGCCATGGTTTCGATCACGTTGCTCTGGGAAATAATGAACACCGTGATGGGGAGCGTCAGCATCACCAGCCCCACCGCCGCGGCGACCCCCGTCCGGGCTATGCCGCCGCCGATGATCTGGGAAAGCATAAAACTTAAGGGTTTTAAGGATTCGGTGTAGATGAACGTGCCTCCCGTGTTTCCCCAGAGGGAATTGAACGACAGGATGATGAGGGTTATCCACGCGGGCCGGGACAGGGGCATAATTATCGTAAAGAAAATGTTGAATTCCCCCTTGCCGTCGATCTTGGCCGCCTCGATAAGCTCCGTGGGGATCTGGGTCATAAAACTCTGCATCAGGTACAGCCCTAGGGTTCCGGCGATCACGGGCAGTATCACCGCCAGGTAGGTGTCCACCAGCCCCAGCTTCGACATGATAAGATAACTGGGAATGGCCGTTACCGCGCCGTTGAACATCAGGGAATACACGATGGTATGGGACATAAAGCCCGATCCGGGGAACACGTACTTTGCCAGGGGGAACGCCGCCATAGAACCCAGCAGCACCGTCCCCAGCATCCCCAGGGAAGTGATAAAGGCGGTGTTGAAAATGTAGCGCCCCAGGATGATCTTCGAATCCGTTAATACCGTGCCCAGATCAAAAAAATTGTTCAGCGTGGGGTTTTGCACCCAAAACCGGGGGGGGAACAGAAATATCTCGCTCATGGGCTTAAACGCCGAGCTTATGGTGAGAATCAAGGGGGCGGCGCTGAAAAAGCCGAAAAACGCCAGGAAAACCATGAGGGATATGTCCACCGCCAGGCTCCGGTTTCTTCTTTTGAGCTTAAAGGCCGTCCATCTCCGGTGGATGCCGCTTAACAGCTTTATCTCTTTCATTCCCGCCTCCGCTTATCCGATTCTCCGCAAAAGTTTTTGTACGATGATATTGGTGATCATCATCATAAAGAACAGCGCCACGGCGATGGCGCAGGCATAGCCCATCTCGAACCGCAGGTTCCCGAAGTCGTGCAGGTGGGTCAGGATCGTATGGCCCGCATAGTCCACCGAAGGAAACCCGACCAGGTCTATGGAAATCGCCGAAATGGACAGGGAGCTGGTTATCTGCATCACCGCGCCGAACATGAGCTGGGGCTTCATGGACGGCAGGGTGATATGCCACAGTTCCTGCCAGCGGTTTTTGATCCCGTCGATGGCCCCCGCTTCGTAGAGGGAGGGATCCACATTCTGCAGCCCCGCAATGAAAGACAAAAACGAAACGCCGATGCTCATCCATAACTGTACGATGATCAATATGGGCATGATGAACTCTTTCGTCTCAAACCAGAGGATGGGCGCGGTGATCAGCCCCAGTTTCATGGCCCAGGCGTTGAAGAATCCGTACATGTCGGAGGAAAAAAACAGCTTCCACATGAGGTATGCGTTTCCGGAAATCGAAGGGGCGTAGAATACCAGGGTCATAAAGGCTCTGACCTTCGCGGGCAGCTCATTGATAAGCCAGGCGAAGATGAAACAGAGGAGGTAGCTCGCCGGGCCGGTTATCACCGCCAGGAGCAGGGTGTTTTTTACCGCCGTGAGAAACACCGAATCAAAGGCCAGCAGGTTGATGTAATTGTCCAGGCCCACGAATTTCGGCGGCTCGAACAGGTTAAACGAAGTGAAACTCAACACGATGGATACCAGCACCGGCGCCAGGGTAAAAACCACGAAGAGCGCGGCGAAGGGGGCGATCAGCAGATATTTTTCCCGGTGTTCCCGCCACACCCGCGTAAAACCATCCTTCCGGGTTTTCGTTTCTTTCATCCCCTGCGTCCCCTATTGATTAAGATAGCTGAGCCCGAATTCTTTGCGCTTCTTCGTCAATTCCGCGTTTACGTCTTTTATATTCAGGAACAGCGTTTCCCGGGCTTCCGCCTTTCCGGCCACCACCGCCTTGTAGGCGTAGTCCACCATGCGGCTCGTCATGTAGCTCCCCGGCACCGCGGGGATGCCCCTGGTGGCGGCGAACTGTTCCAGCAGTTTCCGGGCGTCCGCCGCGGCCCAGGGCAGTTGAACGAGCACCTCCGGGTTTGCCGAAGGGTAGCGGGCCGAGGTTCCCAAGACCGCCTCGATCCCATTGGCGTATTCCGCCTGAATATCCGTGCGGGTCCACCATTTGATGAAGGCCCAGGCTTCGTCCTTGAGGCCCCGCTTCTCCGCCGCAGTCAGCATCACCGTGTGGGAGGCGGCGCTTACCACCCGGTGATCCACGGTTCCGTCTTCCCGCGCCGTCCCCGGAAAGGCCGCGAAAGACCAGAGCCCCCGGATTTCCGGCGCGAAGAGCTCCAGGGTGCAGTAGACGGTATAATCGGCGATGCCCAGGGGGATTTCCCCGGTGCGGAAACGGTTGTTGAAATCCACGGTCACCGGCAGCCGGTAGGCCGTATAAAAATCCGTCAGTTCGCTAAAAGCCTCCATGTCCGGTTCTTCGGCGAGGCCGCTTTTGATGCCGTAATCGTTCCCCCCTCCCGCGTACAGGTCGCCGCCTTTCTGGATCACCAGGGAACTAAAAGGCGTCTGCCCCCCCGCCCACACATCGTAGTTGTTCATGTCGTAGACCGGTATTTGGGTCCGCAGCTCATCCCAGGTTTCCGGGGGGCGGAGGCCCAGGCTGTCGAGGATATCTTTCCGGTAGAACAGGATGGGGAAGGTCTGGGTTTCGGGCATCCCGTAGATTTTTCCCTGAAACGTTACCCCCTCAAAGGCGCTGGGGAAGAATTTCTCCGCCTCCCGGTTAAAGCCCTCCAGGGCGGAAAGATCTTCCACCGCGCGCCGTAAGGCGAAGTCCATGACCTTCCCTTCTTCCAGGCTCAGCGCCACGTCCGGGCCCACCCCGGCCAGGCTTGAGGGAATGACCACCTCCTTGGGCACCAGTTCCAGGTTGACCGCGATACCGTATTCCGGGATAAAGCGCTCGTCGATGAGGTTCCGCAGCACCTGGGCCTGATCCCGCCCGCTTGGTATCCACACCTTGAGGACGTTCTTCTTGACCGCCGTGTCGCTGTCCACCTTCGTGGCGTCCACAAAGAAGGTGGCGAAAAAACGGATCGCGTCATTGGCGGCGCGGCGGAACCCGTTCGCCCGGGGAGGGGCCGGTTCCGCGCCCGGGGCCAGCAGGGAAATGCTGTCCAGTTCCAGGGGCATCTCCCCCACCGTGATAAGCCAGGAGGCCAGGTTTGAAATATTTCCCTTGAACATCCCCAGTTCGCGGGAGATGCCGTCGGGATGGTCGGACAGGAGTTCCAGTTCGGTGATGAGCTTTTCGATCATCACCGTGTCCGATCCTTTTTCCAGGGTAAATTCTTCAAGCCGTTCCACCACGTCCTTGAGGCGGCGGTATTCGTTCCGCAGCACCGGCAAAAAATCCGCCACCTTCGCGCTTACTTCGTAATCGATGTACATATCCGGCGCCAGCCCGGTGATCTGCACGACCCGGCGATAGAGATCGTTCAGGGCCCGCACGCTTTCGCTTACCTCCGCATAGGGGCCGCCGTAGTCTCCCAGCACCGCTTCCATGCTCAGGGTGTTCGTCCCTTTTTTCAGGTAAAATAAAAAGGGCTCCTCCCCGCCCAATACATGGTTGGCCATGGCCGCGCTGTAGGGGAAGGCAAGGTTTTGCGCCTCCGCAAAGGGCGTTTCGCCGTTTATTTTGAGGCTCCGGTAGGACATGAGCCCCCGGCGGATGCTTTGCCGCCCCTTAAAGGACAGATTGTACAGCCCCGCTTCCGGCGCTTCCAGCTCCCATTCAATCACTTCCCCGGGATAGCGCCAGGTGTCGCCGCCGATGGTGTTGTATACGATATAATACGGATGGTAGGGTTCCAGGGCGGGATCAAAAACGGCGTTCTTTACGCTGATGGAAGGCAGGGAACGCCTGAGCGCCCGCAGGGCCCCGCCGGTACGTTCCGCCTGGAGCCTCACGGTTTCCCCGGCGTAGCGGGGCGCGCCGCCATGGGCCGCCAGGTATTCGGCGTAGGAGGGAACCTCCGGCGCGGCGGCGAAACGGAGGCCCGTTACGGTCATGGGCTCCTTTATCGACGTAAAGGTCAGGGTATGGGGCCCTTCGCTCAGGTAAAACAAATAGGGATCAAGGCTCCGTTTCTGCGGATCGTCTACGAATACGCTGGTTTCCCGGTATAGTTCTATGGAATCCGGGCGCACCTCATTATGATTTTTTACTACTATCGTATCTTTCGCGTTATGAAAAACCCGGTTAAACGCCGCCTGCCGCAGGCCGTCGTGAAGGATTTCCCCGTCCAAGGCGATGCTCCGCCTGATTTGGGAGTTCGTTCCCTTTTCAGTCCGGTAGGAAACCTCCAGGTTGTAGAACCCCGGCGCTTCCACGGCAAATTCCCAGCTTATCTCCCCCGCGTCTCCGGTATACACCCCCCCTGAACGGGGTTCCGCCTCCATGCCCCCGGACGCGGTATAGCGCCCGGCGTCCAGGACTATTTCCCCGGAGGCGCGGGGCGCGGCGGGGGTATACCCCGCCGCATCCAGGTAAGCCCCGTAAGAGAACTCGTAAAAAGGCGCGGGCTGGCGGGCCGGGGGTGCAGACCTCCCACAGGCGGCGCATAGTAATGCGGCGCACCAAGAAACGGCGAACCCCAAATTCCGGGGGGACTGGGGGGCCTTTCGGCCCCCCAGAAATAACCTTACGGGCATCATACCTTAACGGATGGTGTTAGCGTTGACCGTCCGTTCCCGGGGCTGACCATTGTCAACCGAAAGCTGTAAATCGGACATGAACGACCGGATCCGGGGAAGGAACTGCTCCGCATTGACCGAATAGGCCGGGGTGTTTTTGATCTTCCAGATGGAGTCCCCCAAAATGCTGAATTCCCAGGTGATCATCCAGCCGGTGGCCCGGCCATAGTCATTGGGGGTTGTGGGGAAGGCTTTCATCGCCTTGAGAATATCATCCCCATAGGTGGGGTGCAGGACATCGTAGCCGTACTCCGCCGCGTAGCTCCGCAGACCCCGGTCGGTCTGGAGGTAATCCAGGGCCCGGGTAGACCCGGCCCGGGTGGCGTACTCCACCGCCAGGTATTCCTTAAAGGCCCGCACCGCCAGTTCCGTCTTTTGGGCGCCGATGCCCCGGACAAAGGCCCAGCCGTCTTTTGTTTCGTTTAAGGGCTGGTATTTAGGATCATCCGCGGCCATCGTATCAGGCCGGGGCCAGGGAACGACCCCCACCGATTCCCCCCGGGCGCGGAGATCCGCCAGCGCGCCGCCGAAGAGCTGCAACTGGGCAAAGGCGCTGGTTCCCTTGTTAAAGGCGTCCAGATCGTTGCTCCCGTGAATCTCCGCGCTGGCGGCGTCCGGGGTTACCCGGGCGTCCGTCAAAAGCCCCCGGCTGATGAGCCGCTCAATGTAGGCCACCGCGTCCTTGGTTTCCTGGGAACTGATACCGATGCCGGCGTCGCCGTAGATGCTCCCGCCGTTGGAATGGATGGCCTGGGCCGCGGAAAGCCGCCAGTTAGACCAGAAGGGCACGGTGCCCGGAGTGTTGGAATCGTAATAAGCCTTGATCTTCGTCAGCATATCCTCAAAGGCGGTCCAGGTCCACTTGCCTTCGTTGAAGAGTTTGGCCGGATGCTGGAGCACCCCGTTTTCCCGCAGGGCGGGGACTTTTTCCAGCAGGGAAAGGTTATAGGCCAGGTTGCCGTCTGAACCCAGGCGCATCTGCTCGGTCAGAAAGAAGTAATGGTTGTAAACCTTACCCCAGAGCATCCACCGGGATTCCGGGTCGTCGAGGAAGAGCGCGGCGTAGTCGTCGATGGGCTGGAGCACATTCTGCCCCAGGAGCAGGCCCTGGGCGGAGGAATCCCCTTCCCAGCCGGTCACCCGGGTCATGTCAACCACCGGAGCCCCCGCCATCACCGAGGGGAGTATGGCCTCCGACGCCCGCCCGCTTCCCGGATACTGGTACCATTCAAACTTGACGTTGTATTTCTCCAGCACGGATTTTTCCGCCGCAGTACGGGCGGCGAGCAGTTCCGCGCTCATCCCGGGGTTCCCGTTTGCGTCCCGGTAATTGACATCCCGTTCAGGGGACCAGTTGGTCCCTATCCGGATTGTCACCGTTTCGGCGGGCTTTACGAAGGCGTCCGCCTTGCCGGATGCCTTCTGCCCCCCGCCCCCCGCGAAAGCCGCCCCCAGGGGCAGCGCGGCGAGAACCGCCGCCAGCACGATAATCTTCGCTCTCTTTACCATCATAAAACCTCCAAAATATATTCACCATGACGCGCCCCGGAGGGCCGTCTATAGCACGAAAAAAGGAGAAAGAAATCCTGAATATACGAAGGAAAAGTTAAGCCGCATCGACTTGACTTGACCGGGGGGGGGGGGGGGGTAGTTTAAAGTACGGGTAAACACACTGCTCATACGCCGCTCCTTGCCCAGACTTTCGGAGAATCGAAAGATTCTCATATAGCCTTATTTTAACTCCACTTTTTTAAGCCGTCAAGCTAAAAAGTTACAAGTTGCCGGCCTACCTAGTGTCTGTCCACAAAGTCGGTTACTTTATGGACAGACCTTGCATTTTCTCGCCTAAAGGCTGCGAAAATGCGTTTTTTAAGGTGGTCTGTCCATAATGTGTCTACATTATGGACAGACACTACCTAGAGTCTGTCCACAAAGTCGGTTACTTTATGGACAGACCTTGCATTTTCTCGCCTAAAGACTACGAAAATGCGGTTTTAAGGTAGTCTGTCCATAATGTGTCTACATTGACTATTTGACGGAAACAGCAGTTACGGGAGCAGTAGGGTACAATTATGAATATGCGTTTCTCCATACTTGGCGAAAAATCATTGCGGGGCGAATGTTTAACCAGGGATGAATGTCACCAGGTGCTGGAATGTCCTGACGAAGAACTGGAACGTTTGTCCGCCGAGGTGTATAAGGTCCGCTACGCGTACAAGGGCGACAAAGTAAGCGTCCAGATTCTTACCAACGCGAAAAGCGGGAATTGCGGCCAGGACTGCGCCTATTGCGCCCAGTCCGCCGCCGCGCATACGGGCATAGCGGCATACCCCCTGGCGCCTTACGAAACCTTTGCGCGTAACGGCGCTTTGGCGAAAGAAAAAGGCGCGGGACGGCATTGCATCGGCTTGTCAGGTCTCGCTTTTACCGACGCCCAGATAGAGGAACTGTGCGGCCATGTGGAACGATTACGGCGGTCAGCGGATACGCCCATCTGCTGTTCAATCGGTTTTCTGACCGTAACCCAGGCGGCGCGGCTGAAGAAAGCGGGGGTGAGCAGGATAAACCACAACCTGAACACCGGAAAGAATTTCTACAAAAACATCTGCACTACCCACAGCTATGAGGAGCGGGTGGCGAATAGACGGATGTGCCGGGAACTGGGCTTTGAATTATGCAGCGGCGGCATCGTGGGCATGGGGGAAACAGACGACGATATAATCGACATGCTGCTCGCGTTACGCGAACTTAACCCCGAAGCGGCGCCGATCAATATTCTCACTCCCATCAGGGGCACTCCCCTTGAGAATGCGGATACCTCAAAGCTGACGAGCGAGTACTGCGTCAAGGTACTCAGCCTTGCCCGGCTTTTGCTCCCCAAAG
>JAIRPG010000053.1 GCA_031257105.1 Treponema sp.
AAAGGTTTACAGTCCCCATCCTGAACAAAACACTTCTAACTTTGCTTTGTATTCATTTTCCTGCCGCTGAGGGACTTCATCACGGATTATCCTGGACAGATGATTTCTAACATCAATAGCCGACAGATATTCTTTTACAACTTCATTTTTCGTATCAAAAAAATCACGCCACACATAGAAGTTATTGATTTTATCATGCAGATTTTTTATATAGTCCTGTTCGGCTTCCCTTTGGCGCTTTTTTATCGCTTCTTCCCTTTGAAAAGCAATGTCTCTGATTCTGGAATTTGCCGATGATATGCGGCTGTTTAAGCTATTTATCTCACTGGAAATTTCCCGGTACTGTCTGCGGGCATTCATTTCAATGTTTTTTAATTCGGGAAGCCGATCGACTTTTTCTTGAACCGCCCTTGCGGTCTTTGGATTACTACCTCGAAGATTTTCATATTCACTAACCGCGTCATTTATTGCCTTTTGAATACTCTCTAAACTTGGCAGCGCTTTTAATTGTCTCTCATATTCTTCAATGTTCTTTTGTTCACTAGCAGCTCTCACGGTAAACTCGATTAATGCCTCGTTGTTCATTTCAGGAGTCGCCACTGATGGAATATTAACAAATTCTATTAAGCCCGTACCGAAAGTCCAACTATCAACAATGGCTGTGTTTAGAAAGTGTTCAAAATCTTCATGCTGGCCCCTGGACAAACCCTGATAATCGATCCCTCTAACGCTCGCGGCTATCCGCCCGAAATAAGATTTCACTTTTTCATACGTCATGTTGTTTAAGATGAAATTAATATATTCAATATATTTTTCGTGCGCGGCTTCATGTTCTATATGATCAAACATAGATGATTTTTGACTCAGATGAACCATGTTATGCAGTAGAGCAAGAAAAGCCGTTTCAACAGACGGTACTGTATTCGTAACAGGCGGGAATTCAAACTTTTGCGCGAATGCCAAATAAGCGGATAATATTAGAACCGCCAATAGAGCTATCTTCTTCATCTTTGGTCTTCCTCCTACTCAACCTTTGTTATGGCGCAATGAACGCGCCCGATAATATGCAAATCCTGGCTTTCTTCCGGTTCTTCCCGGACAGGATACTTCGGATTGTCCGATATGATGACCACCTTGCCGGGGGCCTTGGTAATACGCTTTACAAAACCATCGCCTGAGATAAGCAGGGCATAGATGCCTTCTCCCGACCAGCCCATAGAATCACACACCACCATGTCCCCCCGGTGTAGGGTTGGCTCCATGCTGTCCCCGTCTACGGTCAAGGCGGCGAGATGTTCTCCATATTGGGCCAGGTAAGAAGGAACCTTGATAAGGGCCTTGGCTTCCTCTTCATCGGGCGCATACGAGCCTGACCCGGCTGAGAGCCGCTGATCCAGCAGGGGCACTATAAAAGAATCTGGGGGAAGTTCGGACAGATCATAAACCTTGAGCGAATTTTTGCCGGTTTGCCGCCGGTACTCCGTATTGACCCTTTCCGCCCAAGCGTTGTCTACCGGGGTATCGGACGGAGCCTTATCCGCCATAGACCTGGCTATTTCCAGCCGCTTTTCCAACTCAGGCCGAGAGACCTTCCCCTCGGCGGCCAAGTCCTGAGTCAAGCCGGTAGTGAGACCGGGGATTGGATAGCCATTGGCGGCCAGCGCCCACAATATTCCCATTTTGGGGGTAGTCTGGCCGCTTTCATAGCTTGACCATGTCCGCTGGGAAACGCCTGCCAATTTAGCAAATTCTGCTTGACTTTTCCCGGATGAGGTTCTTAACTCTAGAAGTTTCTCGGAAATTTCCAAATATTCACCCAAAATAGCATTTTTCTCTTGACTGGTTTAGAAGAAAATACTAATATCAGAATCATCGGCAAGTAAAATGACTTGCCGGAGTAAAAATTGCGGGGGCAGCGCCCGAAAAGCCAAGCCCCCGCAATCCACCCTAACCACCCCCCATTGGGGGGAAGGAGCTAACTATGGCACGGAAAAAGAGGGAGCCGGGAGGCCCCATCAGTTTCCAGACGGGTTGCTGGGTCAAGTATCATCTCAACCTCCGCAACATCACCTATAAGACGGTCGCCGCCAGGGCGGGCCTGTCCGAGAACATGGTATCACACTTATTGACCGGACGCAAGAACTCCCCCCGGCTCAAGGCGGCCCTGGCCGACATCCTGGGCTACCCGTCCTTCGAGGCCCTCATCGCCGCCAGCCAGGGGAAAGGGGGTGTGGCGTGAACGAGCTGATACCCTTCAAGTTTGAAAACCGGAACGTGCGCGTTGTCATGCTGGACGGTGTGGAATGGTGGGTTGCCCGTGATGTGGCATTGGCGCTTGCCTACAAGAATTACACGGATGCTATCACTCGGCATTGTAAGGGGGTCGTGAATCACTACCCCCTTCAGACGGCTGGCGGCAAACAGGATGTTCGCATTCTCAGCGAAGGCGATGTTTGGCGGCTTATTACTCACAGCAATCTGCCCGAAGCCCAGCGGTTTGAGAAGTGGCTTTTCGAGGTGGTTCTCCCCCGAATCCGCAGGGGCGGCTACATCACCGGGGAACGCTTTGAGGCCCTTGAAGCCAAAGTAGCCGAACTTTCCGAGGAGAAAAAACTGCGGGAAGAAAACGAGCGGCTCAGGCGGAGCAAAACCCGCCCCACCCCCCAGGAGGAGCGGGAAATTTGGGAACTGCGCCGGCAGGGCTACAGCAAGGCGCAGATCCAGAGGGAACTGTTTCGGGGTATCCGCTCTATCAACCGGATTTTGGAGAAGTACGAGGACGCGATGGGCCAGTTGGGGCTTTTCGATAATGAGGCTGTTGAGAAAGGAGAAACGGAATATGGCGCGGATTAAACCGAATGTCAAAAAAATTGAAAGCCTTGAGGACGCGAACCTGACCCTCAAGGAAATCGGGCTTCTCGAAAGGGAACTGGAAAGCATTGACGGCGATGCCCACAAGCAGATTGCGGAGATCAAGACCGCCGCCGTCAAAGCGGGGGAACCCGTCCGCAAGCGCATCGCTGACCTTTCGGCCCTGCTCGGCGCGTATGCCGAGTACAACCGGGCGGATCTGTTCCGGGACAAGAAAACCGTCCAGGTATCCTTCGGAATTTTCGGCTACCGAAAGAGTACCAGTATCAGCGTCAAAAAAAGCACCCTTGACCTGTTGGAGAAGCTGGGGCTGGAAAAATACATCCGGGTCAAGAAGGAGCCGGACAAGGAGGCGATGGCGGACATGGACGATGAGGCCCTGGCGCAGGTGGACGCGGTGCGGAAGCACAAGGACGATTTTTTCTGCGAAGCGGACAGGGAAGAAATCAACAAAGACCTGCTCAGGGAGCAAATGTAGGAGGCCGGTATGGGAGGGGTTTTGTTCCGGCTTGGCGTCCGCCTCAAGGATTGGGGCGAGCGCCTCCGGTGGGGCTGGATTGTCAGGCTGGGCCTGGAGGTCAGGGAATTCGTGCTGCGGCGCGGGGTGATCGCGGATGGAAAAATCAAAATCTGGTGAGCGGCTTTCCAGCCAGGAGCGGATCATGGCCATCGTGGAAACGCTGGTCGCAAAATCCGTTGAGGGGATGAGCAACAAGGCGCTTGCCTTTGAACTGAAGAC
>JAIRPG010000061.1 GCA_031257105.1 Treponema sp.
TAGAGGCTCCAGCTTCCCGGAGCGGCGCCTAGATCCAACACCCGCAAAGCAGAACGTCCAGACGTAGAACGTCCAGCCGCAGAACGTCCAGCCGCCGTCTGACCGGAGCCTTGTCCCCGTCTATAACCGGTAAAGAGGCCGAATTTCTCATCCAATTCTTTGAGTTTGTATACCGACCGGGCCGGATACCCCTCTTCCCGTGCTTTGAGCGCCCAGTAATCAGGCTTATCATAACGGGTCATCCCCGTACGGGACTATCTTCCGGCCCCAACCTTGAGTAGAATAACGCCATGAATAAAGAGTATAGTCTGCGGTTGGGAAAAATTGAAGAGCAGCTCCGGAAGAGTCTGCCGGCGCCTTCAGGAGAAACGGCGTCTTGGGCAGTTCGGGTCTTTCCCGGTCTGGAAACGGAACTTTCTCCGGAAGCGGCTCGTTTTCTCACCGAGCCGGGAGCGGAGCTTCTGAGCCGGGGGGGGAAGCGGTGGCGGCCCCTGTTGATGACCCTCGTCTGCGAGGCGCTGGGAGGAGGCGACGCGGCGCTGCCCCTGGCGCCGCTGGTGGAGTTCCCCCATAACGCAAGCCTTGTTCATGACGACATTGAAGATAACTCAGATATGCGCCGGGGCAAACCGGCGGTACATATCCTCTATGGAGTGGATACGGCTATCAACGGGGGATCTTTTCTCTATTTTTTGCCCCTTTCCCACATCGAGTCATGGGACGCCCCGGCGGATCTGAAAAATCTGGTCTACGCCGTTTGGGGGGCGCATATACGGCGGCTCCATTTGGGGCAGGCCATGGATATTCGCTGGCACCGGGACTTTTCTTCGCTGCCCAGTTTGGAAGCGTACCGCCTCATGTGCCGGCTCAAGACCGGCGCCCTCGCTAGACTGGCGGCGATGCTGGGGGTATATGCGGCGCGGCAGGCGGCGCATACAGCGGCGCATACCCGTAAGGAACAGGAATCTCAGACGAAAAACCTCGCGGAATACCTGGGCGGCGCGGCGGAACGGTTAGGGGTCGGCTTTCAGATCCTGGATGATGTGGTCAATCTCCGTACCGGAAACCCCGGCAAAAAGCGGGGAGATGACATCGTGGAAGGAAAGAAAAGCCTCCCTATCCTGCTCTACCTTCACCGGCGGCAGGATCGCCGGGGCTGGGTAGAAGCTTGTTTTACCGCCGCCAGGGCGAATGGCTCAGGCGCGGACGAAGTGGAAGCCCTCATCGGGGAGTTAGAAGGGGCCGGTATCCTGGAGGAAGCCCGGAATCAGGGACTGGCCCTCATTCGGGAGGCCCGGGACGTGTTTGCCGGGGATCTTCTCGATTCTCCCTTCCCGGCTGATACGGAAGCCCGAAAACTGCTCGCGGGCTTGGTAGAGCTCATCAGTTAAAGGAACGTTATGGACGCCATGCTGGCCGCTGAAATTTGGACGATCACCCGGACTGAACAGGGAAACGCGGTACTGTTGCGGCCTTTCGATATGGATCTGGCCGTTCCCCTCTACATCGGCCAGCTTGAGGCTGAGTCTATCCTCATCGGACTGGGAGAAGCAGCCGTTCCCCGGCCTCTCACTCACGATCTGTTCTTGAATTTGCTTGCCTCCATTGCTATGGATCTCCTCCAGGTGGAGATTTCGGAACTGAAAGATGATATATTCTACACCCGGCTGCTCTTTACCGGGCGGGACTACAGCCGAGAGCGGCCTCTTATCCTGGATGCCCGGCCTTCTGACGCCCTCGCCTTGGCGGTACGCCGCAAATGCCCGCTCTTTATTGCCAAAAAGATTATCAGCCGGGTAGGAGTTCCGGTAGATCGTATCATGGAGGCGGCTCTGGAGTTTATGCCGGGCGGTGAAAGACGGGAACTGCTGCTGGCCGAGTTAGACAAAGCGCTTGCGGACGAGGAGTATGAGCGGGCCGCGGAAATCCGGGATACGCTTATTCGTTTGGATAGGGAACGGAAGGGTATGTGAGGCTGTTGTAAAACTGAAATGTTGCAGATACTCAATTGTCAAATAGAAAGATCCGATATATGATTAGAGAAATTATCTGAATTATTGGATTGGTGAGGGATGTTGGGGGTAAAACCAAAAGTACGTATAGCCCGGGAAATATGGCCTGGGATAATCGCGGCGCTGCTTGCCGCTCTGTTGATTTCTATCGATTCTTGTCCGGCGGGAGGAAATGTCTGGGGAACAGAGTCTGGAGAAGTTGAGCACGGTATGGGGGGGCCCTACGAGGAAGCCTTGCCTGCTCTTGCGGATTCCGTTGCCTCAGAACTTGACGCGGCTCTTGCCGGTGTGCCCGAGCCTCTTGAGTATTCCAAACCCCAGATGCTGCTGTTTACGGCTTACACCATCCAACCGGGGGATACTATCGGCCAGGTAGCCCTTAACTTCGGATTGAACTCAGATTCCTTGCTTTCCTTAAACAATATTAAGAATTCCCGGCTTCTCCAGATCGGCCAGGTTTTGAAAGTTCCCAATCAGGATGGAATTCTCTACACGGTGAAAAACGGAGACACCCTGGGAAGCGTCGCCGCAAAATATGAGATCGCCCCGGCGGCGATTCAAACGGCTAACGAGCTTTTTTCCGAATCTATCAGGAGCGGAAGCAGTCTTTTTATCCCCGGCGCCCGGTTGGAACCGGCCAACCTCCAAGAGATCAACGGAGACCTCTTTATATGGCCCACTTCCGGTTTTATCACTTCCTCGTATGGCAACCGGTCAAGCCCCTTTACGGGAATACGCCAGTTTCACACCGGTATCGACATCGGCTGTCCGATCGGTACCGCCGTTTGGGCGGCTCTCGCGGGGCGGGTTAGTTCGATAGGTTACGACAGTACATTGGGTAATCATATCGTTATCACCCATCATTCAGGCTACCGTACGCTCTATGCTCACCTAAGCGTCGTCCGGGTTAAATCCGGGGCTTATGTTAAAGCGGGGGATCGCATCGCCGACTCGGGCAACACCGGGTTAAGCACCGGCCCCCATCTCCATTTTACGGTGTATAAAAATGGGGTAACGGTAAATCCCCGCGCCTTACTACGGTAACCGTCACTCCTGATCAAAGAGATGTACGGTGAATTGAGGCGGCTGACGTGAACTCTCTTCGTAAAATTCCACGCCCGCGTTAAACCGCCGTTCCACATCCAGCGTGCTGGGCGGGCCGTGACCGGGTAGAATGGTAAAATCTCCCGGCAGGGAGAATATCTTGCTTCTCAGAGCAGTCATCTGCACGGTGGTGCCATAGGAATTAACCGTACTTCCCACAAGGCCCGCGGTAAGGGCGTCTCCGGTGAAAAGCAGCCGGTCTATCTTGAATACCGCCGAATCCGCCGAATGGCCCGGCACGGAGATTACCTCCACCGTAAAAGGCCCTATCCTCCGCGTATCTCCATCTTTCACCAGATTCGTCCGGTGATCTTGGATGATATGGTTCACCGCGTAAATATCCACATCATAGATACGCTTGAGTGTTCGTAACCCCTGTACATGGCTGCGGTGATCATGGGTAATCAGAATTCCCCGGAGGGTATAGTCGCTCTTTTCTATAAAATTAAGGAGCGCTTCATCCATACTGCCCGGATCGATGATGAGCGCGTCTCGAGGGACCGTACCGGTTCCGTCCTCCGCAGGGGAAGCCGTCTTATCAACATCGGGGAAATCGCTTCCCAGAACATAGCAATTGGCAAAACTTTTAAGGCAATAGTGAAAAAAAAGCTTCATCCTACACGTCCTCTTTGAAAATCGCTTCCGCCGTATTGGAGGACTTGAAAGAAACCTTTTCCTGCCTGGCCTTGATAAAATAGACCTTTTTTAAGTTGCAGTTAATAATATCCGTATTTTCCATGTCGGCATTGATAAAACGGCTGTTGTAAAGGTTGGAATGGTTAAACGTACATTCCCGGATGCGGCTGCCCTCAAAGTTAAGATGCTCTAACTCGGATCCTTCAAAGGTGCAGTTTTCTAACTTGGTTCCGGCGAAAGAGAGAAATTGGAGATCGCTTTTGGAAAAATCGCAGTTTACAAAGGACGCAAAATCAAAAAAAGCCATCCGCATCATGGACTTGGTAAAAAGACACATGAAAAAGATCGCGCCGTTGAAGTTACATCCGTAAAAACGGCGGTGGGAAAAGTCGGTGCTCTCGAAGCGCAGAAAAGGAGCGTTGAGATCCTTGATGATCTCTTGCCGAGAGATATAAGCGCCGATCCGCGCCGCTTCCTTTTCCTTATCCGCCGCGTGAAAGGCGCACAACGCCGAACCGGTAATCGCCGGACGCCCGCATCCCGCCGCACAGGGTGTGAGGGTAAACATACTTTAATTATACGCTAGAGAACCTGAACCATCCAGCCTTTTGTATCAGGCAAGGTACCGTACTGTATCCCTTTGAGGGTGTCCCGTATTTCCGCGGTAAACTCCCCCGGTTTGCCGCCGTTGAAAACCGTCTTCTTCCCCTGATAGGTAAGGGAATCGATGGGAGTTGCCCCGGCGGCGGTACCACTGACAAAACACTCCTTTGCATCGGCAAGCACCTCATCGATGGATATTTTCCGTTCAGATACAGGAATCCTCCAGTCTTCGGCCAGTTCGATGATACTGGCCCTCGTGATCCCCGGTAGAATCGTATCGCCCAATTCAGGAGTCACGAGTTCGCCGGAATTGAGATAGAAAAAGATGTTGCAGGACGAACCTTCTTCCACATATTTTCGGTGAACGGCGTCTAGGTAGATACATTCCATAAAGCCCGCGGCTAAGGCGTCATGCTTGGCAAGGGCGGAGATAACGTAGTTAGAGGACGCCTTGATCCAGCCCGTACCCTTGGGAGTCGCCCTGATCCGGTCGGTGATCACCGCATCGGCGTTGGCGGCGGAAAAATAGGCGCTTACCGGAGTGTTCACCACCAAAACCCATGGCCGGCGGGAGATATTCACTCCTATTCCTCCCTCGCTGTAGGTAAAGGGCCGGATATACACCGAATCGGCGGTCATAAAGGAATCGCGCTCCCATTCTTTCCGGTAATGCGGACGGAACCCTAAGACGGCGTTTCGTTTGACCGTCTCCACACAGGAACGGACAAAGGCGTCTTCCGGAAAGGGAGGCATAAGAAGCCCTTCCATTGATTTATAAAATCGGGCCGCGTTCCGGTTCGGTCTGAAAAGGGCAAGTCCGCCGTCTTTCTGAGGCAGCGCTTTGAGCCCCTCAAAACAGGAAAGGCCATACTGAGTGGTATAATTGACCAGCGGCATATCATCGTAGCAATTCCGGGAATTTTCCAGAATGTTTCGCTCAGCCTCTCCAAGAGCGGCTTCTTCTTCAGGGGTTTTATGGGGTTTTTCAAGGTATTCTTCTTTCCATCCCTGCTCCGCGTATTTTGCCCGGTACATTATGGGATAGGAATTCAGCGTAAATGCCATCGGCGCCTCCTCTTATAGTGTCACCACATAAGGAAATTTTAACACGTTCAGAGATAAGGATCAACAAACCGAAGCGATACCGGTTCAGTTGACGCGCATCGGCGCGTTCCTACGTGTTGAGAGGAGGAATTTCTTGTTTTCGTTTTATATCTGTTTCGAGCTTATTAGACCAAATGTCCAACTGTTTCTTAATCTGTTCGGCTTCTTCCCGCTCATTCATCAGTATATGTATCCGCCGCAGACTCTGTAGATACTCGATGCTCCGGCTAAAATCATCGATGTGGCCGGAAGAAAGCTCATATTTTTGCCGGTAACGATCCGCGGCCCGTCTTAATAGACGCCGAATCAGCCGCAAGTGGGATACGGTAGGCTCATACCAAGGAGAACGGGGATCCGTATTAAGCACGGCGGCTTTGAGGTCAAAGATATTCTTCGCTACCGCCGCATAGCGGCCTTCTAAATCAACGAAAGCCCAGCGCCATTTGGTCGTATCTCCATAGGCGCACTCCAGGAGCTGTATGGTAAGCCCTATTTTGCGAACCAGAAGGTAACGCTGGGCAGGGTTCAAAAAATCGAGATCCGCAAGCCTTTTTTCGTATTCCGAAAACGCCGCATCCACATAGAATCCTACCAAATCCTCCAGATAAACGATACTTTTATAGAGGGACTTTCTCCCTTCGTTCAAGGCTTCCTCGTTTTTTATTTCCATCATTGATTGAGAAATCTCACTTAAGATTATGTACCCGGACGCGCATTTAACCATATTTTCCACAAGGATAATCCGCTTTTCATGGGCGCCGGAGCCGCCCTGCCAGATTTGATCCCGAAAAACATTCTCTTGTTTCAGGAGTTGATCTATAATTTCTCTGTAAGGCTTTGTTTTTGCAAAGTACCGGGAACGCTTATCAGAAAACTTTGCCATATTATCTCCCCGCCCGATAACGGGCCAGCAAAGCATCCGCATGGGCCAATGCGGCGTCTTGTGACGAATCCCCCGACAACATCCGGGCAATCTCTTCCCGGCGCGATCTCGATGAAAGCGCCGAAACACCGGTCACCGTCCTAACGCCCTGTATCTGCTTTTCCACTTTGAAATGATTATCGGCCCGAACCGCAATGCCGGCAAGATGTGTTACACAGAATATTTGCTTAAATTTACCAATTTTCGAGAGATATTCCCCCACCGCGAGGGCAACTTCTCCGCCTATCCCCGTATCAATCTCATCAAAGATAAGGGTTTCCGGGGAAACGTCATCATTGGAAACGCTCCCGCCTTCGGCGTCCGCATCCACCAGCACCGTCTTGATAGCCAGCATCACCCGGGAAAGTTCCCCTCCGCTGGCGATACGGGCAAGTTCTTTCAAAGGTTCCCCGGCGTTGGCGGAAATAAGAAATTCCACTTCATCAGCGCCCCATGGGCCGCAAATAAGCGCCTGCCCAGGATTTTGTCCATGACCTTTAGGATTCACCATGATAGAAAATTCCGCGTGGGGCATTCCCAGATTGGCAATGATCCCGGAGATCCGTTTCCCCATTTCCTTTGCTCCGGTAAGCCGTTTGGCGCTGATAGACGCCGCGCAAAGCGTAATTTTTTTTTCCAGGGCGGCAATATCCGTCTGGAGGTTCTCCCGGTTCTCCGCCGCTCCCGCAAGGGCTTCGAGTTCCGAGGCGGCTTCTTCCCGGTATGCCAGCACGGCGTCTTCACCGGTACCGCCGGGGCCGTACTTTTTTTTCAGCCGGTACAGCAAGGCCAAGCGTTCTTCCACCGCTTCCAATCGGGCAGGATCGGACTTTAGGTTATCCTGATACGCCCTGAATTCTTCAACTAAATCCTCCGCCTCGTAGTAAAGATCGTCCATACGCCGGCCCAAGACCGCAAGAGAGGGATCGATGGCAACAGCGCCTTCCAGAGAATTCCGCGCGCGCCGGGCGAGCGCAAGCATAGAAGGTTCGTCATCGAAGAAGGCCGCCGCCGATGTGTTCACCAAGGCCGCTAATTTCTCAAAATCCCCCAGCCGGGACGCCTCAGCCTCCAGTTCTCGACTTTCTCCAATCTTCAACGCAGCCTTGTCTATCTCCTCCACGGCATAACGGAGCATTTCTATCCGGAGATCCCGGTTCCGTTCGGAATTCAGAGAAGCTTCCAGGGCCTTTTTCTTTTCCGCAAGCTCAAGAAAGATCCGGTTAAAATCAGCCACTTCGCTTTCCAGACCGGCAAACCGATCCAGGTACTTCCGATGCGTTTCTTTGCGGAGGAGGGATTCATGGGTATGCTGGCCGTGGAGATCGAAGAGTTGCGCCATAAATTCAGCCAAATCGTTCCGAGTGACCGGTATATTCTGAATATACAGCGCGCCCCGGCCCGATGTTTTGATACTCCGCCGGACAACGATCTGCCCGTCTTCGCTCTGAATATCCCGGGCCGCAAGCCATTCCGATATTTCTCGATTTTCCTTCCGCAGGGAGATTACCGCCGACACGCTCGCCTCTTCCGCGCCGGTGCGGATCACATCAGGATCCGCCTTGGCGCCTAACAAAAAACTTAATGAACCCACGATGATGGACTTTCCGGCGCCGGTTTCCCCCGTAAGGATATTGAGCCCTCCCTCAAAGGATAACGACAGACTCTCCACCAGGGCATAGTTACGAACGCTCAGTTCTTCAAGCATGGATATCCTCCCCCGAAAGCTTCTTGCCGGGCCAGTTGAGCTTCATGTGAAGAGCCCGGTAGAAGGCCTGCCGGTCGGATGCGACAAGCAACGCTTCATAGGGCGCCCGGTACAAACGGATACGATCGGCAGGTTCCAGCGCCTCGGTTACTTGACCATCCAGGGTGAGGAGTACTCCGCTGCGCTGTTCCGCTTCAACTTCCACAAGCACCGTATCAAGAAGAGGCATGACCACCGGGCGGTTTGATAAGGTAAACGGACAGATAGGGTTGATAATTACCGCTTCTATTTCCGGATCCAAGATGGGCCCTCCCGCGGCAACAGAGTAAGCGGTAGAACCCGTAGGAGTAGCCACGATGAGGCCATCGGAACGGTAATGCCCCAGATGAATAGTTGTTTCTCCCCGCTCCAATTCCACGTTAAGGACGATGAGCTTAGCGATCCCTGAAGCGGAAATAACCGCATCGTTGAGGCACGACGCCTGAAAAAGAATCTTCCCCTGGCGTTCCACCGTAAGTTCCAGCATAAGCCGGCGGGAAATCACGGCGCTTCCTTGAAGCCATCGTTCAAACACCCCCGCCCACTCAGAAGGCGGAACCTCGGCAATGAATCCCATAGCGCCAAAATTAATCGGTATAAGGGGTATCCTCAAGGGGGCAATGAGCCTTGACGCAAATAGAACGGTACCATCCCCCCCCAGGCTGAAAGCAATATCAAAACGCTTCCCCCGATCAAACGCGCCGGGCGCATCGAAGGGATACGATGTAACGGCGAAACCTTTCCGGGTAAGTTCCCTTTGTATTTCACCAGCCGCCTCTTTTGCGGCGGATTTATGAGGATTGACAAACAAAAGAGCCCGTTTAAAGGCAGATTCGGCCATTCCGGCTTCCTCCCTAAGGAAGAGTCATAATAAGTTTAGCCACCCGTCCGATCGCGGAGGCCTCCAGCCGGGGATAAAGTGGAAAAAGAACCGTTCTGAGAGACAGAGAATACGCTTCCGGGCAAAGTTCAGAAGGAACGCTACCGGAACCGGCCAGGGTACCCTCAAATGCGCTCTCCACGGCAATTTCTTTTCGTTTCGCGTACGCCGTAACATCTTTCATTCCTGTCTCGAGGATCAAAGGAAACGCATAGTTGTTGTATTCCACATCTTCCCGTTGAATAAACCGCTTATGCCGGGTTCGGAGAGCCGACTGTGTATAAGCTTGGGCTATTTCTTTCCGCCTTTCAAGATTCCGGGCGCTCTCCTTGAACTGCACCACCGCCATAGCGGCGTTCATATCCGGAAGGCTGTACTCAGACAACGGCGACTGCCCCCGGAGTACCGATCCATCCCGACGGTTGATCGAATAAAGCAAAGCGCCGCCGCCCGCCGTCAGCATATCCCGTTCTTCCAGCCCCAGAATCGTAAAAACCCCCGATGAACCTGCCATGACCTCTCCAAGCCGGGCGCCATAGCTATGGGAGCAATCTTCGATTACAGGCAACCCCATCTGTGCTATCGCGGGCGTATCAGGTACAAAGCCTAAGGTGTGGTTCACGACAATGCACCGGGGCGTCCCCTCTTCTCGCCGAGAAAGAGCGCTTTCTATCGTTTCGGGGCCCATACAAGCCGAACCGGGGAGTACATCGGCATACAGCGGCTTAAGCCGTAACTCCTCGAGCACCTGTCCATAATACCGAGGCGAAAGGGCGGAAATAACTACTCCTTGTCCATCTTCTAACCCCAAAGCCGCAAGCGCCATACGTAAAGCCATAGCGGGACTCCGCAATGCGAGACAATAATCATATTGTAAATACTCTTTCGCGATCTGAATAAGAAAACGGCTTTGTTCCCCGGGGCCAATCTTATCCGTTACCATGGCGGTTAGCACCGCATCCATCTCCTTCCGTCTAATAGTAGGAGAATAGACCTCTATTTTCATTTGAAAACTACCTAACGTTTGAGTTCGGCAATTTTCTGCAATTCTTTAGGGTTAAAGAGATCTCGTATATCAAGAATGATAAGATACCCATGTTCCTGACGAACCACTCCTCGGATATATTCCGCGCCGATGCCGGTCAACATCTGCGGCGGCGGCTGCACTTCATCCTTCTCGATAGTAACCACCCGGGATACCCGGTCAATAATCACCCCTAACTTCATTCCATCAACATCGAGAATAATGAATCCTGATAAAAGCTCATCTTCTTCGGAATTAAGCATCTTTTTTATATGGAAACGCTTATGCAAATTAATAACCGGTATTATCTCCCTACGCAGATTAAAGATCCCTTCGACATAACTGGGAGCGTTAGGAATTGCCCGAATAGCCTGTACTCGAACGATCTCTTTGACATCCATAATATTGATCCCATAGAGTTCTTCCCCAAGCTGGAAAGTAACAAGTTGATTCTGATCGGCCATAAACTCCCTCCTTTAATCTCACCGGCAGTGAAACCAAAGAACCTCTTTTAAATTTACTACGTATACCGGTTCTTTTTCAAGAGACAAGTAACAAAAAGCATTTATTTCGCGTTATATGAACGGCCCTATACACGGGCATGAGGCTTGCTCCGAAACCCGGTTGGTTTCTTCACAAGTCCTGCTTCCCGGCAAGCTCCAGGTATTTTTCGAAATATCTCCGCCCGAATTCCCTCAGCGAAGAGGCGTCAAAGTGAAGGTTGTCGCCGTTGGAAACGAGACCTCCCGCCTTCGCCAGGGCCATACCGGGATTTTTCGCGGACAACTCGGCCAGCGCACGGTTAACCAGCCGAAAAAAGGCTCCCTGCCCCGAATTATGCCTCTGGTAATCCTCAAGGAATTCCCCCAGCTCTCCCAGGATTACCGGAACATCCCCGGGGCCACATTCTTTTCTCAACCCCGCGATGATGGGCATAAACCGTTCCCCGTAAGTCCGGGCGTCCTGCTCCCTGTCGCTGTCCGCCTCGCCCTGATGCCACAAGACGGCCTTTACCTCGCTGATGTTCCGCGCCAGACGGGTTTGATATACCGCGTGGGTATAGAGCTGCCCTCCCACCGTCCACTTTTCCAGAGAACTTCCGCCGTCGGCGCAGGGGATAAGCCCCACGTCAACGCCGAATTTTTCCTGGTATTCCTGGGCAAAGCTTACCGCCAGGGATACGCCCGCAAAAGGCCGATCATAATTAACCGGTTCGCTGAGGGGATGCCACCTGCCGTTCCGCAGCATAAAAAGCTTGTCGCTCTTGATGGGGGGAATCTCTCCAAGTCGTCCCCGTCCGGCCATATTGGATTGTCCCGCCATAAGAAAAGAATGCACCATAGCGGTAGCTTAGGGCCGAAGAAAAATTTAATCAACGGTTTCGCGGCCCGGGGCCTATGAAACGAGCCGTTTCGAGAAGAACGCGGCTCTCCCTTCGCCGCAGAGCCGTCCGGAAACCGCCCGGTGGGGCGCGGGGACGAGCCGGATCGCGAATCCGGGGGGAACGAGCCTTCCCAGCAGGGGATCGGCAATCAGGGTTTCCAGTTCCGTATCCGCAAGGGCCCGGGCCGCTTCCTCTTCGGTATCAAAGAAGCAGTCTCCGGGCCCCAGCAGTTCCCGGCCCTCGCCAAAAAAGGTGCCGATGCGGATACCGGCCTCCGGGTCTTCGCTTTCCAGGCGGGCCCGCAGGGAGGCGCAGAAGAGGGCTTCCCCCAGGATGAGCGTCCGGCGGCGTGTCCCCCCGTCCCGCCGGGAGGGAAAGCCGGCTTTCGGCTCCGCTCCCCGGACGGCGGCGGTCAGGGCCGCCGCGAGCCGCTCCTCTTCGGCTTTACCGGCGGGCAGGCCCGCCGCGAAAGGAATGCCGTAGCGCTCCTGGAAATAACGGGCTGCGGGCAGCGCCGCGGCGGTAACTACCCAGTTGGCCCCCGCGCCGGGGGACTCCTTCAGTTCTTCCAGGGAGGATCGCGCCCCCCAGATCGCCCCCCGCCGGAGCCCCGCGCCTTCCAGCAGGGCTTCAAGCGCGTCCAAGGCGGCGTCGTCAAACCCGTCCAGGGCCGAGGCCCCCAGGATGTTCACCCGCCGGGGGTCTTTCGCCGCTTTTTCGGGGAGGAAACGCCGGGCCAGGGCAAGGTAGGCGTCTTTCTGGCCCTGATCGTAGTACCCCAGGCCGGTGACGGGAAACCCCAGGGCGGGAAGGCCCGTGCGGTTTTCCACCAGGGCCGCGAAGCCCTTAAAGTCAAACCCGATGACCATGGGAACCGGGCTCCCGATGATAACCACCCCCGGCGCGCCGCCCCTCCGGGCGCCGCCCCCTCGGGCGCCGCCCCCCCGATGCGCCATATCCGCCAGGGCGGCCTCTATCTTTTGTAAGAGTTTTTCATCATCCCCCAGGATGGCGTCCATTTCCCGCAGGCCGGAACAGAAGACCGGGCTGGAACTGCCGAACCAGCGGGGCTCGTCATAGCCCGTGTAGGTGCCGGTGCAGCCCGAGGCGTCGTGGATCACCGTGAGGAGTCCAAGGTCGTGGAACACCGAAGCCACCCCGGAATAGTCCGGCGACAGGGGCGGCAGGGAAAACAGTAGTTTGCTCATCGTACACTCCTTATATCACGAGGCCGTATTCCTCAATCTGCTCCCGCAGACTGGATTGGCCCTTTTCCACCGCCCGGATCAGGGCTTCCAAAAACCGGGCGTAGCCCTCAAACCCGTAGAGCTGTTCGTCAAAAACCAGGGGCACGGTTACCGGGGCCGCCGTGGCGTACCCGGCCTCGAAACCCGCCGCCACATCCGCCCGGGCCGCGGGGGGGCCGTATTTGCGGGGATGGGAGGGGTTGGCAACGATAATGTCCCCCCGCAGGGCCGTCAGTTTTTCCAGGTTCCCCCGCTCGAAAAGCGGACATTCGTCGGTGTAGACGCGGGTCACGTTGATCCCGCCCCGGACGAGGGCCAGGGCCAGGCTGAACGGGGCGATGGTCACCGTGGAGTCGATGGCCACGGAGGCGTCCCCCAGGAGGTTCCGGGCCTCCTCCTCCCGGGCTTCCACCTCTTCGATGCCGGGGCGGAACCAGGCTTCCAGGGCCGCGTCATCCGCCGGACGCCCGAGGAACCGGGCGATCTCCCCGTACCGTTCCAGGATGCCCTCCCGGTCAAAGGCCATGAAGCTCCGGCAGAGGGGAATGTCCAGCCGGGAAACCATATCTTCCCCGGCGGCCCGGCCCTCGGGCCGTACCAGCAGGGCGGCGGCGCAGCGGGAGAGGGCCTTAAAGTCGTCAAAGGAACGGCAGAATTCGGGGTGCCGCAGGGGGCCGTATCCGCAGAAAGCGAAGAACCGGCCCAGTTCCGAATCCTCCGGAGGGGGGCGGTAAGCCCCGAGGATCAGAATTCCCCGGTCCCGTTCCGGGGCCTTTTCCAGGAATTCGTACATGGATCGCTGCACCCGTATGCCCGGCGGCAGGGATCCGCCCAGGCTGATGGGGTTCATCCGGGCCAGACGGATGGGTATGCCGTGGGCGGCCTCCATCCGGGCCAGGGCCGCGTCGTGATCGGTTCCCAAAAGGTCGTCGATACAGCTCACAAAGATCAGGAGCGCCCTGGGCCGCGCGGGGAGCCGCCCCAGGATGATCCCCACCGCCCTCTCAATCTCCGCCTCGTAGGTTCCCAGGACTATCTCTCTGTCTTCTATACAGAGGTAGGTGATCCGGTCCCGGCAGCCCTGTTCTATGGCGGCAATGGCCCCGTGCCGCCCGCAGGCCGCAGGGCAGACAAAGAGCAGGTGAACTTCGGGCACCAGCAAGGCCACCCGGATCATCCCCCAGCCGCCGTGGGCCGGGGAACAGTAGTGGAGCGCCGAGGCGGAGGCGTCCTTCCCCAAGACCCGATCCGGCTGGGCGGCCAGTTCGGCCAGGGACAATTCGTCGGTAAAGCGATCCTCCCCCATCGTCATGAAGCCCGCTCCTCCGCCTCTTCCTCCAGCAGAAGGCCCGCCAGGGAGCGGTAGATCCCGCTCATCTCGCTTTCGGGAAACTGTTCCACCACCGTCTTGCCCCCGGCCTCCGCCTCCTGCACCAGGGGGGACCGGGGGACTTCCCCGATGATCCCCGTACCGATTTCCCGGGCGGCCTGTTCCACCAGGGCCCGCTCGTTGTCGATGTTCCGCCGGTTCAGGATAATGCCCCGGAGAGCGGCGTAGCTCCGGCCCGCGAAATTCTTTATGGCCTGGGCGATATTGTGGGCCGCGTAGAGGGCCATCATCTCGCCGGAACTGACGATCACCACCTCGTCGGCGTAGCCCTCCCGCATGGGCATGGCGAAGCCGCCGCAGACCACGTCCCCCAGCACGTCGTAGAGGATCACCTCGGGCTTATAGGTTTCAAAGGCGCGGAGCTCCTCCAGTTTTTCAAAGGCCGCGATAATGCCCCGTCCCGCGCAGCCGATGCCCGGCGTGGGCCCCCCGGCTTCCACGCACAAGACGCCGTTGTATCCCCGGTGAACCAGATCTTCCAGGCGGATATCCTTCTTTTCCCGCAGGGTGTCCAGTACGGTCTTGACGCAGCGGCCCCCGGTCAGGTTCCTGGTGGAATCCGCCTTGGGATCGCAGCCAATCTGCATGACCCGGTATCCTTCCATAGAAAGGGCCGCGGAAATATTCGAGACGGTGGTCGACTTGCCGATCCCGCCCTTGCCGTACACGGCGATTTTCTTCATGAATCGTTCTCCCCTCGTTTGTGTGTCCATCAAGGACAAATGCCAGTTAGCTTTAACTAACAGAGTTAGCGTATTATAACTTATTAATCCTGTCAAGAACCGGCTCTCCGAAATTTCAGAACAACTCCACTTGAAGGATGGTCAACGCTCAGGCTACACTGCCGCCGGATGATGAAACTCAACGGCGACATAAAAATCGGCGCGGTTCTCTTGTGGTGTATCGTTGCGTTGTCCCTTGCGGGGATGGTTTGGATTCCCTATGAGTATAACGCCATGGAAGCATCCGCCCGGTTTCTTCCGCCGGGGCCGGCCCACCTCCTGGGAACCGATAACTTCGGCAGAGACGTGTTTTCTCGAATCATGGCTGGGGGCAAGTACACCCTGCTGGTAGCCGTCTGTACGGTGGCGGGCAGCGCCGCGATAGGCGCCGTCTTAGGGCTCGTTACCGGATATGCGGGCGGCGTCTGGGACGAGGCGGTGATGCGCCTTATGGACGCGCTGAACGCTTTTCCGGGGATCCTCCTGGCCCTGGTGATGGTATCCCTTCTGGATAACGGCGAGGGGACGCTGATCCTTGCCCTGGTCGCGCTCTTTATTCCCAGCTTTACGCGGCTCATGCGGAACGGGATGTTGGAATACAAGAGCCGGGACTTTGTAAAGGCCGTAGAACTCCTCGGACTTCCCCGCCGGAGAATCATCTTTCTCCATATAATGCCCAGCCTGGCCCCTTCTTTCCTCTCCGCCGTGGCCCTGGGGCTCTCCAACGCCGTGCTGGCGGAGGCCGCTCTGAGCTACCTGGGGCTTGGCATACAGCCGCCGCTTCCAAGCTGGGGCCGGATGCTCTCGGAATCCCAGAATTTCCTGTTCAACGCCCCCTGGTGCGCGCTTGCGCCGGGCCTTATGATCACCTTGACCGTGCTTGCCTTCCACGCTCTCGGCGAGGGGATACGGCGGCGCTACTGTTCCTAAGCTCCCTCCCCTTGCCCGCGACTTTTTTTCATATTATGGTTAGAACCATGAACTCATACCGTATACCAACGCCGGGTATTACCGTGTTTGATCCCCCGGCGTACCAATGCCGCCGGGCCCGAGAACCCCTTACGCCCGATGGAAACCTAGACAAAGCCTTCTGGAAAGACGCGCCGTGGACCGCCGATTTTCGGGATATCGAAGGCGAAGGGAAAGGCGCGCCCCGTTTGAGGACGAGGGCAAAGATGCTCTGGGACGACCGCGCCCTCTACGTGGGGGCGGAACTTTCCGGCGGCGAAATTTGGGGAACCGTTACCAAACGGGACGCCGTTATTTTTACGGATAACGACTTCGAGCTTTTCATCGATCCCGATTCGGACACCCACGTATACGCCGAGTTTGAGATGAACGTCCTTAACACGGTGTGGGATCTCCTGCTTACCAAACCCTACCGCGACAACGGGCGGGCCATCACCGGTTTCGACATCAAGGGAATTGAAACCGCCGTCAAAGTTGACGGGGAAATCAACAATCCCCTGGCGGATAACCGCAGTTGGAGCGCCGAGATCGTGATCCCCTACGAATCCATCCGGGAATGTGGCGGCTTTGAGGGCGACACGCCCCGGGCGGGAAATTTTTGGCGGATGAATTTCTCGCGGGTACAGTGGCTTGTCGATATTGAAGCGGGGAAATACCGGAAACGGCTTAACCCCGCCACAGGAAAACCCTTCCCCGAGGATAACTGGGTATGGGCTCCCACGGGACTCGTCAACATCCATTACCCGGAATTGTGGGGCTTCGTATTCTTCTGCGCTGGGGATGAAAACTACGCTATCCCCGCCGCCGAAACCTTAAAATGGAAGCTGCGGCAGGTCTATTACCGTATGCACGCCGCCTTTGACGAAACCGGTGTTTTCCCCCCCAGCCTTCCCGGCGCGGAAGGCGTAACCATCCGGAGCGGCGAATTCGGCTTTACCGCTTCCGTTCCGGCCCCGGACGGGAGCCGTATCGTGATCTACACCGACGGCCGGGTAGAGCGGCGTTAGCGTCCTGTTACCGCTATGAATAAACGGACGTTGCGGGCGGACGCGCTGCTTCTGCTTACCTCGTGCATCTGGGGGTTTGGATTTGTGGCGCAGCGCGCCGGTATGGAATATGTGGGGCCGTTCACCTATAACGGCGTCCGGTTTTTACTGGGAAGCCTTTCCCTCCTGCCGTTGATCTTCTTCCGAAGGGGGAATCTTACCGGAGATGGCGGAAAAACATGGCTCTTCTCGTCCCTCGCGGCGGGGAGCTGCCTCTTTGTGGCGGTCACGCTGCAGCAGTTGGGGATGATGGTTACCACTGCGGGAAACGCCGGGTTTATCACCGGGCTCTACGTGGTGTTAACCCCCGTGCTGGGGCTCTTCCTGGGAAAGAAGACCGGGCCGCTCACCTGGATTGGGGCGGCTTTTACCCTTGCGGGGCTCTACTTCCTCAGCTCCGCCGGTAATTTCAACTCCATCAATCTGGGGGACGTGATTATCGCGGTGAGCGCGATCTTCTGGGCCGTGCACGTGCTTTTGATAGACGCCCTGGTACGCTTCAATGACCCTGTCCGGCTCTCCTCGGGGCAGTTTGCCTGGTGCGGCCTCTGCGCTCTTATCCTGGCTTTTACGGCGGAACCCGCTATCGGTAAATGGGCGGAGCGGTTTTTTGCGGGTTCGGCGGCGATCGCCGGTTCACCGGGGCTCTTCGCCTGGCGCAGCCTGCCGGAACTCATAGCCGGCCTCGGCGAAGGGGCGTCCGCCGGCGTACTGCGCGGCGCGGCGATCCCTATCCTCTATGGCGGCCTCGGCTCGGTCGGGGTGGCCTACACGCTTCAGGCGGTCGCCCAGCGGGATTCGCCCCCTGCCCACGCCACCATCATCCTCTGTTTGGAAGGGAGTTTTGCCGCGCTCGGCGGGGCGCTCTTTCTGGGAGAACGCCTGGGAGTCCGGACGCTTACGGGGTTTCTCCTCATGTTCAGCGGGATGATCTTGACTCAGTGGGATGTCTTCGCCGCTCGTAGTGATTCTATGGGCGGCGCCGGACTGCGGCGCGGCGATTTGCGGCGGTATGGACGGCGGCGCGAACCTCGGCGCGAACCGCGATAACGGCTCCCATGGGGAGCCGGTTCTTATCGATGAACAGCGGGGATACCTGGTGGTGTATAAGCCGCCGGGCATCCACTCGGCGCCTCTCACGGAGGACGCTTCCGGTACCGTGCTGGGCTGGTGCGCTCGTCGCTTCCCAGAAATCCGGGAGCCTTGCGGGCGGCGGCCCCGGGAAGGCGGGCTGCTTCACCGGCTGGACTACGAAACGCAGGGCCTCTTGCTGCTGGCCCGGTGTCAGGAGGCCCTCGACAACCTTATGGCCCAGCAGGAAGCGGGCCTCTTTATCAAAGAATACGAAGCGGTAGGGGTTCCCGTCGGCAGTAAGCTCGCCGGTAGTAAGCCCGCCGGCAGTAAGCCCGCCGGCAGTAGGCCCGCTGGCGGGCTTGCCGCGAGAGCGGGCTTTCCGCCGGTTCCTCCGGCGCTTACCGGGCTGATAGAATCTCTTCGCTCCGGCGGCGGGTATCCGGCGGCCCCGGCGGTTATCGAGAGCGCCTTTCGGGCCTATGGGCCGGGGAGGAAAGCGGTTCGGCCATGGACGCCGGACAGGGCGGGCGGCGCGGGGCGCGTCTATGGCCGCAGCCATACAAGAAGCGTCTCCCTCGATCAGGGGAAGCCCTACCGGACGGAGATTACCGCCGCCGTCCGGGAAGGAAACCGACTGCGGTTTTCCCTGCGGCTCCGCAGGGGGTTCCGGCACCAAATCCGCTGCCACCTTGCCTGGATCGGCTTTCCCCTGCTGAATGACGCCCTGTACGGCGGCGCCCTATCGCCCACCGGGGCAATCGGCCTCGCGGCGCGGGGGCTTTCTTTCCGCGATCCCTTCACCGGCGATCCCCGGCGCTATGGGGTGGATTTTTTTTCCCGCTTCCCCGATCTTTTTTGTTGACAGCCTGAAAAAGTGGATTTACAATAAAAATATAAGAGAATCTTTCGATTTTCTTGAATTGCCGGGCACTGTGCCGATCGCATGAACCGCGTGTTTTATCGTATGTTTAACTACCCCCCCCCCCCCCGCGTCATCTTGCGTGTGAGATTACCCGCCATGAAGGG
>JAIRPG010000042.1 GCA_031257105.1 Treponema sp.
TAATGCCGGTATAATAATTACCGATTTATGTCCAACAGTCGTTAAAGAATGGAAAAAATTCTTAGATAAGAATAACAACATAAAAAATATCAAATATGCCGCGCTGAATATATGCGATATTCCTTTTAAGGATGAAACTTGCGATATAATCTCAGGCTATGGAGCCTTTATAAATATTGAAGGGGATAAATTTAAGGCGTTAAAAGAGATTTACCGTGTTATAAAACATGGGGGGATGTTTGTTACTGATCATATATATGTAACCAAAGAATATGTAGAAACCCTGCCTGTAGTGGCATATAAAACATTGAGGGAACGATTTCCGTCGATATTCATGGATTTTTACCAGGAAACACTGGAGGCAGGGTTTAAAGAAATAGAGGAAACGGCCGCCGGTGAATGGTCAAATGAAAATGATGAAAGCACCCTCGCGTCATTATGCCGGGAATTAGGTATACATCTTGTATTTTCGACCTTCTTTAGGTATTGTCATAAATAAAGAAAGATGCCGCCATGCCTGGCGCTGGGCGATCTCATCGGCATAGTCCGCGATGGCCGCCGAACCCTCCGCTATTTTGGCCGTGCTGTAATCCGTACCCGCCAGCTTTTGCTTCAGGGCGCTGATCCGCGTTATAACTCACGCCAAGGGCGGCTAAAAGTAAAATTGCCGGACAGCGCCCTTAGTATGACTTGACTATCTCGCGCCTGATATATTTAACTGATGGCAAGCCGCAAGCCGCAAAGCCGCAAGCCGCTTAATTCTCTCTACCAAGAGGGGTAAAGTCCAAACTTTCGTTAATAGCAAGCTGAGCGGTATAGTGTTCAAATTCTAGCAGAGAGGTACAACCTATGTCTCATCAGGAAAAATCAGGTGAAAAGCAACTGCCTGAGGGGAGCGAAAGGCTCGCCGTTATTCGTCATTCGGTGAGCCACGTCATGGCCCAAGCGGTAACGACGCTCTTCCCCGGAACCAAGGTGGCCATCGGGCCCTCCATCGAGAACGGTTTTTACTACGATTTCGATCTGCCCAGGCCCATCACGGCGGAGGATCTCCCCGCTATCGAGGCGGAGATGAAGCGGATCATCGATTCAAAGCAGGATTTTACGCGCCTTTCGGTGAACCGGGAGGAGGCGAAGCGGCGCTTTGCCGGCGAACCCTTCAAACTTGAGCTCATCGATGAGCTGCCCGAGGGCGAGGAGATAAGCGTCTACGAGAACAGCGCCGGCGGGACGGCGGTATGGGCGGATCTCTGCCGGGGGCCCCACCTGGCAAACACCAGGGAGATTCACTCCGGGGCTTTCAAGCTGATGAACATAGCCGGGGCTTACTGGCGGGGCGACGAAAAGCGGCCCATGCTCACCAGGATCTACGGTACCGCCTGGGAAAGCCCGAAAGACCTCAAGGCGCACCTGGCCTTCCTGGAAGAGGTGGAGAAGCGGGATCACCGCCGGCTGGGGAAAGACCTGGATCTCTACTCGATTCACGAGGAAGCCGGAGCGGGGCTCATCTACTGGCACCCCAACGGCGGGCGCATCCGGGTGGCCATCGAGGACTTCTGGCGAAAAGAGCACTACCGCAACGGCTACGAGATCCTCTACACGCCGCATATCGGCAAAAGCTGGCTCTGGGAAACATCGGGGCACCTGGGCTTCTATAAGTCGAACATGTACAGCCCCATGGAGATCGACAAGCAGGACTACATCATCAAGCCCATGAACTGCCCCTTTCACATCATGATCTACAAGAACAAGGGCCGCAGTTACCGCGACCTGCCCCTGCGCTGGGCAGAGCTGGGCACGGTGTACCGCTACGAGCGGTCGGGGGTGCTCCACGGGCTGCTGCGGGTGCGGGGTTTTACCCAGGACGACGCCCACATCTTCTGCACCCCCGATCAGATGGAAGGGGAGATTCGGGAGGTACTGCGCTTTAGCCTGAATATATGGAAGATCTTCGGCTTCAAGGACATCAAGGCGTATCTGGCCACCAAACCCGCCGAAAGCGTGGGCGAGCAGAGCCGCTGGGACGCCGCGCTGGAAAGCCTCCGCAAGGCGGTAGAGGCCGAGGGCATGGCCTACGAGATCGATGAGGGGGGCGGCGCGTTCTACGGCCCCAAGATCGATCTCAAGATCAAAGACGCCCTGGGCCGGGAGTGGCAGATGACCACCATTCAATTCGATTTCAACGAGCCTGAGCGTTTCGACATGACCTTTGTGGACGCCGACGGCCAGCATAAGCGGCCCTACATGGTGCACCGGGCCCTGCTGGGTTCGCTGGAGCGGTTCTTCGGGGTACTCATCGAGCACTACGGCGGGGCCTTCCCGGTGTGGATCGCCCCGGAGCAGATCGCCGTCATTCCCGTGAGCGAGAGCTTCAACGACTACGCCCGCAAGACGGCGGCGGAGCTGCGGAGCCGGGATCTGCGGGTGTCCGTGGAAGATGATGACGGCAGGCTCAACGCCAAGATCCGTAACTGCCAGAACCGGAAGATCCCCTATATGCTGGTGGTTGGGGAGCGGGAGGCCAACGAGGGAACCGTGTCTATCCGCCTGCGGGATGGCCGGCAGTTAGGCGAGGGCGCTTCCATGAAAACGGCGGATTTCGCCGATTACGCAGTGGAGAAGGTGAGCAGCCGTTCTCTGGAACCGTGAGTGGAGCGCCGTCGATAGTATGGCGGAAACACGGGAAGCGGCGCCCTACCTCGAGGTGGTATTCAACGTTCCGGTAGATCAGGTCTTTACCTATCACCGGGACGCCGCCGGGGAAGCCGCGATAGGAAAGCGAGTCATGGCGCCTTTTGGCCGGCGGGAAGCGTTGGGGTACGTTATCGCGGGGCGATCCGCGCCGCCGCCGGGGATGGAAGAGCGGGGAGTCAAGAGCATACGGCGGGTTGTTGATAAAGAACCGATCTTTGGCGGTGAAGACGTTGAACTGGCCCGGTGGATAGCGGGGTACTACCTCTGCGGTCTGGGGGAAGCCCTGGCTGCCATGATCCCCTCGGGGCGGCGGGCGCGTTCTTCCTCGATTTTTCCGGAGGATCCGGCGGAGATCGCCCAGGAAGCCCTCGAACTCTCCGATGAACAGCGACGGGCGCTCGACGCCGTTATCCGGATGGAGCCTGACCCACAGGGAAAAATCACGCCCTTCTACCTCTATGGCATCACCGGTTCGGGGAAGACCGAGGTGTTCCTCCGGGCGGCGGAATATATGCTCCGCCGGGGGAAATCGGTGATCTACCTAGTGCCGGAGATCTCCCTGACCCATCAGACCGTCGAAGCCATCGGGAGGCGTTTCGGGCAGGCCGCCAGCACTATCCATTCGGGGATGACCCCCAGCGCCCGGCTTGCCGAGTGGGTACGTATCCGGAGCGCCCCTCCCGGTGAAGCCCTGATTGTAGCGGGCCCCCGGAGCGCCGTCTTCGCGCCGGTACAGGATCTGGGCCTTATCATCATCGATGAAGAACAGGACGGTTCCTACAAGTCGGGGAATACCCCCCGGTACCACGCCCGGCAGGTAGCGATGCGCCGTTGCGCGGTGAGCCGGGCGCGGCTTGTGATGGGATCCGCCACCCCTTCGGTGGAAGCCTGGAAGCTGATCCGGGACGGCGCAATCCGGCGGCTCGATCTTTCCCGCCGCCTTTCCGGCGGCAGCCCGCCTGAGATTCAACTTGTAAGCCTAGAAAATACCGAAGGCTGCCTGAGCCGGGAATTACGGGACGAAATCCGCAAGACCGCCGCCATGGGCAGGCAGACTATCCTCTTCCTCAACCGCCGAGGGTTCGCCTACTTCTACCACTGCAAGCACTGCGGCTACGAGCTTACCTGTAGGCACTGTTCGGTGTCCCTGACCTACCACAAAGCCCGGGGCCGGGCTTTATGCCACTACTGCGGCTACTCAACAACCCCTCCCCGCGCCTGCCCCCAGTGCGGTTCCTTAGAAGCGAATTTTTCCGGCTTCGGTACCGAAATGATAGAAGAAGAAGTACAGCGAACCTTTCCGGATCTGCGTATCCGCCGAGCCGATACGGACAGCGCCGGTAAGAAGGGAAGCCTTAAAGAAATTCTAGATATGTTCCGGGCAGGGTTCATCGATATACTCCTGGGAACACAGATGGTGGCCAAGGGTCTCAACTTTCCCGGAGTGCGCCTTGTGGGAGTAGCGCTGGCCGATACCGGCCTTCAACTTCCCGATTTCAGGGCTGCGGAACGGACATTTTCCCTCATCGTACAGGTGGCGGGACGAGCGGGACGCTATTTCCCAGATGGCAAGGTGATCGTCCAGACTCTACGCCCTAAAGATCCGATCATCCGGGGAGCCTGCGCCTTAGATGTGGAAGGTTTCTTTACTGCGGAACTGAAGCAGCGGAAACTTCAGAGCTTTCCCCCTTACTCCCGGCTCATCCGCCTTACAGCGCGGTCAAAAGAAGCGGAGCGGGCGGACAAGGCGGCTGCGCGGTTGGCGGCTATCGCGGGCCCTCTTTTACCGCCGGGCGCGGAACTCCTCGGTCCCGCCGAATGTCCCCTCTCGCTTATCGCGGGAAACCACCGTCGGCAGATTATCCTCCGTTCGCCCGCCATGGGGCCCCTTCACGGCGCCGTAAGCGCGATCTTGAGCCGCTACGATAAGAACCGTGACGGTAGCGTTTACCTGGAAGTGGATGTCGATCCGGTGGATCTGCTCTAGTGTCCCGTCAACAGCAATTAAAGACTGCGAAAATGCATCGGACTAAAGTCCGCAGTCTGTCTACAAAGTAACCGGCTTTGTGGACAGACACTAAATAAGTATGATAGGAGTAATCATGGACATTAACTGGAAAAGAAATACAGCCCTATTTTTAACAGGGCAGGCTTTATCGATTTTTGGTTCAATGGTTGTTCAATATGCTATATTATGGCATATAACATTGAAGACCCAATCGGGAACCATGATGGCGATTATTTCCTTTGCCTTATTTCTGCCAATGTTTCTTATTTCACCCTTCGCCGGAGTTTGGGCGGATAGATTTAACCGGAAATATATCATCAATATATCAGACGGAGCGATAGCCTTCGCCAGTTTAATTGTGACGGTTCTTGTCTTTTTTGGCATTGATAATTTTGGCATTCTCCTCTGCTGCGCGGTTATCCGTTCTTTTGGGCAGGGCGTACAAATGCCGGCAGTCGGGGCGTTAATTCCGCAGATTGTTCCACAAGAATCATTGACAAAAATAAATGGATTTCAGAGTAGTATTCAATCGCTTACCATGCTGACCGCGCCTATGATAAGCGGCGCACTTATGTCTTTTGCGCCTCTGGAAGTATTGTTTTTTCTTGATGTTATTACCGCCGCAATCGGCATAAGTATTTTATTCTTTTTTGTTAAAACTCCGCCTATGGAAAAGGCTGAAACGGAAAGCAGGACAAAGGGGATTGAATATTTTAAAGACCTGAAAGCAGGATTGAACTATATAAAGAGAAACAATTATATTCTCTGGCTGTTTGTTTTTAGCGCGCTGTTTTTAATTTTCGCCGCTCCGTCGGCATTTTTGTCAGGACTACAGGTAACCCGCGATTTTGGAAATGACGTATGGCGTCTTACCGCGATAGAGATTACGTTTTCTATCGGCATGATGATAGGAGGGGTTCTCATAGGAATGTGGGGCGGATTTAAAAACCGTATTTTTACCATGGTATTCGCCACCGTATTGTATGGTTTTGGAGTAATAAGTCTTGGGCTGGCAGATAATTTTTGGGTATATACCGGAATTATGGCGGTTATCGGTATAACTATGCCGCTCTATAGTACGCCTGCAATGGTTTTAGTGCAGACAACTGTAGAATCAGTTTTTATGGGAAGGGTTATGTCGGTTTTTACAATGGTTCAAAGCGTCATGATGCCGCTGGGTATGCTTGTGTTCGGACCGGTTGCGGATATGATCAATATCGACTTTTTGATGATTGGAACAGGCGCGGTAATAGCGTTGACGAGTATTCCTTTCATCGCAAATAAAGCCCTGCGGGAAGCGGGAAAGCCTGTGTAAAGGCACTCAACAATTCTGAGCGCAACTAAATAATACCGAAGATTTATGTTATCAAGCGCAACAGGCTGTAGAAAAAGCTGTCCGCAAAGTAACCGACTTTGTGGACAGACACTATCTCATTGATAATCTGCGCGGGGCTTTTGTTATCCGCCTTTGCCTTAACGCTCAGCCATGTTCGGTAATGTCGTCTCCAATTTCGGCAGCGGCCAGCAGATGCTCTCCAGCGCCCCTATTGACTGTTTTCTAAAGTTAGTCTAGGCTAATAATTGGTTAGCATAGACTAACTAGTGTCTGTCCATAATGTAGACACATTATGGACAGACTACCTTAAAACCGCATTTTCGTAGCCTTTAGGCGAGAAAATGCAAGATCTGTCCACAAAGTAACCGACTTTGTGGACAGACACTAACTAATGGTATGGGAAACAGGAGGTTTGACAATTATGGGAAAACTGCTCAATCTGTCCGATGACGGGCAGAAAAACTTAAATCATGCGGTATGCGCCTGCGTGATTTCAAATCTATCGCTCTTTTTGCCTTTTGTGGTGATCGTGCAGACGATGGTTACGCTGCTTGACCCGCTGATGAACGGCGGAGCGCTGGACACAAACAAGCTTTGGTTTTTGCTTGCGGGCGGCGTTGTGTCGGCGCTGCTGTATCTATGCGCGTATTACAACGAATACCTCAAAACCTACAAGACGGCGTATACCGAATCGGAAAAAATCCGCATCGATGTGGCGGAACATTTGCGCCGGCTTCCGCTTTCGTTTTTTAATAACAAAGACCTTTCGGAACTGACCACCAATATCATGGGCGACTGCACGTCGATAGAACATACCATGAGCCA